>NZ_CP013437.1:0-300000 GCF_001718795.1 Burkholderia latens | reverse complement strand
TCGAGAACGGTGTGTATAACGAACTGTATTTCGGCGATGCGCACCCGAGCACGCTGAAGTCCCATGACCGCAACGGGATCGTGCTGCACTGCGCGTCGTTCTCGAAGAGCCTGACGACGGCGTACCGGATCGGCTGGGCGTTGCCGGGCCGTTATCGCGATCAGGTCGAGAAGCTGAAGTTCCTGAACACGCTGGCGACGCCGCCGCTGCCGCAGCTCGCGATCGCCGAGTTTCTTGAACGCGACGGCTACGAGCATCACCTGCGACGTTTGCGCAAAGCATATGCGCAGCAGGCGAATTTGATGCGCGCGATGGTGTCGCGGTTCTTTCCGGAGGGCACGCGCATTTCGAGCCCGGCGGGCGGGTACGTGTTGTGGGTCGAGTTGCCGCCGACGGTCGATGCGATGCGCCTGTACCAGCTCGCGCTGGAGCAGGGGATCACGATCGGGCCCGGCTACATGTTCTCGATCACCGACAACTACCGGAACTTCATCCGGCTGAACTACAGCAGCCCGTGGTCGCCGGAGATCGAGCAGGCGGTGATCTCGGTCGGCAAGCTCGCGGCGTCGTGCATGCGGTGACGCACGCGTCGGTTCACCCGGCAGACACTGCGGATTGCCGTGTCCTGCATCGGGGCCGCGCGCATGTCGCGTGCGGTGCGCGCTTGGCTGCATGCACGGCGCTCATGAAACCTTGCGTCTCGTCTGCCGTACCTGCAGCCAGATCGCCGAGATCAGAAAATAGATTGCGCCGACCGCCGCGTACCCCGCGATCCTGCCGATCGGCTGCGGCGCGGCAGCGTGGCGCTGCGCGAGGAAGAACAGGCCGGCCAGCGCAGATTGCGCGCCGCTCAGGATCATCGCCCACTGCGCGCCAAAATGCTTCCAGCGACGGACGGCGGTGCCGAGCTGCAGTACACCGGAGACGATCGCCCACGCACCGAATACCGCGAGCACGGCGCCCATTCCGGCATTCAGCGCCGGAACCACCGCGACCGTCGTGATTGCGCTGATCGCGACGTTGACGGTCTGCGTGCGGTTACTGGCCATCCCGCCGCTGCGTTCCCCGTCGACGAAGTTGGCCACAGCGTCCCAGGCCGGATAGACGACGAGCAGTATGGCTGCTGCGGCTGCGCTTTGGCGACCGACGGAAAAAGCCAGCACGACCCAGATCGCCGAGAATATCGCTCGCGAAAAATAATATCGCTTGAGCCATTGCTCTTCGCCGGGACGACTGAATTCAGGGTAACGATCAACCATTTGCGCTCCTTGGTACGCCGGGCCATCGTTCCGGCCGGCGTGACGGTTTCAATGATCGGCACGTCAACGCGACGGGCTTTCCACCGTTCGAGTATCGCCATCGTCCCGGCTGTCCACCATCGGTCAGATGACCGAGGGCGGGCGATAGGCGCGTCACGGCACGCGGCCGACGTGCAATCGCTCACGGTTGCGGTCGTCCGCAACGCGCGCTTGCGCGGGGCGCGAGCTCATGCGCGGCTCGACATCGTCGCGTATGATCGTTTGCTCGTTCAGGTGAATTTCTTCGCTCCATCCGATGTTCGACGCCGAAGCACCGCACGCGCCGCTGCGCATATTCGACTCCGTCAGGGCGCTGGCCTTTATCGGCGATCTGAGTATGGGGCAACCGACCGATCATTCTCTGCGTACCGCCTGGCTGGCGGTGCGGCTCGCGGAAGCGACAGGGTTCGACGCTGCGATTTGCGATACGGTCCGCGAGGTCGCGCTGCTGCGTTGGTCGGGCTGCACGGCTAACGCGGCCGGTTTCGCGCAGTTGTTCGGCGACGACGTCGCTATCCGCAGTTCAATGCTCGAAAGCAGGGCCGGCATGGCCGAGGCGCTCGGGCGCGCCGGCGCCGCGATGTTGCCGCTTGCGCGGATTCACTGCGAAGTCTCGGGCGAAGTCGCACGAATACTGGGGCTGTCGAACGCGACGGAAACCGCGCTGCGTCACATTTTCGAAGCGTGGGATGGCAATGGACTGCCTGCGGGGCTCGTGCATGAACAGGTCCCGGCGCCCGTGTCGATCGTCGCGGTGGCGGGCGATCTCGAGGTGTTCAGTCGTGCGTACGGTGTCGATCGCGCGCTGGAATTGATCGGGCAACGCGCGGGAGCACGCTATCCGGCACCCGTCGCCGGGATGGCGGCGTGCCAGGCCGGCGGCTGGTTGGCGGAGCTCGCGCGCATCTCGATCGACGCGTTCGAAACCGAATTGATCACGGCCGACATGCAGCGCGCGACGTCGGCAGAGGTGATCGCCGACATCGTCGATCTGAAACTGCCGTGGATGACCGGTTTTTCGCGATCGGTCGCGGCGACGGCAGCCATGTGCCATGCCCGCCTGTCGTCGGACGATGCGGCGCGCGAACTCGTCTACCGGGCCGGATTGATTCACGGCATGGGCCGGGCCGCCGTGGCGAACGGCGTGTGGAATCTGCCGACGCCGTTACCTGCCGGCGCCTGGGAAAAGGTGCGTCTCGTGCCCTACTGGACCGAGCGTGCGGGCCGGCAGACCGGTGCGTTGCGCGAAGCCGCGATGCTCGCGTCGCATGCGTACGAACGGCAGGACGGTTCCGGCTATTTTCGCGGTGTGCGTGCTCCGGCGCTGGCGCTGGAAGCGCGTGTGCTGGCGGCGTCGGTGGCGTGGGTTGCATTGCGCTCGGCGCGTCCATGGCGCGCGGCATTGAGCGACGCCGCGGCCGCGAACGTGCTGAAGGAAGAAGTCGCACGCGGCCGGCTATGTGGCGAAGCGGTGAGTGCGCTGCTGTCGGAGAAGGCGCCTGCCATCCCGCGTGGCGCGCGTCGCGCGCAGCATGACGGCCCGCGCCTGTCCGCGCGGGAAATCGACGTGCTGCGCGCGATTTCGCGAGGCGCAAGCAACAAGGCGGTCGCGCAGGCGCTGAACGTCAGTCCGAGCACGGTGCGCACCCACGTCGAGAACGCGTTCCGCAAGCTCGAATGTTCGACGCGCGCCGCGGCGACGCTGAAGGCATCCATGATGGGGCTGCTCTGACGAGACCGGCATTGCGCAGGCTTCGCAGCGCCGTCGCGCATGCGAGCGACGGTGCCGGACCGCCATCGGGCGTTACTCGGCGGGCGCGAGCGCTTCCGCGATGCACCGGTCCGGTTCGATATCGGTGAACGCGTCGACATCGGCCATGACGCGCGCCGTCTCCGGGGACGCGAACGCGGCATCCAGCGCGGCCCGATCGCGAAAGCGGCACATGGCGACGACGATCAGTTCGCTGTCCTCTCGTGACGGGAAAAACGCGTCGATGTATTCGAGCCCGTATTGCCTCCAGGTTTTCTCGACCAGCGGGATATGCTGCTCGACGTAATAGCGGGAATCGAACCGCGTGCCTGCGGCTCGGCGATAGGAAACGACGAAGTACATGTGCATCCTCCATGTCGGACCGACGGAACAAGCGGCATCGTGCGGCGCGGCGCACGACCGGTTTCAGGCGGCGGCCGGCGTCACGGCCCGTTGCGTTCGGTGCGGAAAGCGGTTGGGGTGTGCGCGGGGCGGCGCGCGGCCGATGTCCGGCCGAGCGAGATGCCCAACCCGGCGCCGATGCTCAGGAAGAACGCGATACCGAGAATCGCGACGATGAACGCGTGCGCAATCGCGGCGGGATCCTGGCGCGAGCCGAGGACCGTATAAAAAATGCCGCCGATGATCGCGACGCTGAGCGACGTGCTGACCTGCAGCGTCGAACTGGCGATGCCGGCGATCATGCCCGACAGCGCTGGTGCGACGCGGCCGGTGACCATTCGCATCAGCGTCGGCAGCGCGAGCCCTTGCCCGAAACCGATGATGAACAGAACGGCGGCAAGCGGGATCGCGGCGAGCGGCATGCCGCGCGGAGTCGCGGCGATCAACCCGGCCAGGCCGACGAGCCCTGCGACCTCGAGACCCATGCCGAACGGATTGACGTATGCGCCGAGGAAGCGCGAGCAGTACGGCGTCGACAAGGGCCCCAGCAGAAAGCCTACGCCGAAAGGCAGGAACACGAGGCCCGCGCTGAGCGCATCGACATGCAACGCGCTTTGCAGATAGATCGAAAACAGCAGGAAGAACGCGCCGATCGAGTACAACAACAGCGCGATCAGCAGCGCGCGGCCCAGACCCGGTGCGCGCAGCGCGGCCGGATCGAGCAACGGGGCGCCGCCGCTGCGGGCGAGCCGGCCCTCGTAGCGCCAGAAGAACCATCCGAGCGCCGGTACCGCCATCAGCGACAGCCACGCCAACACAGGCCAGCCTGCGTCGCGCCCCTCGATCAGCGGCACGACCAGCGCGCCCAGCGTTGCCATCGACAGCGCCGTGCCGCCGAGGTCGAGCTTGCGCGCATGCTGTGCGCGCGTTTCCTTCAGCAGCGGGATGCCGAACAGCACGACAAGGATCGCCAGCGGCAGGTTGACGAGGAAGATCGTCCGCCAGCCGAGGCCAAGCAGGTTCAGCGAAATCAGAATGCCGCCGAGTGCCTGCCCGACGACCGCGGCGAGGCCGAAGACCGCGCCATACAGGCTGAGCGCGAGCGGCTTTTCCGATTCGGGGAAGATCGCCTGGATCGACGCGAGCGCCTGCGGTGCCATGATGGCCGCCGTCAGACCTTGCAACGCACGGCCCACGATCAGTGTCCACGGCGAACTCGCGAGGCCGCACAGCACCGATGCCGTCGCGAATCCGAGCAGCCCGAGAAAGAACATGCGTCCTCGCCCGAACAAGTCGCCGAGCCGCCCGCCGGTAATCAGCGTCACGGCGTACAGGCCCGCGTACGACGAGATGACGAATTGCTCGGCCGAAGACGATGCGCCCAATTCCGCCCGGATCGACGGGAGCGCAACATTGACGATGAAGAAGTCCAGCGGAGGCAGGAATGCGCCGACGAGCAGGACCGAGAACATTGCCCAGCGCCGCGGGTCGGGCGAGACAGAATCGCTTTGGGTCATGGGTGAGCCTCCATATGGGACCAATCAGTTCCAAATTGGCCAAAAAAATTAATCGAGAACGCGCATCGTGTTGTCGACGAGCGCGAGCATGTCGGCTTCCGATACACCGGTTTTGCCGAGTACGCGCATGCCCTCGACCTGGCAGACGAGGAAACGTGCGAGCGCCTGTTCGTCGCGTTCGGGAATCTCGCCGCTTGCCTGTCCGCGCACGATCGCACCGGCATAAAGCTGCTGCAAACGGCGGAACATGCGTGCCGTGCGTTCCGCGACATCCGGATCGCGGGACGCCATTTCAGTAGTCATCGCGACCGCGAGACACCCGCGCCGGCCGGCCTCGCCGACGGACAGGCGCGCATAGCGCAGCAGCGATTGCCGAATGGCGTCCTTCACCGCGCCCGGCTGCGAGAGGAGGTCGGCTGTTGCCTTGAGCCCGTCGGCCATATACAGGTCGAGCGCCGCCAGCAGCAGTCCTTTCTTGTCGCCGAACGCCTTGTAGAGGCTGCCGCGCGACAAGCCGGTGCCTGCGATCAGATCCGGCAGCGATGCGCCTTCGTAGCCGCGGTCCCAGAAGACCTGCATCGCGTCGCGCGCGGCATCGTCCAACTCGAATTCGCGTGGACGTCCAAGACTGGTCGGATGTGCCATGAGTGAAATCTCGTGCAATTTGGCGTGATTATATGGATCAATCGGTTCCTATGTCAACGTGCATATCCGGCCGGGGAGGGATGACCGCATTCCAGTGATCCCGCCGGCAATCATTCACGATCAAACCGGATGGGCAAAAAAAACGCCGCAGGCATTCAGCCTGCGGCGCTAGTGAGTGTCGCCACGACGGGAGCGACCCGCCGCAGCGCGACAGCACGCTTAGATCTGCACGGTGTCGGCGACTTCCTTGAAGTCTTCGATCTGGTCGAAGTTCATGTACTGATAGATCTTGTCGCCGTTCGCGGTGAGCACGCCCATGTCGGCCATGTACTCTTCCTTGGTCGGGATCTTGCCCAGACGCGAGCAGATCGCCGCCAGTTCCGCCGAACCGAGGTACACGTTCGTGTTCTTGCCCAGACGGTTCGGGAAGTTGCGGGTCGACGTCGACATCACCGTCGCGCCTTCGCGCACCTGTGCCTGGTTACCCATGCACAGCGAGCAGCCCGGCATTTCGGTGCGCGCGCCGGCCGTGCCGAACACGCCGTAGTGGCCTTCTTCCGTCAGCTGCTTCTGATCCATCTTGGTCGGCGGCGCGACCCACAGCTTGACCGGAATGTCGCGCTTGCCTTCCAGCAGCTTCGACGCGGCACGGAAATGACCGATGTTGGTCATGCACGAGCCGATGAACACTTCGTCGATCTTCGCGCCGGCGACTTCGGACAGCGTCTTCACGTCGTCCGGGTCGTTCGGGCATGCGACGATCGGCTCGTGGATGTCGGCGAGGTCGATCTCGATGACGGCCGCGTATTCGGCGTCGGCATCCGGCGCGAGCAGTTGCGGGTCGGCCAGCCACTGTTCCATCGCCGCGATGCGACGCTGCAGGCTGCGCGGATCCTGGTAGCCCTGCGCGATCATCCACTTGAGCAGCGTGATGTTGCTATTCAGGTATTCGATGATCGGTTCCTTGTTCAGGCGCACCGTGCAACCGGCAGCCGAACGCTCCGCAGACGCATCCGACAGCTCGAACGCCTGCTCGACCTTCAGGTCCGGCAGCCCTTCGATTTCAAGGATGCGGCCCGAGAAGATGTTCTTCTTGCCTTGCTTCGCGACGGTCAGCATGCCCTGCTTGATCGCGTACAGCGGGATCGCGTTGACGAGGTCGCGCAGCGTGACGCCCGGCTGCATCTTGCCCTTGAAGCGGACCAGCACCGATTCCGGCATGTCGAGCGGCATCGTGCCGGTGGCGGCCGCGAACGCGACCAGGCCGGAGCCTGCCGGGAAGCTGATGCCGATCGGGAAGCGCGTGTGCGAGTCGCCGCCGGTGCCGACGGTGTCGGGCAGCAGCATGCGGTTCAGCCACGAGTGGATCACGCCGTCGCCCGGACGCAGCGCGATGCCGCCGCGCGTGCTGATGAAGTTCGGCAGCGTCTGGTGCGTCTTCACGTCGACCGGCTTCGGATAAGCGGCGGTGTGGCAGAACGACTGCATCACGAGGTCGGCGGAGAAGCCGAGGCACGCGAGGTCCTTCAGTTCGTCGCGGGTCATCGGGCCCGTGGTGTCCTGCGAGCCGACGGACGTCATCTTCGGTTCGCAGTACGTGCCCGGACGCACGCCCTGGCCTTCCGGCAAACCGCACGCGCGGCCGACCATCTTCTGCGCGAGCGAGAAGCCCTTGCCGCTGTCGGCCGGCTGGTGCGGCAGGCGGAACAGCGTCGACGGCGGGAGGCCGAGCGCTTCACGCGCCTTCGCGGTCAGGCCGCGGCCGATGATCAGCGGAATGCGGCCACCGGCGCGCACTTCGTCGAACAGCACGTCGGACTTCACCTGGAATTCGGCGATGACCTTGCCGTCCTTCAGCGCCTTGCCTTCGTACGGGCGCAGTTCGACCACGTCGCCCATGTTCATTTGCGACACGTCGAGCTCGATCGGCAGCGCACCGGCATCTTCCATCGTGTTGTAGAAGATCGGCGCGATCTTGCCGCCGAGGCACACGCCGCCGAAGCGCTTGTTCGGGACGAACGGGATGTCCTGGCCGGTGAACCACAGCACCGAGTTGGTGGCCGACTTGCGCGAGGAGCCGGTGCCGACCACGTCGCCCACGTACGCGACCAGGTGACCCTTTTCCTTCAGCGATTCGATGAACTTGACGGGGCCGCGCTTGCCGTCTTCTTCCGGCGTGATGCCCGGGCGCGCGTTCTTCAGCATCGCGAGCGCGTGCATCGGGATGTCGGGGCGGGTGGTGGCGTCCGGCGCCGGCGACAGGTCGTCGGTGTTGGTTTCGCCCGTGACCTTGAACACGGTGATGGTCAGGCTTTCCGGCACTTCCGGACGGCTCGTGAACCATTCGGCGTCGGCCCAGCTCTGCAGCACGGCCTTCGCGTGCGCGTTGCCCTTGTCGGCGAGTTCCTTCACGTCATGGAACTGGTCGAACATCAGCAGGGTTTTCTTCAGCGCGTCGGCGGCTACGGCGGCCACGGCTTCGTCGGACAGCAGCTCGATCAGCGGCTGGATGTTGTAGCCGCCGAGCATCGTGCCGAGGAGTTCGGTCGCGCGTTCGCGCGAGATCAGCGGGCATGCGGTGTCGCCCTTCGCGACGGCGGCCAGGAAGCCGGCCTTCACGCGAGCGGCTTCGTCGACGCCGGCCGGAACGCGGTGGGTGATCAGGTCGAGCAGCGTCTGCTCTTCGCCGGCGGGCGGGTTCGTCAGCAGTTCCACCAGTTCGGCGGTTTGCTGGGCCGTCAGCGGCAGGGGAGGAATACCGAGCGCGGCGCGGGCGGCCACGTGAGCACGAAAGTTTTCAAGCATGGGGGGACCTGCTGAGATTGCGTTTCAGGGGAAGGGCTTTCCAGGCACGCCGAGGCTGCTGTTCCGGACACTGCTTCACTGCTTGGACGGGATTCTAATCGCAATATGGTCACGCGTCAAATGTCTTATGTCTTATATAAGAGTTGGGGCGGAACGTGGAGAAGGGCCGGATCGTGTTTGCCCGAGAGGCGGAGGGGCGCGACGGCCGGTGGAGGCTTGCGCAACGTGAATCGAAGCTTTGGGGAGGGAGTGCCCGGCCATAGGCGCGATCAGCCCGACGTCACCGGTTCTTCAACTATCCGGAACAGGGCGGTCGGTCATTCGCGCCGCTGCGGGGCGGCCGGCGCTGCTCGCGATACAAGCGCGCGAATCGATGAGCGAAGATCCGGCGCGACCGTCGGCCGGGCGCTTCACGCTCCCCGCGGGGGAGGAACCGGATGTCGAGCGGGGGGCTACTGCATTCTCCGGCAAGGCAAACGCCCGTCGGCCGGACTGGATTTCATCTGGCGGGCCCGACGGGCGGGAGGCGGCGTTGAGCGACGGTCTGTGCCTGTGCGCATGCCCAGGCTCGCCCAGGCTGGTGGCGTCGCAGTCGATGTCGTACACCGATGTGCGAGTCGACGCATCGAGTGCCTCATCCGCCCGTTACGGGCGGAAAGAACGCCACCTCGCTGTCCTCCCGCACGACGAACCCCCCGGCCACCATCTCCAGATTCACGGCAGCACGCACGGGCCGGTCCATCCGCAGCGCTTCCGCGCTGCGCGCGTCGCGTGCGGCGAGCATGCCGCGCAACGCGTCGACGGTGAGCTCCGATGCGTCGATTTCGACGGCTTCTTCTTCCACGTGTAGTTGTTCTCGAATGCTCGCAAAGTATTTGATCGTCAGTTTCATCAGGTTATCTCGAGCGAAATCGCTGCAATCGAAACGGCATGGGGGCGCGTTCAACCCCATCGGCGCATCGCGTGATCGTCATGCGCCTTCGGTGCGACCCAGCCGGCCGCGCCGTCGTGCCGGATTTCCTTCTTCCAGAACGGCGCATGCGTCTTCAGGAAATCCATGACGAATTCGCATGCGTCGAACGCCGCCGCGCGATGTGCGGCAGCCACGACGACGATCACGACCGGATGGCCGAGCGGAATGCGTCCGACGCGATGCACGATCTTGACCGCTTCGAGCCGCCAGCGCGCGCTTGCTTCCTCGACGATGCTCCACAGGGCCTGCTCGGTCATCGTCGGATAGTGCTCGACTTCGAGCGCGATCACGTCGTCTACGTCGCCTTCATTGCGCACGACGCCAAGGAAGTTCACGACCGCGCCGACATTCGGATTGCGCGCGATTGGCGCGATTTCGGCGCCCGGGTCGATCGGGGCGTACTGTACGCGCACCTCGAAGCCGGCCGCGATCGCGGGCGGCGGTCCCGCATGCGGATCGCACGGTTCCGAATGAGCGCCGCCTGGCGACGCATCGTCGGGCAGCGCGGCACGGGATTCGGTGAAACTCGTCATGACGGTTCTCCAGTTAGCGGTGCGCGCCGTCGCGCGGCAGCCGTCAGCCGCCGACGAGCGACATGCGCACGGTCGGATAGGTCTTGCCGGACGGCCGGGCCGCGCGTGCGGCCCGTCGCTCGGAATAGCCGTCGTCGCGCAGTGCCCATTGCGCGCGTACGGCGTCGGCGAGACGGTCGAGCGATGCCCCCTCGTCGAGCCACGGCCGCAGATCGGTGCCCTGCGTCGCGAACAGGCACGTATAAAGCCGTCCGTCGGCCGATACGCGCGCGCGCGAGCACGTGCCGCAGAACGGGTGCGACACGCTCGCGATGAAGCCGACTTCGCCCGCGCCGTCGATGTGCCGGCAGCGGATCGCGGTGGCGTCATGGCCCGGCTCGCCGATGAGCACGAGCGGATAGCTGCGTTCGATGCGGTCGCGCATCTGCGCGGCCGACAAGACTTTATTGCTTGCCCACGCACTGGCGCCGCCGACGTCCATGTATTCGATGAAGCGCACGGCCACGCCGCTGTGACGAAAGTGCCGAACGAGCGGCAGGATCTGGTCGTCGTTCTTGCCGCGCTCGATCACCGCGTTGACTTTCAGCGGCGCAAGCCCGACGGCCTGAGCGGCCTCGATGCCGGCCAGCACGCGCGCGACCGGCACGTCGGCATCGCTCATCCGGCGAAACACCGCATCGTCGATCGCATCGAGGCTCACGGTCACCCGGGACAGGCCTGCATCGCGCAGCGATCGTGCCTTTGCGGCGAGCAACGAACCGTTGGTTGTCAGTGCGAGTTCGACGCGCTTGCCGTCGATGGTCGTCAGCGACGCGAGCCGCTCGATCAGCGCTTCGAGATTGCGGCGCAACAGCGGCTCGCCGCCCGTGAGGCGAATCTTCCCGACGCCGAGCGACACGAACGCGCGTGCGACGTTCTCGAGCTGCGTGAACGACAGCCGCTCGGAAGACGGCATGAACGCGTAGTCGGGCCCGAAGCTGCTGCGCGGCATGCAGTAGCCGCAGCGAAAATTGCACTGGTCGATGACGGACAGCCGCAGATCGTGCAGCGGCCGCCCAAGCGTGTCGAGGGGGCGATGGAAGCTGCCCGGCGATGCGCCGTCGGTCGAAACGGCGGACGGCGCGGCTGAAGCGATGGCATTCACGATCGGTTCTTCGGTTTGTATGAAGTGAGCGGAACGGCGTCGCCGATCGGCGGCGTGTGCGCCGGCACGTCGGCACACGAGTCGTGGCGACGCTCATCGTCAGCATAGGCGGCCGGACGTCGTCGGCAGAGGCACAATCGGGCGGGAAATGCGGGAATACAGTTCGTCGCCGTGCGGACATGAGCGGCGACGGTCGCACGAATACGGATGCTCGCGCGAAGCCGGTGTGCGAACACGTATTGCGGCAGCGCGTCGCCGCGTGCGATATGTCGGCCCGCAGTTGCGAGATCCCGTTCGCCCGCACCAACGACTGCAGCGCGCGATGCTGTCGATTCCGCACACGCCGCACACGCCGCACACGCCGCACACGCCGCACACGCCGCGCCCGGCCAGCGCCCCGGCATCGGCGGCGCATCGCGCGACCGGAACGGATTTTGCGCGGCGGGGCGCGGTGTCCCGTTCGGTCGCCCGGAGCGGCCGGCGAGTCGATGGTCCGGGCTTTCGCGCGCGCGGCGAACATCCGGCGTTGCAGCGCCGAAAGCAGTACAGCCGACGGGCCCCGGCCCTCGAAACGGCGATTACGTGCACACATGGTCGGCCGGCGGGAAAGCACAGTTTCAGCGCACGTTCGCGCGATTGCGAGTATCGTTCGAAACGCGATATCGTCATTCACGCTTTGTTGCCGTGCACTGCGATCCATCGAGGTTTGCACGTGCCGCCGCCAAGCCGTCGCGCGATTTCCCGCTTCAAGCCGACGTCCTCACAACCACGAGCAAATTTCGGTCATGGAAATTTTCGATGCGTTCCATCTCGCACGATTGCAGTTCGCGTTCACGGTGTCGTTCCACATCGTGTTTCCGGCGATCAGCATCGGCATGGCGAGTTTCCTCGCGGTGCTTGAGTGGCGTTATCTCGTCACCGGCGACGCGGCCTACAAATCCATGTTCCAGTTCTGGTCGAAGATCTTCGCGATCGGCTTCGGGATGGGCGTCGTCTCCGGCGTCGTGATGGCCTACGAGTTCGGCACGAACTGGGCCGGCTTCTCGCGTGTTGCGGGCAACGTCACCGGTCCGCTGCTCACTTACGAAGTCCTGACGGCCTTTTTCCTCGAAGCCGGCTTTCTTGGCGTGATGCTGTTCGGCTGGCAGCGCGTGAGCCCGCGTGCGCACTTCTTCGCGACGCTGATGGTGGCGGTCGGCACGCTGATCTCGACGTTCTGGATTCTCGCGTCGAACAGCTTCATGCAGACGCCGCAGGGATACAAGATCGAGAACGGCCTCGTCGTGCCGGTGGACTGGTTCAAGGTCATCTTCAACCCGTCGTTTCCGTATCGCCTCGCGCACATGACGATCGCCGCGTTCATCGTCGCAGGCTTCATCGTCGCTGCTTGCGGCGCGTGGCACCTGCTGAAGGGGCGTCGCGACGAACCGGTGAAGCGCAGCTTCTCGATGGCGTTGTGGATGCTGCTGTTGCTCGCGCCGATCCAGATCTTCGTCGGCGATGCGCACGGGCTGAACACGCGCGAATACCAGCCCGCGAAGATCGCCGCGATCGAGGGGCTGTGGGAAACCGAGAAGGGCGGCACTGCGCTGAACCTCGTCGGCCTTCCCGACATGCAGGCCGAGACGACACGCTATGCGATCCAGGTGCCGCACCTCGGCAGCCTGATCCTCACGCACAGCTGGAACGGCGAGATTCGCGGGCTGAAGGAATTCCCGCCGCAGGATCGTCCGTACTCGCCGATCGTGTTCTGGACCTTCCGGATCATGGCCGGCCTCGGGATGCTGATGCTGCTCACCGCGTTGCTCGGCCTGCTGCTGAGAAAGGGCGGGCGCCTGTACGAAACGCGCTGGTTCCAGTGGTTCGTCGTATGCATGGGACCGTCGGGCATCGTTGCGCTGCTGGCCGGCTGGATCACGACCGAGGTCGGGCGGCAGCCGTGGACCGTCTACGGCGTGCTGCGTACCGTCGATTCGGTCGCGCCGCTCAGTGCGCAACAGGTCGGCGTGTCGCTGCTGATCTTCGTGATCGTGTATTTCCTCGTGTTCGGAACGGGGGTCTATTACATGCTGAAACTGATGAAGCGCGGGCCGGCCGCGCATGCCGGATATATCGAGCTGCACCGGCATCCGGGGCTGCGCAATAGCGCGCTGTCCACGCCGCTGAACGTCACTGAAGCGGAGTAAGCGATGCACATCGATCTTCCTGTCGTGTGGGCCGCGATCATCGGCCTCGGCGTGTTCATCTACGTGATGCTGGACGGCTTCGACCTCGGCATCGGCCTGCTGTTTCCGTTTTTCGACGCGAAGGCCGAACGCGAAGTGATGCTGAATACCGTCGCGCCGGTGTGGGACGGCAACGAAACGTTTCTCGTGCTTGGCGGTGCGGGGTTGTATGGCGCGTTCCCGGTCGTCTATTCGACGCTGTTGCCGGCCAACTACCTGCCGCTGATCCTGATGGTGATCGGGCTGATCTTCCGCGGCGCGGCGTTCGAGTTGCGCGCGAAGGCGAACCGTACGCAGCATCTGTGGGATCTTGCATTCATCGGCGGCTCCGCACTCGCCGCGTTTTGCCAGGGGATCACGCTCGGTTCGCTGCTGCAGGGCATCCGGATCGTGGACAACCAGTTCGCGGGCGGGCCGTTCGACTGGCTGTCGCCGTTCAGCCTGTTTTGCGGGATCGGCGTGCTCGTCACCTATGCGACGCTCGGTTGCGGCTGGCTGATCCTGAAGGTCGACGGCGAACTGCAGCGCAAGATGCGCTTGCTGATGAAGCCGCTCACGGGCGTGCTGCTCGCGGTGATGGCCGTGGTCAGCCTGTGGACCGTGATCGGGCTGCCGGCCGTCGCACACCGCTGGTTCGGCAGCGGCAATCTCGGGTGGTTCCTGCCGGTGCCGGTCCTCGTCGTCGCGTGCGTGTGGGGCATCTTTCGCACGGTGAAGCGCGAGCATGAAGCAACGCCGTTCCTGCTGACGCTCGCGCTCGTATTCCTCGGCTACACCGGGCTCGTGATCAGCATCTGGCCGAATATCGTGCCGCCATCGTTGACGATCTGGGACGCATCGTCGAGCCATTCGAGCCAGCTGTTTGCGCTCGTCGGCACCGTGATCGTGCTGCCGATCATCCTCGTGTACAACGCAATGCAGTATCGCGTGTTTCGCGGCAAGGTGCGCGAGGGCGACCCCGGCTATCACTGAGCGGCGAAAAGCCGTTGACGCAGGGCGCGGACCCGCGGGCTTATCATCACGCGAACGCGCGGTGCGTCGCGCCGCCTGCCAGGCATCGACGCGACAGCGGCCCGCCCACGCGCGGGCCGTCGTGCATCGGGCGCTCGAGTAGTACGTATTTCATCGGCAGTCGAGACAACCTCATGATCGTCAGACCACGACAAAACTGGCTCAGGATGCTGTTCGTATGGAACGGCTCCGTGCTGCAATCGATCATTCCTCAACTGACGTTCATGGCGATCGTCAGCACGCTGGCGGTCTTCACGAACGGGCGCATCTTCGGCGAAAAGATTCCGCTGAACACCGCGCCGTTCACACTGTTCGGCCTTGCGCTCGCGATCTTCCTCGGGTTTCGCAACAACGCGAGCTTCGAGCGTTTCAAGGAAGCGCGGCACCTGTGGGGAAATCTGCTGATCGCCGCGCGCGCCGTGACGTCGCAACTGCATCGCTACTTGCCCGACAGCGTCAGCGACGCCGAGCGCAACCGGCTCGCCGATCTGCTGATCGCACTCGCGTATGCGCTAAAGCATCAGTTGCGCAATACCGATCCGTCGGAGGACCTGCTGCGCATTCTCGGGGCCGAACGCACGGCAGCGCTCGGCGGAAAATGCTATAAGCCGGTCGCGATCCTCGACGAACTGCGCGGCGGCATCGTCCGTGCGCTCGGGCGCGCGCCCGGCGCCGACACGACCTGCTGGATGTTCGACATGCAACTCGATGCGCTAGGCAAGTCGATCGGCGGTTGCGAGCGGATCCTGTCGACGCCCATTCCGTTTTCGTACAGCGTGCTGCTTCATCGCACCGTCTACGCGTATTGCGTGCTGCTGCCATTCGGGCTCGTCGATTCGACGGAGTTCTTCACGCCGCTGATCTGTGTGTTCATCTCTTACACGCTGATTGCGCTCGAAGCGATCGCGAACGAAGTGGCCGAGCCGTTCGGGCTGGCGCCGAATGCGCTGGCGCTCGATGCGATGACGCGCACGATCGAGCGGTCGGTGCTCGAAATCGGCGATCGGCCGTTGCCCGACGAGTTCGCGCCGGCGTCGACGTATCAGATCACGTAGGCGGCGGCCGGCACGGCGGCGTGCGGCGTCCTGACGTGGAGCGAATAGATTCTGTCACTCCAGAATCCCCATGGGGCCGTGCTCGGGCATCACCTCGTTCTGGCTCGCCATCCATTACCAGAGCGGGATTCCGAACGCGCCCCATCGGTCGGCTGCCGATGTTCGAGTGCCAGACATGCCAGTGTTACTTCAGTCGCACAGCCGACACGCCGCTCCGCGAGAAGCGTCTCAAGAAGCTGGTTTATCACTACAGCGCTATCGCCTATTCCAACCCGGGTTCCGCGAAACGCGAAACGCGAAACGCAGGACCGCGGGGAGCCGGATCGAGGCCGTGGGCAACGCGGCTGCGCGACGGCACGAGCGATCAAGACAGCGCGTGGCGGCGACTGACGCGCACGGCATCGCGCGGTGACGTTTTGCGCCGGACGAATGCGGGCGAATAGTGCGCGGTGCATCGTCGCCCGGTCACGTTCGGCGCGTGCGGCGCCTCCGGCGGCGCGCACCGCTCAATCGAAATACGTGAGCCCCATCGCGCCTTTGACCTCAGCCAGCGTCGCACCAGCCACGTCGCGCGCGCGCAGCGTGCCGCGCTTCAGGATCGCCATCACTTCCGCCCTGTCGGCCTCGAATTCACGCCGCCGCGCGCGGATCGGCTCGATCAGCGCCTGCAGCCGCTCGTTCAGTACGCGCTTCACGACGCTGTCGCCGAGGCCGCCGCGGCGATAGTGCGCCTTCAGTTCGTCGACTTTCTGCACGTCCGGCTCGAACGCGTCGAGAAACGTAAATACGACGTTGCCTTCGACCTGGCCGGGATCGCTCACGCGCAGATGGTTCGGGTCCGTGTACATGTCCTTCACGGCCTGCGCGATTTCGTCCGGCGTCGCGCCGAGTGTGATCGCATTGCCGAGCGACTTGCTCATCTTCGCCTTGCCGTCGATGCCCGGCAGGCGGGTGACAGCCGACAGGACGGCCTCGCATTCGACCAATACCGGCCGCTCGACAGTCGCATTGAAGCGGCGCACGAGTTCGTTGGTCTGCTCGATCATCGGCAACTGATCGTCGCCGACGGGCACGTGCGTCGCCTTGAACGCGGTGATGTCGGCGGCCTGGCTCACCGGGTAGGTGAGGAAGCCGGCAGGAATGTCGCGCTCGAAGCCGCGCAGGCGGATCTCTTCCTTGATGGTCGGATTGCGCTCGAGGCGCGCGACCGTGACGAGATTCAGCAGGTACTGCGACAGCTCGGCGAGTTCGGGCACCTGCGACTGGACGACGATCGTCGAAATCGCCGGATCGATGCCGACGGCGAGATAGTCGAGCGCGACCTCGATCACGTTCTCGGTCACGCGCTGGCGGCGGCCCATGTTGTCGGTCAGCGCCTGGGTGTCGGCCAGCAGCAGGAATTGCGTCGCTTCGTGCTGCATCTGCACGCGTGCACGCAGCGAGCCGATGTAGTGGCCGAGATGCAGCGGGCCGGTCGTGCGGTCGCCGGTGAGGATGATCGGGCGGGCGGATTGCGTCATGGTCGTCGTTGGCTCCGGTTGTCGAAGCCGCCAGCCATGATGTCAGCGCAGAAATGCGAATGCCGCCATGGCTGGCGGCATCACGTTTGGGATATGCAAAAGGAAACGGGCCGCCGCGGTCAGGCGCGCCACCAGCGATGCACGTTCAGCGAGGCGGGTCGGGTTTCCATCGCGCAAGTATAGCGCAGCGCGTGCGCGGCCGCGTGGTCAGCGGATCACGGATTCCATCGCGAGATACGCGATTTCCGCAGACGGCCACAGCAAATACAGCAGGCCGGCCATCAACAGCAGCGCGCAGGCTCGAATCACCGGCGTTCGGTCCTTGTCGCGCAGGTTGACGATGTGCTGCTTCAGTTTCTTCATGCTTGCTGGCGCAACGTGCGCCACTCCAACGGTTGCTGAAGGCGCCGCAGCGGGGAGTTGCGGGTTCTACCGGGCTGCGGTGCCGTTCGCCGCGCTGTATCGCTTGGGGGCGGCAGCCGCGACGGGGGGAACAACGAAAAAAGCGAACCAGAGGTCCGTTGCTTGCGGTCGAGGCCGAGGCGACCGGCATCCTAACAGGTTGGCGGGACGGACACAGTCAAGAATTGTGGGGAACGGCCATCGCCCGGGGCAGGCGGCGCCGCAAGCACGGCTTCGTCGCGAACGAGCAGGTTCGATGCCGCTGTCGCCGTGGCATGCTTGCGCCGCTTGCATTGGCCGTCTCCCCCAGCTTTTTTCTCGTCAACAACCACAAAAAACATCATTTCGCCCATGCTGACCTGTCAGCAGAATGTCTCCATTCCTCCTCGCGCGACGACACCCGCATCGCAGCGAGCCGCACTTCAAGGAGACAGCCGTGGCAGTGGAAACAACCTCAATCGATACGCTGGTCGTCGGGGCCGGTCAGGCCGGCGTGGCCATGAGCGAGCACCTGGGCAAGCTGGGCGTGCCGCATCTCGTGCTGGAGCGTGACCGCATCGCCGAGCGCTGGCGCACCGGGCGCTGGGATTCGCTGGTCGCGAACGGCCCCGCATGGCACGACCGTTTTCCGGGGCTCGAATTCGACGGTCTCGATCCCGATGCGTTCGCATCGAAGGACCAGGTCGCCGACTACTTCGAAGCCTATGCGCGCAAGTTCAACGCGCCGATCCGCACCGGCGTCGAAGTGAAGAACGTCGTGCGCAACACGGGCAAGCCGGGCTTCATCGTCGACACTTCGGACGGCACGATCGAGGCAACTCGCGTGGTCGTCGCGACGGGCCCGTTCCAGCGCCCGGTCATCCCGCCGATCGCCCCGGACGACGCCGGCCTCGTGCAAATCCACTCGGCCGATTATCGCAACCCCGCGCAATTGCCGGATGGTGCGGTGCTGGTGGTCGGCGCCGGTTCGTCGGGCGTGCAGATCGCCGACGAGTTGCAGCGCGCGGGCCGGCAGGTCTACCTGTCGGTCGGCCCGCATGACCGTCCGCCGCGCGCGTATCGGGGCCGTGACTTCTGCTGGTGGCTCGGCGTGCTCGGCGAATGGGACAAGGAAGTCGCGACACCCGGACGCGAACACGTGACGATCGCGGTGAGCGGTGCGCGCGGCGGTCACACGGTCGATTTTCGCGCACTCGCGCACCAGGGCGTGACGCTCGTCGGGTTGACGAAGTCGTTCGGCAGGGGCGTCGCCGTGTTCGAGCCCGATCTCGCAGTCAATCTCGCACGCGGCGACGAGAACTACCTCTGCCTGCTCGACGCGGCCGACGCGTATGCGGTCCGCAACGGCCTCGACCTGCCCGAAGAACCCGAAGCGCGCCGCATCCTGCCGGATCCCGATTGCGTCACGCGACCGATCCTCACGCTCGATCTGGCCGCCGCAGGCGTCACGTCGATCGTCTGGGCGACGGGCTATGCGGTCGACTACGGCTGGCTGAACGTCGACGCGTTCGGCGCGAACGGCAAGCCCCAGCATCAACGCGGCGTGTCGAAGGAGCCAGGCATCTATTTCCTCGGGCTGCCGTGGCTGTCGCGACGCGGCTCCAGCTTCATCTGGGGCGTGTGGCACGACGCGAAACACATCGCCGACCACATCGCCACGCAGCGCAAGTACCTCGACTATCACGACGCGTCGCAGCGCCGGTTTCAAACGCGCACCGGGCACGGCGACGCATCGCGCACGGAGCCGGCGGATGCCCGTCCGCTCGTCGATGCGATCGACTGACGCGCGCTCGCGTCGCGATCCGCGCCACGCGCGAAACCCGGACGCGATGATCCGGCTACCCCGCTACAACCAGAACCCGGCCGCGCCGCGACTGCTCGCGGTGCGGCCGGCGAACACACCGACGATCGAAGGACCCCGATGAGCCAGCCTACCCATACCCGTATCCGCATGTTCAACACAAAGGATACCTACCCGAACCAGACGCTCGACAACGACCTGTGCCAGGCCGTGCGCGCCGGCAATACCGTCTATGTGCGCGGCCAGGTCGGCACCGATTTCGACGGCAACCTGATCGGCCTCGGCGACGCGCGCGCTCAGGCGGAGCAGGCGATGAAGAACGTGAAGCAGTTGCTGGAGGAAGCCGGCAGCGACATCACGCACATCGTGAAGACGACGACCTACCTGATCGATCCGCGCTACCGCGAACCCGTGTACCAGGAAGTCGGCAAGTGGCTGAAGGGCGTTTATCCGATCTCGACGGGGCTTGTCGTGTCCGCGCTCGGCCAGCCGCAGTGGCTGATGGAGATCGACGTGATCGCGGTGATCCCGGACAACTGGCAACCGAACCGCGCATAGGAGCCGTCATGACTTTCTCCATCGTCGGGCGTTGCCCGGAAACGGGGCAGCTCGGTATCGCGATCAGTTCGTCGAGCATCGCGGTGGGCGCGCGCTGCCCATGGGTGCGCGCGGGCGTCGGCGCGGTCGCGACGCAGAACGTCACACTGCCGGCGCTCGGTCCGCAGATTCTCGATCTGATCGAACACCAACAGCTTGCGCCGGCGGCCGCGCTTGATCGCGCACTGAGCGCGAACGGCTGGAGCCAGTATCGGCAGGTCACCGTGATCGACGGGCAGGGGCAGACCGCGTGCTTCACCGGCAAGGAAGCGCTCGGCACGCATCATGCGGTTCAGGGTGAGCAATGCGTGGCGGCCGGCAACCTGCTGGCCGAGCGTGCCGTGATCGATGCGATGGCGCGCGCGTTCGAGCGCGCGCACGGGCTGCTGGCCGACCGCCTGCTGGCGGCGATGCACGCGGCGATCGCGGCCGGCGGCGAGGCAGGGCCCGTGCATTCGGCCGCGCTGAAGGTGGCCGGCGACGTGACGTGGCCGCTCGTCGACCTGCGCGTCGACTGGGCGGATGCGGATCCGATCGGGCAACTCGATGCGTTGTGGCGCGCGTATCGGCCGCAGATGCAGGATTATCAGACGCGTGCGCTGAACCCGACCGCCGCGCCGAGCTACGGAGTGCCGGGCGATGAGTGATGCGTCGAGCCGCGCGCTGCTTGCGCGCCTGATCGGCTTCGCGACGGTCAGCCGCGATTCGAACCTCGGGATGATCGACTTCATCCGCGACTATCTCGACGCCTTCGGCATCGAGACCGAGCTGTTCTACAACGCGGAACGCACGAAGGCGAGCCTGTACGCGACGATCGGCCCGCGAGATCGCGGCGGCATCGCGCTGTCGGGGCACACCGATGTGGTGCCGGTCGACGGGCAGGCGTGGACGTTCGAGCCGTTCCGGTTGACGGAGCGCGACGGCCGGCTCTACGGGCGCGGCACGGCCGACATGAAGGGCTTCATCGCGTCGGTGCTCGCGGCCGTGCCGGCGTTCGTCGCGAGACCGCTGAACATGCCGGTGCATCTCGCGTTTTCCTATGACGAAGAAGTCGGTTGTCTCGGTGTGCGGCCGATGCTCGACGCATTGGCGGCGCGCGAGCATCGGCCGCGTCTGTGCGTGATCGGCGAACCGACCGAACTGAAGCCGGTGCTCGGGCACAAGGGCAAGCTCGCGATGCGCTGTCACGTGAAGGGTGCCGCGTGTCACTCGGCGTACGCGCCGCTCGGCGTCAATGCGATCGACTACGCGGCGAAGCTGATCGCCAGGCTCGGCGAGATCGGCGCGGCGCTCGCGCGGCCCGAGCATCGCGACGGCCGCTTCGATCCACCGTTCTCGACCGTGCAGACGGGCCTGATCAAGGGCGGACGCGCGCTGAACATCGTGCCGGCCGAGTGCGAGTTCGATTTCGAGGTGCGCGCGCTGCCGGCGTTCGACGCGCACGATGTGCCGCGGAAACTGCAGGACTATGCGGAATCCGAATTGTTGCCGAAGATGCGCGCGGTGCAGCCCGATACCGACATTCGTCTGCAACCGCTCGGTGCGTACCCGGGCCTCGCGACGCCGGCGGACAGCGAAGCCGCGCGGCTGCTCGCGATGCTGAGCGGCTCCGACGCGTTCGGCACGGTCGCGTTCGGCACCGAAGGCGGGCTGTTCGGGCAGGCCGGCATTCCGACCGTGGTGTGCGGGCCGGGCAGCATGGAGCAGGGGCACAAGCCGGACGAGTTCGTCACCGTCGAACAGCTGGCAGGATGCGACGCGATGCTGGCCCGTCTTGCGACGTATGCCGCTTCGGCGAGCTGATCGGGCCGATAGGGCCAAGCTGGCGTAACTGACGTTCCGGCCGTCCAACGACGCACCGCACGCCGCCGCGCTGCGGCGCGTGCGCGTGTTTATCGCTCCGATTCGCCGACGATCTGCGCGAGCCGTTCGCGGCAGAACTCGACGAACGACTGCGCCTGCTTCGTCAGCTGTCCGCGCTTGAGCCGCGCGCTGACGAGCCCGGATGGGCTCACGGTTTCGCTGAGGCCGATCGTCACGACGCGCCGGCCGTCGTACGTGTATTCGGAATGCGGGCGCGTGACGAGCAGCGAGAAACCGAACCCCTGGCCGACCATCCCGCGCACCATTTCGATCGACGGCGACGCGAACACGATGTTCGGCGTGAGTCCGAGCTCGTGAAAGAGGCTGACGAAGTACGTTCGGCTCGGCAGCACGTCGAGCAGGATCATCGGCTCGACGCTGAGATCGCGCAGCGATACGTGCGACTGGTCCGCGAACCGGTGATTCTCCGGCAGGAGCACGTACGGCTGCTGCGCCGGCATCAGCGGTTCGGTCTCGATCGTGCCGTCGAGATCGTGGTCGTACAGGAACGCGAGATCGAACGTGCCGGCCGTCAGCCCCTGCACGAGCTCCTGCTGGTCGCCGTCGCGCAGCCGGATGTTGACGCCCGGGTAGCGCTCGCGAAAACCGGCGATCAGTTGCGGCAGATAGAGCGGCGCGACGGTCTCGAAGCAGCCGATGTCGATCTGGCCGCTGACGACGTCGTTGTCGGCGAGCGCGTTCTGTTCGAATTCGTGCGCGATGCGCAGCAGCTCCTGCGCCTTGCGGTAGAAGCGCGTGCCGCTCGGTGTCAGCGACACGCCCTGCGCGTGATGGCGGATGAACAGCTTCACGCCGAAGCTCTCTTCGAGCCCCTTGATCGCGCTGGAAATCGACGGCTGTGCAATGAACAGCTGGCGCGACGCCTCGGCGACACTGCCGGATTCCACCGTCGTCACGAAATATTTCAGTTGCCGCAAAGTGTAGTGAGCCACGAGCACCTCTGATACCGGCCCCCGCGGCGTGCCGCGACGGGGCGCATTCCGTCCATCGTTTCGCGTAGCACCTTACCCGAAGACGCGCCGCGCCGAAAATTCCGCTACAGAGCTTTTTCGTATGTCTCGGAAATATTTTTAGTATTTTCCGGCCGCCGCATGCGTGGCGCACCATCGTCTCCAATCCGGATCGCGACAAAAACGCGCATGCACTGGCGGGGACAGGCTGCTTCGTCCCGGCAATCGATGCGCGATGACGCGTCGCTCGACGTCATCGCGCATGCGCGCGTATCCGGACCCGATTGCAGGCGCGCGCCACCGGCGCGCGCCGGCTGAAACGGCACGCGCGCCTCGCCGCGCAGCACAGGAGACTTCGCCATGACGACCGCGGACCGCAACGCGTCCCCCATGATAGAGAAACACACGATCGGCTACGTGCCGCCCGCAGAACGCCACGGCAAGGTGCGCGACCTGTTCACGCTCTGGTTCGGCGGCAACATCGCGCCGCTGCCGATCGTGACCGGCGCGCTCGGCGTGCAGCTTTTCCACCTGAACCTGATGTGGGCAATCGTCGCGATCGTCGTCGGCCAGGCGATCGGCGGCGTGCTGATGGCGCTGCATTCGGCGCAGGGTCCGCAGATGGGCATCCCGCAGATGATCCAGAGCCGCGCGCAGTTCGGCTCGTGGGGCGCGCTGCTCGTCACGGTGATCGCGGCCGTGATGTACGTCGGCTTCTTCGCGTCGAACATCGTGCTGGCCGGCAAGTCGGTGCACGGGATCGCATCGTCGGTGCCGGTGCCGGTGGGCATCGTGATCGGCGCGGTGGGCTCGGGGCTGATCGGGATCGTCGGCTACCGGTTCATCCACATCCTGAACCGGATCGGCACGTGGGTGCTCGGCGTCGGCATTCTCGTCGGCTTCTGGATGATCCTGTCGCACGTGAGCACGAGCGATTTCCTCACGCGCGGCGGCTTCGACTTCGCGGGCTGGCTCGCGACGGTGTCGCTGTCCGCACTGTGGCAGATCGCGTTCGCACCGTACGTGTCGGACTATTCGCGCTATCTGCCGGAAGACGTCGGCGTCGCGTCGACGTTCTGGGCGACCTATCTCGGCTGCACGGTCGGCTCCACGCTCGCGTTCATTTTCGGCGCGGTCGCGGTGCTCGCGGTGCCGGCCGGCGCGGACACGATGGACGCGGTCAAGCAGGCGACCGGCCCGCTCGGATCGCTGATGCTGGTGCTGTTCCTGCTGAGCGTGATCAGCCACAACGCGCTGAACCTGTACGGCGCAGTGCTGGCGGTGATCACGTCGGTGCAGACCTTCGCATACAAATGGATTCCGACCGCGAAGACGCGCGCGGCGGTGTCGGTCGTGATCTTCGTCGCCTGCTGCTATGCGGCGATCGGCGCGTCGACGAACTTCGTCGGCAATCTCGTCGACCTGGTGCTTGCGCTGCTCGTCGTGCTGGTGCCGTGGACGGCGATCAACCTGATCGACTTCTACGTGATCCACAAGGGCAAGTACGACATCCAGTCGATCTTCATGGCGGACGGCGGCGTGTATGGACGCTTCAATCCGCAGGCGCTGCTCGCGTATGCGATCGGCATCGTCGTGCAGATTCCGTTCATGAACACGCCGATGTATGCGGGGCCGATTCCCGCGCATCTCGGCGGCGCGGATTTGTCGTGGCTCGTCGGGCTCGCTCTGACGTCGCCGCTTTACTACTGGCTCGCGACGCGCGACAGCGCGTACCGGCGCCGGCAGACGGGCGCGCAGCTGCCGTCTTCGGCGGCGCGGTAAGCGCGGCGGCGTTCGGCGCGAACGAAGGGAAACGGCCGCCGCGTCGGTTGCGATGCGGCGGCCGCGAGACAGCAGCGAGACAGTAGTGCGGTGGTGGCGCGCGGGGCAAGCGCGCGGCGTGTGCCGCCACCTTGCCCGCGCGCGAATCAGACGACCGCCGAGCGCGCGACGCGCACCGGCACCGACTTGTACGACGGCGTGCCGCTTTCCTTGTCGATATAGTCGAGCGGCACGAGCACGTTCGCTTCGGGGTAGTACGCGCCGACCGAGCCCGGCGCGATGTCGTACTCGATCGCGGTGATCTGCTCCAGGCGCAGCGTGCGGCCGGACGCAGTAACCGTCTCGATGTCGACGAGGTCGCCGTGTTCGAGCCCGTACTTCTCGAGATCGGCCGCGTTCATGAACAGCACGTCACGTCGCCCGAACACGCCGCGATAGCGATCGTCGAGCCCGTAGATCGTCGTGTTGTACTGATCGTGGCTGCGCAGCGTGATCAGCCGCAGCACCTGTTCGGCGCCGAGCACGTCCGCGTCCTCCTTCACGCCCTTGTACACGGAGAACATTGCCTTGCCGGTCGCCGTCGGCCATATGCGCTCCGTCGGCGGCAGCGGCAGGCGGAAGCCGCCCGGCGTGCGGATCCGTTCGTTGAACGCCTCGAAGCCGGGCACCGTCCGGTCGATCAGGTCGCGGATGCGATCGTAGTCGGCGATCAGGTCGAGCCATGCAACCTTGCTGTTCGGCAACGTCGCGTGCGCGATTCCGGCGACGATCGCGGGTTCGGAGCGCAGCTGATCGGATGCGGGCGTGAGCTTGCCGGCCGACGCGTGGACCATCGACATCGAGTCCTCGACCGTGATCGACTGCCGGCCGCTCGCCTGCATGTCGAGCTCGGTGCGGCCGAGCACGGGCAGGACGTAGGTTTCCTTCGCGACGAGCAGATGCGAGCGGTTCAGCTTCGTGCCGAGATGCACGCTCAGATCGAGCTTCGCCATCGCCGGAAACGACACTTCGGGATCGGGCAGCGCGACCGCGAAATTGCCGCCGAGGCACAGCAGCGCCTTCGCGTTGCCGTCGATCATCGCCTGCATTGCCTGCACGGCGTCGTGCCCGTGATGCGCGGGCGGCTTGAAGCCGAACACGTCCTCGATCTTTTGCAGAAACTCGGGCGACGGCTTCTCGGTGATGCCGACCGTGCGGTTGCCCTGCACGTTCGAGTGGCCGCGCAGCGGGCAGATGCCCGCGCCCGGCTTGCCGAAGTTGCCGCGCATCAGCAGCAGATCGGCGATCAGCCGCACGGTCGCGGTGCCCTTGTTGTGCTGCGTGACGCCCATCCCGTACGTGACGATCGTCGCGTTCGACTTCGCATACGCGAGCGCGACCTGCTCGAGTTGCGCGCGACTCAGGCCGCTTGCGCGCTCGATGTCGTCCCACGACGTCGCTTCGAGGTCGGCCGAGAACGCGTCGAAGCCGCCGGTGTGCTGACCGATGAAATCGCGGTCGAGCACGTCGCCGCGCTCGGCTTCGAGTTGCAGCAGCGCCTTCATGATGCCTTTCAGTGCGGCCGCATCGCCGCCTGCGTCGACCTGGTAATAGGTCGATGCGATCCGTGTCGAGCCGAACGACGCCATCTCGATCATGTCCTGCGGATCGGCGAAGCGTTCGAGCGCGCGTTCGCGCAGCGGATTGAACACGATGATCGGCACGTTGCGGCGCGAGCACTCGTGCAGCGTGCCCATCATCCGCGGATGGTTCGTGCCGGGGTTGTGGCCGATCGAGATGATCAGCTCGCAGTGGTCGAAATCCTCCAGCGACACGGTGCCCTTGCCGATCCCGATCGATTGCGGCAAGCCGACGCTGGTCGGCTCGTGGCACATGTTCGAGCAATCGGGGAAGTTGTTGGTGCCGAGCTCGCGTGCGAACAGCTGATACAGATACGCGGCCTCGTTCGATGCGCGACCCGACGTGTAGAACTCGACCTGCTCGGGCGGCAGCGCGCGCAGCACTTCGCCGATGCGCGCGAACGCGTCGTCCCATTCGACCGCGCGGAACGTGTCGGTCGCACGATCGTAGACGAGCGGATGCGTGAGCCGACCCATGTTCTCGAGCTCGTAGTCGGACATGCGCAGCAGCGACGATACCGTGTTCGACGCGAAGAACTCGGGCGTGACGCGCTTGGTCGTCGCTTCCCACGTGACGGCCTTCGCGCCGTTCTCGCAGAACTGGAACGTCGACTTGTGCTCCTTGTCAGGCCATGCGCAGCCGGGGCAGTCGAAGCCGTCGGGCTGGTTGGTCCGCATCAGCACGATCGGCGCTTCGATGGTCTCCATCTGCGTGCGCACCGCTTCGGCTGTCGCGCGAAGCGCGCCCCAACCGCCGGCGGGCCCATCGTATTTTCTGATGCCTGGCACTTCGCGTCGATTTGTCATATGGATCTCCATCAGTCGGGCCCGTGGCGGGGCGGCTCGGGTTGCGCCGTGTCGCGGCGTGGGGCGGCTGCGTCCCGCGGACGCAGCCGGTCATGCGGACCCGCGGGTGCGGGTCCGCTTGGTATCAGGTCGCATCCTTCTTCGCGGAGCGCGACTGCTTGCCGGATTTCTTCACGGCCGGCGGCGAATCGGCGTCGCGTCCGTCGTTCTTTTCATCGGACGATTCCTGCGTCGCCTTGCCGTCGGCGTTCTTTTTCGCATCTTTGGCCGCAGGCGGTGCGAGCTTGTTGAACGCCACGGTGTCGGTCGCCTTGTCGTAATCGACTTCGACGCGATCGCCGGACTGCAGCTTGTCGGCGAGAATCTCCTTCGCCAGTTTCGTCTCGATGATCTGGCGCACCTGCCGCTTCAGTTCGCGCGCACCGAACTCCGGCTGATAGCCGGCTTCGGTCAGATGCTCGACGAGCGAGTCGCCCATCACGAGCGTGATGTCTTGCGCGGCGGCGGTGCGCACCACGCGGTCGAGCTGGATTTGCACGATCGAGCGGATGTTTTCCTTCGACAGTGCATGGAACACGATCACCTCGTCGATCCGGTTCAGGAATTCGGGGCGGAAATGGCCCTTCAGCACCTGCATCAGTTGCTCGCGGATCGCTTTGTCGGTTTTGCGCGCGGCTTCGGGCTGCGTGAGATTGTCCATGATGATCGCGGCGCCGAGGTTGCTCGTCGCGATGATGATCGTGTTGCTGAAGTCGACCACGCGGCCCTTGCCGTCGGTGAGCCGGCCGTCGTCGAACACTTGCAGCAGCACGTTGTAGACGTCCGGATGCGCCTTTTCGATCTCGTCGAGCAGGATCACGCTGTACGGGCGACGGCGCACCCGCTCGGTGAGCTGGCCGCCTTCGTCGTAGCCGACGTAACCGGGCGGCGCGCCGATCAGCCGCGCAACCGCATGCCGCTCCATGTATTCGGACATGTCGATCCGGATGATCGCCTGCTCGTCGCCAAACACCGTCTCGGCGAGCGCCTTGGCGAGCTCGGTCTTGCCGACGCCGGTCGGCCCGAGGAACAGGAACGTCGCGATCGGCCGGTGCGTCTGCCCGAGGCCGGCGCGCGACAGCCGAACCGCGTCGCTGACGGCGACTACCGCATCGTTCTGGCCGACCACGCGCTCGCGCAGTTGCTCTTCCATCTTCAGCAGCTTCTGGCGCTCTTCCTGCGTGAGCTCGGATACCGGAATACCGGTCAGCCGCGACACGACCTCGGCGACCGATTCGACCGTCACCTCCAGCGTTTCGGACCCGGTCTTGCGCTGCCACGCTTCCATCTTTTCGTCGAGCGACTTCTGCTTCGCGTTGATCTGCTCGTCGAACTGCTTCGCTTCGTCGAATCGCTTGCGCGACGTCGCATAGTCCTGCTCGCGCTTCAACTGCGCGATCTGCGCTTCGGCTTCCTGGATGTCGACCGGGCGCGACGTCGCGCCGATGCGCACACGCGCGGCGGCCTGATCGATCAGGTCGATTGCCTTGTCGGGCAGGAAACGCGCGGTGATGTAGCGGTCGGCGAACTCGGCGGCCGCGACGAACGCGTCGTCCGCGAACGTGACCTGATGGTGCGCCTCGAGGCTGTCGCGCAGCCCGCGCAGGATCACGATCGTCTGCTCGACGCTCGGCTCCGGCACGAACACCGGCTGGAAACGTCGTTCGAGCGCCGCGTCCTTCTCGATGTGCTTCTGGTATTCGTTCAGCGTGGTCGCACCGATCAGGCTCAGCTCGCCGCGAGCGAGCGCGGGCTTCAGGACGTTCGCGATGTCGAGGCCGCCTTCGCCGCCGCCCTGGCCCGCGCCGACGATCGTGTGCAGCTCGTCGATGAACAGGATCAATTCGTCGTGCTTCGCGGTGACTTCGTCGATCAGCTGCTTCGCGCGTTCCTCGAATTCGCCGCGATACTTCGCGCCGGCAACCATCGAGTTGATGTTCACTTCGACGAGCCGCTTGCCACGCAGCACTTCCGGCACGTCGCCGTTCACGATCCGCTGCGCGAGCCCTTCGACGATCGCGGTCTTGCCGACGCCCGGCTCGCCGATCAGCACCGGGTTGTTCTTCTTGCGGCGCGCGAGCACTTCGATCGTGCTTTCGATTTCCTGCGCGCGGCCGAGCACCGGATCGAGCTTGCCCTGGCGTGCGATCGCGGTGAGGTCGCGGCCGAACTTGTCGAGGTTCGGCGTGCCGGTCGGCGCGTCGACGCGGCCGTCTTCCGCGCCCTTGCCAACGACTTTCACGACCTTCTGGCGCAGCGCTTCCGGCGTCACGCCGTATTTCTTCAGCAGCGTGCCCGCGATGCTGTCCGGGACGGCCGCAAGACCGATCAGCAGGTGCTCCGGGCCGATGTACGAGTGGCCGAGATCGCGCGATGCCTGGAATGCGTGCTGCACGGCCTTCTTCACGCGTGGCGAGATCGTGAGCTTCTCGAGCGATGCGTCGGGCGACGCGGCGCCGGTATGGGCGTGCTCGTCGATGTACGCCTTCAGGTCCTGCGGCGAAAGCTTCAGCTCCTTGAGCAGCGCCGCGCACACGTCGGTGTCCGCGAGCGCGTACAGCAGGTGTTCGGTATCGAGTTCGCTGCGGCGCAACGCGTGCGCCTTCTCGGCCGCGCGCTGCAGCAGTTCGAGCGTCTGCTCGCTGAATGCGTCGGTCGGGTCGACCGATTCGCGCGGAATCTCGGCGGCGAGAGGCGGCTCGTCGCCCGCCGCGCCGAACAGCGACGACGATCCGCCGCCCAGCAGCGAATCGAACGGGTTGAGCATGCTCTGATGCCGCATCAGCTGGCGGAAGTGGTAGTCGCAGATCGAGATCGTCTTGCGTTCGCCGTCCTGCATTACGGTGGCGCGCGCGACGGCCGGACGGGCGTGACAGATGTCGCAAAGTGCGGGCATGGTGGTCTTGCTCCTGTCAATCAACGTGGAACGAAAGGTAAGTCCCGATGCGATATCGCGCACGGGGGCGTCCACTGCACGACGCGGCCGGCGGCGCGCGCGTCGCGCCGACGCCATCGCGCAGTGCTCGTCGGTACGAACCGGGCCGTCGCTCGACGGCGGCAACACCGGTGCTGCACCGAGCCCGCGGCATCACTTCGACTGCTTTCAAAATAGCGAATCGGCCCGTGGCCTCCAAGACACAGTTCCGCAGCGGCGCGGCCGTGAATTGCACCCTGGCATGCAGGGGCTCGCGATATGCAAAGAGTACAGACAAGCGGGCAGACGCGCGCTGTGAGCGCGGGCCGGCGATGCGCGCGGCGGCGCGGCGCGCGAACGGCGGTGCGGCGTCGACGCACGGGATGACGGTAGATGCCGGATGCAAGCGTGCGCGCGCCGAAATACCGCGCAGGCAAATTCGCGCGAACGCGCGAAGCGGCCATGTGCGCAGTGGCGCCCGGCGAGCCGCTCGCGCGCCGCGATGGACGCGCGGCGCGATGCCGGCGGCGGAGTGGACAGGTTGCACGGTACGGGCCGGACAGCGCGCGACCGTGGCGACCGGCGTCAGTCGGAGAGTGTCATCGCGAGCCGCTGTCGCGCGATCTGCTTCACGTCGGCCGACAAAGCCGCGTCCTGCAGACCATTGGCCCAAACGGAAAACGAATCCTCGATCAGGTTGCGTGTGTCGGGCGGCAGTTCGGCCAGCATCAGCGACACGACGGTGAACAGCACGGCGGTGTCGCCGGCCTGGCGGCTTGCGTTCGCGTCCACAGCCTGCTTCAGGCTGTCGACCGATGCTTGCAGCGCCTGTAATGCGTCATTCGATTCGCTCATGGCTCGCTCCATGCAAGATGGTTCGGTCGGCGACGAACGTGCGGCCGGCGACGCGGCCGATGCGCGCGCGACGCCGGTCGGACGTCGCGTGCGGCGCGGGACGTCAGGCCGCCGCGTTGGCCTGCGGCGCCACGGCCACCGATGCCTCGCTCGTCAGCATCAGGAACGTGAACGTTTCGCGCAGGTACAGGCGCACGACCTTGTCGGTATGGCTCGTGTAGCCGATCGACACGTCTTCGCCGAGGTGCAACTCGTAATCGCCGCCGCGGGTCGACAGCACGCAGCCGCCGCTGATCGCCGGCGCCCAGATGATCTCGCCGCTGACGATGCGCTTGATGTGGCCGAGCACCGGATAGCCCTGGTCGCGCGCTTCGCTGAGCGCCGTGTAGGCGTCAGAGCCGAGCACGACCGAGTACGGGCCGTCGACGCCCGCGAGCCGCAGTGCTTCAAGCGCGTCGCTGATCGCATCCGGATACGCGCCGACGTCGGCCGGCAGCGTCAGCTTGCGGTTCGACGTGCCCTCGCGAATGCCGACGATCCCCGCGGCCTGGTAGCCGTCGAAGATCGCGCCGTCTTCGGCGAACGCGAGGCGCTGCGCGGCGTCCTTCGCCGGCTGCCAGTCGGCATCGCGCGCGCCGCGCTCGACGCTGTCGATCGCATCGCGGCTCAGTTCGAACGGCACCGTCAGCTCGACGATCGTGCGGACTTCGCGCAGCCGCGCGCTCACCAGCTCGCGGGGTGCGGCCACGTCGAGCAGGTGCCCGGTGCCGACAGCCGCCAGTTCGGGGCCGGCCGGCCCCTCGACGTCGACGACGCGACGCCCGGCCACCGAGCGCTTGAACGTGCGTGCGACTTCTTCCTCGATCTGCTCCCACGCAGACGACGAAATGGGGGCGAGTTCGCGGTGCAGGTTATTCATAGGCTTTGACTCCTTTCAGCGATCCGATATTCAGCGAGCCGTCACGATGCGGCGCGGAGGACGACGGTGCAGGCAGCGCGGCGTCGGCGGCCGGGGCAGGGCGATCGGCCAGCGCTTCGAGCAGGTCGGCCGACGGCACGAAGAACAGCGAGCCGGTGACCGCGCGGCTGAAGTCGAGCAGTCTGTCATAGTTGCCCGGCGGCCGACCCACGAACATGTTCTCGAGCATTTGCTCGATCGGCGTCGGCGAGCGCGCGTAGCCGATGAAGTAGGTGCCGAATTCGCCTGAACCGGGGCGGCCGAACGGCATGTTGTCGCGCAGGATCTTCACTTCCTGCCCGTTTTCGTCAAGGGTCGTCAGTGAGCTGTGCGAGCACGACGGCTTCACGTCCGGCGGGAGCTCGATGTCGGACAGCTTCGTGCGCCCGATGATGCGCTCCTGCGTCTCGACCGCGAGCGCGTTCCAGCCGGCCATGTCGTGCAGGTACTTCTGCACGATCACGTAGCTGCCGCCCGCGAATTCCGGATCCTCGTCGCCGATCACGGTGAAGTCGACCGCCTCGCGGCCTTCCGGGTTCTCGGTGCCGTCGACGAAGCCGATCATCGCGCGCTGGTCGAAGTTGCGGAAGCCGTGCACCTCGTCGACGACCGTGACCGCGTCGCCGAGCGCGTTGAGCAGCTGCGTCGCGAGTTCGAAGCACAGGTCCATCGCATCGGCGCGGATGTGCAGCAGGATGTCGCCGGGCGTCGCGATCGCGACGCGCTGGCCGGCGCCGAACTCGCGGAACGGATGCAGCGCTGCGGGGCGCGGCTCGCCGAACAGCGCATCCCATGCGGTAGCGCCGAAGCCGCACACGCAGGACAGGTTGCCCTCGGGCACGCGCTTGCCGACCGAGCGCACGAGCGCGGCGATGTCGCCGCACCACCCGCGGATTCTGTCGGCGCGGTCGGCGCCGGGATTGACGGTTGCGACGAGAAAGATCGCGCTGCGCGTGATCGGGCTGTGCACGGCCTGGGAAAGCGGGGGACGGGTTTGCATCGCGGGCCGCCGGTCAGTCATGTCGGAACGGACGGGCCGCGGCTACCGCGGCGCGCGAGGGCGAACGGTTGGACTGTGTCATGCGACTGTTCTCTTTGTGACATGCGGATGAACGACGTTGCGCGCGCATCGCGCAACGGGCCGCAGCGGCGGCCTGCCAGCCGGGCGCGAAAGGGAGGCAGGCAGGTGGCCGCGCGTTCGCCCGGTGCGGGACTTGCTGCACCGCGTAACGTCGTCGAGCCTGCAATCTAGCAGCTTCGGCGGGTCTTTGGAACACGTATCGACGATCTGTCATTCGAATGGGTTGATCGAGGTCCGATCCGGCGCAATGCGCGCGCAACTGTACTCCTGACGCCGGCGGCGCGGTGCTTCCGAGCAGCTATTGCGCGTGCGGCAAATCAGGTTCGCAGAGCGCGCCGCACGCGTGAGCGTGCGTTGCAGTGCGCGGCCCGAGCCCGCCGCATCGACAGGCTCGCACCTTGCTCGAACAGCGCGACGGTGATTCCCACCGTATCCGTTTTCGACAAGGAGGGCCTGACATGAAAGCAGTTGTCTTTCACGGCATCGGCGACATTCGCATCGACACGGTGCCCGACCCGCAAGTCTCGCAACCGACCGACGCGGTCGTGCGGCTGACGGCCAGCGCGATCTGCGGCACCGACCTGCACATGGTGCGCGGCACGCTCGGCGGCATGAAGCCGGGCACGATTCTCGGTCACGAGGGCGTCGGCATCGTCGAGGCGGTCGGGCGCGACGTGCGCAATCTCAAGCGCGGCGATCGCGTGCTGATTCCATCGACAATCGCGTGCGGCAGCTGCGCGTATTGCCGCGCCGGCTACACCGCGCAATGCGACGTCGCGAACCCCGGCGGCCCGCTCGCGGGCACCGCGTTCTTCGGCGGTCCTGCCAGCACGGGCCCGTTCGACGGGCTGCAGGCAGAATACGCACGCACGCCGCTGGCGAACGCGAGCCTGATTCGTCTGCCCGACGCGATCGACGACGACCGCGCGATCCTGATGTCCGACATCTTTCCGACCGGCTATTTCGGCGCGCAGCTCGCGGAGGTGAAGCCCGGCGACACGGTCGCCGTGTTCGGCGCCGGGCCGGTCGGTCAGTTCGCGATCGCGAGCGCGAAGCTGATGGGTGCGGGGCGCGTGATCGCGATCGACCGCATCGCGTCGCGGCTGGAGATGGCTTGCGCGCAAGGCGCCGAGACCATCGACTTCTCCGACGAAGACCCGGTCGACACGGTGCTGCGGCTCACCGGCGGGATCGGCGTCGATCGTGTGATCGACGCGGTCGGTGTCGATGCGATGCGCGCGACGCACGGGCCGGCCGCGGCCGACCAGGACGCCGCGCGCGCGTTCGACGCGGAAGTCGACGCCGTGGCGCCCCGCCGCAAGCCCGATGGCCGCAACTGGGTGCCGGGAGACGGGCCGTCGCAGGTGCTGCAATGGGCGGTGCGGGCGGTTGCAAAGGCCGGTACGGTCTCGGTGATCGGCGTGTATCCGCCGCAGGCGCGCGTATTCCCGATCGGCGAGGCAATGAACCGCAACCTGACGATCAAGATGGGCAACTGCAATCACCGCACCATCACGCCGCATCTGATCGAACTGGTGCGCAGCAGCGCGTTCGATCCGGCGTCGGTGCTCACGCGCCGCGAGCCGCTCACGAACGCGATCGATGCGTATCGCGCGTTTGACGTGCGCGAGCCCGGCTGGATGAAAGTGAAACTGACGCCGTGACGCGGCGAACCCGACAAGGAGCAATGCGATGAACCAGATGAACGACCGCTACGACAACTGCATGGCCGCTTGCGACGCGTGCGCGCATGCGTGCGATGCGTGCACGGCCGGATGTCTCGCGGGGCCCGATACGCAACAACTGACGGACTGCATCGCGCTCGATATCGAATGCGCGCAGCTGTGCCGTTTTGCGTCGGGGGCGATGGCGCGCCGCAGCGTGCTCGCGCCGCGCATCTGCACGCTGTGCGCGCATGCGTGCGACCTGTGCGCGGCCGAATGCCGGCGGCATACGCACGAGCATTGCCGCCGCTGCGCGCTCGCGTGCGAATCCTGCGCGGCGATGTGCCGGGCGATGGCCGAATGACCAAAAACGGCGCACGCTCAACGCGTGCCGCCGTGAACCTTCTGTGCGACGCGCTGCAGCAGTGCATCGAGCACCGCCATCTCGACGGGCTTCACGAGGTGATCGTCGAAGCCCTCGCTTGCCGTGCGCGCGCGATCGGACGGGCGCGCATGACCCGATAGCGCGACGCATGCCATTCCGGCGAGCGTGTCGATCGAGCGCAGTTCGTGGAGCAACGCGAAGCCGTCGATGTCCGGCATCGACAGATCGATCAGCATCAGGTGCGGAACGGTTTCGCGCGCGAGCGCGAGCGCTTCGTCCGCGTCGTATGCGGCGCGTGCGTCGTGCCCCTTCACCTGCAGCAGCACCGCCAGCGTATCCGCCGAATCGCGGTTGTCGTCGACGACGACCACGCGCAGCGGCGCGGGCGCCGCATGCTCGGGCGGGTGTGGTGCGGGCGCTTCGACGCGCGCGGTCGGGTCGACAGGCAGTCGCACGGTAAACGTCGAACCGCGGCCGGGACCGTCGCTTGCGGCCGAGATCATCCCGCCGTGCAGCTCGACGAACGACCGGCAGATTGCGAGGCCGAGCCCGAATCCGTCGGACGGGCGCCGGCCCGCCGTCGCGTCCTGTTCAAACAGGTCGAAGATCTTGTCGAGCGACCCCGCCGCGATCCCGACACCCCGATCCGTCACGCGAATCGCGACGCCGGAAGCATCGACGCTTGCGCTGACGTCGATGCGCGCGCCGCGCGGCGAGAATTTCGATGCGTTGTCGAGCAGGTTGTGCAGCACCTGTACGAGCCGTGCGGCGTCGCCGCGCACGACGACCGGATCGGCCGGCAAGTCGACGTGGATGTGCTGTTCGCGCGCGGCCAGCTTCGGCTGGATGCTTTCCACGCCGCGACACACGAGGTCGCGCACGGTCACCGGCGCGTTGTCGAGGTGGAGCTTGCCTGCCGTGATGCGGCCGACGTCGAGCAGATCGTCGACGAGCCGCGTCAGCTGCCCGACCTGGCGGTGCACGGCGTCGCGGCATTGCGCGAGCGCCGGCGCGGGATCGGGCAGGCTTTGCAGCACGCCGACCGAGTGGCGCAACGGCGCGAGATGATTGCGCAGTTCATGCGCGAGCATCGCGATGAACACGCTGAGCCGGTGCGTCGACGCTTCGAGTTCGGCGAGCCGCTTGCGCTCCGTCATGTCGCGCGTGATCTTGATGAAGCCGGCCAGTTGGCCGGCCGCGTCGCGCACGGCCGTGATGGTGACGCTCGCCCAGAACAACGTGCCGTCCTTGCGCACGCGCCAGCCTTCGTCCTCGAAGTGGCCGTGCGAGACCGCTTCCTGCAGCCCGTACGCGGGGCGGCCGGCGGCGATCGCTTCGGCCGGATAAAAGCGCGAAAAGTGATGACCGACGATCTCGGCCGCGCGGTAGCCCTTGATGCGTTCCGCACCGCGGTTCCACGTGGCGACGTTGCCCTGCGGGTCGAGCATGAACACCGCGTAGTCCGTGATCGCGCCGACGACGGTCTCGAAGCGGAATTCGGCGAAGCGGTGCAGCAGATCCCGCGCGTCGGCGGCGGGGCCGGGCGGCACATGCGGATCGGTAATGGCGTGGTCTTTTGTCATCGGAACGGCAACTCGAAGGGTGCGGACAAAACCCGCCCTGCCACCTGTCGGCCGGGCCGGCGGCGGCAATTGAAACCGGATTGATTCCCGCAACAGCATACGGGAACACGATTCACCTGAGCAATGACTGCGCATTGCCCGTGCCGCGCGGCTCGTTGCGGGCAACTGTCGCGGTCGCGTGCCGTGCCGGCGGCAACGTGGCACGCCGATTGCGTGCGACGCCCCCCGCAGGCCGCGGCATGGCGCGCGAATGCCAATGGCGCCGCGGCCCGGCGCTACACGAGGACACCGACATGAACAGCACGTTGAATCCCGACAACGACCCGGTCGGCCCGGACGATGACAATGCGCAGCGCGGCCGCGACGGCCGCGCGCTGGGACCGAGCGACTCGTCCGACAGCGGCAGCGACACGGCGGGCGCGCGGCGGCATCCGTTCGACGTCGATTCGCCGCTCGACGAACATGCGCTGGAACGCGGCGACGCGTCGCTCGACAGCGATACGGACCGCGCTGGCACCGGCGAACGCGCATCGGCGGACGGCGATGCTGGGCTGGAGGACGCAGCCGACATCGAGCCCGACCGCACCGAGCGGCTGAGCGAGCCGGGCAGCACGGAAGACGCCGACTTGCCGCGGGAGCCTGGTGCGGGCGGCGCATAGGGTCCCCGATCCCGCCGGAAATTGGGCAAAAAGTGCAATCGCATTGCAGATAGGGACGGGGCCGGCCAGCGACGCATGGCCGGCGCTGGCGCGCTTGCGGTTTTGAAACCGGCGGCCCGGTCCACGCCGGGTGCAACGGTATGAAACGCTACGGAACGCCAGACATCGCGATGCCGGCTGCGGACACGTCCGCGCCGCCGCAGCCGCTTCGGCCGCGAACGCGGCACGCGGCTTGCAACGATCCTTCGAACGCGCATCGCGTCGCGACATGGGGCCGTGCGCGGCACAGGCGCGATCAAGGAGGGGCACGACGATGCAACGACGATATCCCGGGCGGCAGCGCGAAGGTGGCGGGCCGCCGGACTGGCAGGAACGCGGCGCACGCGCATACCGCGGCGCCGGCGAGCGCGATTTTCGCGGCGGTGAAGCCGAGCGCCATGACGCCGACTATGAATCCGCGTATCGGCGCTTCGTGAGCGAGGACGTCGGGCCGGAAGACTGGGGCAGCGAATGGAGCGAGCGCTCGGCGCGCCCGGCGGCCGAGCAACCGCTGCGCGGCGCGACCCACTGGCGCGACGCGCCGGCCGGCGCGCGCGATCCGGCGTGGGAGGCGGAGCGCGGTTACGGTCATCGCGGCAGCAGCAATGCCGCGCGCGAAAGCGGCGAGGGGCGCTACGGTGGCGAAGGGCGCCATGGCGGTGAGGGCCGCTATGGTGGCGAAGCGGGCTACGGCGGCGACCGGCCGGGGGTGCGCGGACATCACCGGATGGGCTGGTACGGCGGCGAGCGCGATTACGATTCACGCGGCGCCGACGCGCCCGACCTGTCGCGTTTTGGCAGCGACGTGCAGCGCGAGCCGATGCGTCAGCGCCGTGGCCCGAAAGGCTATACGCGTTCGGACGAGCGAATCCGCGAGGACGTGTGCGAGCGGCTCGCGCATGCGCTGGATATCGACGTGAGCGACGTCACCGTGCAGGTGCGCGACGGCCGCGTCGAGCTCGACGGCACCGTGCCGTCGCGCTGGATGAAGCACGACATCGAGGACATCGCCGACAGCTGCATGTGCGTGCGCGACGTCGAGAATCGCGTACGTGTGCGCCGCGACGGCGAGCACGACACAGGGACGGTGCTCCATCCGTCGCAACGCACCGTCACGCCGACGCTGCCGGCCGCGCGCGATCCGGAACCGGGCAGCGGCAGCGCGGCCGGCGCCGGGGCCGGTAGCGGCGCCGGCGGGAGCACGGCGGCCGACAGCGGCGCCGGCCGCGAACCGCGTCACTGACGGCCGATGCGCGGGACGACGATCCGATCACCAAGGAACCAGCCATCGCGCGCATGACGACCGGCACTGACGACCCGACGCGCGGCGAGCGCGAAGACCAGGACGATCGCGATTCACGCGACGAACGCGCGCGCCACACCGCAGGCGGCGTGCGCGCGGCCGCGTCCGACGATCCGAAGCGCGGGCTGCGCCTGCGCATCGCGGCCGAGCTGTGGCGCGCGATCTGGCATTACCGCGCGCGCGTGCTCGCGGCGATCGTGCTGCTGATCATGGCGAAGGCCGCGGCCGTGTCGGTGCCGCTGCTTCTGAAGGACATCGTCGACGGGCTCGGCCGTGCATCCGGGCAGCCGATCGCGCTGCCGGTGCTGCTGCTGTTCGCGTATGCGGTCGTGCGCTTCGCGGCCAATGCGCTGAACGAAGTGCGCGACATGACGTTCGTGCAGGTCACGCAGCATACGGTCGCCGCGTTTACGGTACGCACGTTCGGTCATCTGCACCGGCTGGGCGCGCGGTTCCACTCGCAGCGGGAGACCGGCGCGGTCGTGCGCGACCTCGAGAAGGGCACGGCCGGCATCGGCTACCTGCTGGGCGTCGCCGTGTTCACGGTCGTGCCGACCGCGATCGAGATCGGCTCGGTGCTCGTAATCGTGATCAGCAAGTACGGCGGCGGCTTCACGACGATCATCCTCATCACGTTCGCCGTCTATGCGGCGTATACGGTGGTGTTCACGCGGCGGCGCATGCGCTACCAGCGCCGCGTGAACGCACTCGAGGCCGAATCGAATTCGCGCGTGGTCGACAGCCTGCTCAACGTCGATACGGTGAAGTACTTCGCGCGCGAGGACGTCGAGCGCGGCCGGCTCGAACGCGTGCTCGACGAATGGCGGGATGCCGGCGTCGACAACCAGTACGCGCTGTCGGCGCTGCATATCGGGCAGAGCGCATGCATCGGCGCGGGGATCGCGGCGGTGATGCTGCTCGCCGGCCAGTATGTCGCGCGCGGCACGATGACGGTGGGCGATCTCGTGCTGATCAACGCGTACATCATTCAGATCAGTCTGCCGCTGAATGCGCTCGGTTTCGTGTTCCGCGAGGCGAACGACGCGCTGACGAACATCGAGCGGCTATTCGCGCTGCTCGATGCGCGCGGCAAGCCCGGCGAAGATGGCGACGTGCCCGGTGCGCAGCCGCTCGTGGTGCGCGGCGGCGCAATCGAATTCGAGCATGTCGACTTCGGCTACGAGCCGAGCCGGCAGATCCTGTGGGACGTGTCGTTTCGCATCGAGCCCGGACAGTCGGTCGCGGTGGTCGGCGGCAGCGGTTCGGGGAAGTCGACGCTCGCGCGGCTGCTGTTCCGGCTGTACCAGCCCGATGCGGGCATGATCCGGATCGACGGCCAGGACCTGCGCCTCGTGACCGAGCGCAGCCTGCGCGACGCGCTCGGCATCGTGCCGCAGGACACGATCCTGTTCAACGACACGCTCGCGTACAACATCGCGTACGGCAGGCGCGATGCGACGCGAGCCGACGTGGTCGCGGCCGCGCGCGGCGCGCAGCTCGACGCGTTCATCGAACGGCTGCCCGACGCGTACGACACGCGCGTCGGCGAGCGCGGCGTGCGGCTGTCGGGCGGCGAGCGGCAGCGCGTCGCGATCGCGCGTGCGTTGCTGAAGGCGCCGCCGATCGTCGTATTCGACGAGGCGACGTCGGCGCTCGATACGCGCGCGGAGCGCGCGATCCAGCAGGAACTGATGCGCGTGGCCGAGCATCGCACGAGCCTCATCATCGCGCACCGGCTGTCGACGATCGTCGATGCGGACCGCATCCTCGTGATGGAGCACGGCCGCCTCGTCGAGCAAGGCACGCACGACGAGCTGCTGGCCGAGAACGGCGTGTACGCGCAGATGTGGGCGTTGCAGGCGCAGCAGCGCGAACTCGAACGCACCGAGGCAAAGTTCGCGCGGCAGCCGGTGCGGATCAACCCGCTGGTCGCACAGGTGCTCGACTCGCTCGCGGAGGCGGCCGCGATGCGCGGCGTGCCGGTGTTTCGCCAGCTGTCCGACGAAGATCTCGTCGTCAAGGCCGACCCCGCTGCGCTGCGCCGCTTGATCTGGGAGCTGTGCCGCGGCGGCATCGACGCGAGCGGCGGCGGGCAGGTCGAAGTGCGCACGGCGCGCCACGATCCCGACGCGCGCATCACGATCACGTGCGCGGGCGTCGACGTGCCGGAGCTGTCGCTGGCCGATCTCGAACTGCTGCAGCGCGCGATCGAGGAAGCGGGTGGCTACATCCTGCGCGAACGCGACGACATCGGCGTGACGTTGCACCTGTCGCTACCGATGTCCGCGGTGGCGCCCGCATCGATGCAACTGGCGGACGCCGGCGCCGCGACGCTCGCCGACACGAAGCCGCCGCTCGAAGGGTTGCGCATCGCGTGCGTCGACGATCACGACGAAGCGCGTGAAGCGCTGACCGCGCTGTTGAAGGTCGCGGGCGCCGACGTGCAGGCGTTCGCGTCCGGGCATGCGCTGCTCGACGAGCTGTGGCGCGCGCGCCGCGTCGACTGGCCGGCGCTGCTCGTCTGCGACATCGACCTCGGCGACGACGAGGAAGACGGCTACGCGGTGATGCGCCGCGTGCGCCAGCTCGACGCCGACCGCCCGCGCGACGGCCGCGCGCCCCTGGAGGCGCTGGCGTTGTCGGGCCACGCGCGCGACCGCGATCGCACGCGCGCGGTCGAAGCGGGGTTCCATGCGTACCTGACCAAGCCCGCGGTAGCGGCCGACCTGATCGCGGCGCTGCGTGCGCTCGCTTTTTCTTCCGGAGAGATCCATGCCGAACCTTCTGAACCCGACGAATACCGAAACCCTGACCGCGCGCCGCGGCGGTAGCGCGTTCGCCGACCGCCAGGCCGCGGTCGCGGCCGTCGAGCTGCTGCTGCCGACGTTGTCGGCCGCGTTGCAGAGCGACTTCGTCGGCGACAGCGGCTGCCTGCACATCGTGATCATGGATCCCGCGCTGGGGCCGCGCGACGCGGCGTTCGAGGACGCGATCCTGTACGAATTCTCGCTGCCCGACCCGAAGGACTGGGACGCCGATTATCGCGCGTACGCACGTGCGAAGGCGCGGCTGTCGTGGGAGACCGGTCGCGACGGCCATGTCGTGCAGGCGCTGGAGCCGTACCGGCTGCGCACGGGCGACACGAACCTGTGGGGCGCGGTGGCGCAGCACGGGATCGTGGTCGGCGTATCGGGCGCGCAGCCGTGGTTCGATGAGGCATTCGCCGGCTGCATCGCACACTGCCTGCGTGCGCTCGCGAAGCACCGCGCGCAGGCGACGCCGGACAGCCTCGCGATCTGAGCGCGCGCGGCCACGTTTTTACAGCCGGTTATAAAAAAGCCAGCGAAGCCGCGCCGCGGTGCGATACGGCGCGGGCTTCCGCGCAGTGGCATGCTTTTCGCTGTACCCCTGTAGGACGCTTGTCACGACAAGTGTCATCGCCACGATTCTTCCGACGCTACCAGGAGGTGCAAGTGAACGCGACTCACGATCCCGCCCGACCCACGCTCGCCGGCCGTACCGCACTCGTCACGGGCGGCGGCCGCGGCCTCGGCGAGGCCATCTGCGAGGAACTGGCGCAACACGGCGCGCACGTGATCGTTGCCGATCTCGACGGCGATCGCGCGGCGGCCGTCGCGCAGCGGCTCGAGCGGCACGGCGGCCAGGCGGTCGGACGGCCGCTCGACGTGCGCGACGAGGCGTCGGTGCTGCAGGTCGTGCACGACGCGCGCGAGGCGCTCGGCGATCTCGACATCGTCGTCAATAACGCGGCGATCGACGTGACCGCCCCGATCGACGACGTCAGCGTTGCCGCGTGGCAGCAGGTGATGATGACGAACCTGTTCGGCCCTTACCTGATGTGCCATGCAGCCGTGCCGATGATGAAGGCGCGCGGCCGCGGCCACATCGTGAACATCGCATCGACGGCAGCCAAGCGCGCATGGCCCAATGCGTCCGCGTATCACGCGACGAAGTGGGGGCTGCTCGGCTTGTCGCATGCGCTGCACGCGGAACTGCGGCCGGCCGGCGTGAGCGTGTCGGCGATCGTCGCCGGCGGGATGCGCACGCCGTTTCTGCTCGACCGCTTCCCCGACATCGACGAGGACACGCTGCAGCCGCCCGAACACGTCGCGGCCGCCGTGCGCTTCGTGCTGATGCAGCCGCCCGGCACGGTCGTGCCGGAGGTGATGGTGTTGCCGATGAAGGAGACATCATGGCCCTGAAGCGCGAACGGCGGCTGCCCGGCGCGGTGCTGCTCGACAAGGACGGTACGTTGCTCGAGAACGTGCCGTACAACGTCGACCCCGCGCAGATGCGGCTCGCGCCGGGCGCCGCGCGCGCGCTGCGCACGCTCGGTGCGACCGGCATGCCGATCGCGGTCGTGTCGAACCAGCCGGGCGTCGCGCTCGGCCACTTCGACGAATCACAGCTTGGCGCGGTCCGCCAGCGTCTCGCCGAACTGTTCGAAGCAAACGGCGCGGCGCTGGCGGATTTTTTTTACTGCCCGCATCACCCGGCGGGCACCGTGCCGCGCTATACCTGCGACTGTCTGTGCCGCAAGCCGCGCCCCGGCATGCTGCGCCGCGCGCTTGCGGCACTCGACGCCGTTCCGGAATGCAGCTGGATGATCGGCGACATACTCGACGACGTCGAGGCCGGCCACGGCGCGCGCTGCAGCACGATTCTCGTCGACTGCGGCAACGAGACCGAGTGGCGGATCGATGCGGTGCGCACGCCGCATCACGTGGTCGCCCGTCTCGATTCCGCGGCCGACATCGTCGCACGCGAGGCGACGCGCCGTCACGGCGTGTGGGGGCGGCAATGAGCGCCGCGTGGGAGCGCGCGCGCCGCATCCTGTGCGTGCGGCTCGACAGCCTCGGCGACGTGCTGATGACGACGCCGGCAATGCGCGCACTGAAGGAAAGCGGCCACGACCGCCGGCTCACGCTGCTGACGTCGCGCACCGGCGCGGCGCTCGCGAACCATCTGCCGATGGTCGACGACGTGTGGACCTACGATGCGCCGTGGGTCAAGCATCCCGATGCGCGTGGCGATCCGGTCGCCGATCTCGACATGATCGACCAGCTGCTCGCGGGCCGCTTCGATGCGGCCGTGATCTTCACCGTGTACAGCCAGAGTCCGCTGCCGGCCGCGATGATGTGCTGGCTCGCGGGCATTCCGCTGCGGCTCGCGCATTGCCGCGAGAATCCGTATGAACTGTTGACCGATCGCGTGCCTGAAACCGAGCCGGATTCGCACGTGCGCCACGAAGTCGCACGGCAGCTTGCGCTGGTGCGCACGATCGGTGCGAAGACGTCCGACTGGCGCATGGCGTTCGAGCCGGGCGATACGGCGCGGCGCGCGCTGCATGCGCGCTTGCGCGGCGCGTTGCAACGCATCGGCGGCGCGCGCCGGCCGGGGCCCGCGCACGGGCGGTGGCTGGTCGTGCATCCGGGCGCGAGCGCGGCGTCGCGGCGCTGGCCCGCCGAACGCTTCGGAGACGCGGCTGCGCGGCTCGCGCCGCTGTTCGACGGCATCGCCGTGACCGGCAGCGCCGGCGAGCGCGCGCTCATCGAAGCGGTGTGCGAACGTGCCGGGCCGCGCGCGGTGCCGCTGGCCGGCGCGTTGCCGCTCGGCGAACTCGGCGCGCTGATCGAGGCGGCCGATCTGCTGCTGTCGAACAACAGCGGCCCCGTGCATCTCGCGGCCGCGCTCGGCACGCCGGTCGTCGATCTGTACGCACTGACCAACCCGCAGCACACGCCGTGGCGTGTGCCGCATCGCGCGTTGAACGTCGACGTGCCGTGCCGCAACTGCTATCGCAGCGTCTGCAACCAGCCGGGCCATCCGTGTCTGCTCGGCGTGAGTGTGGACGACGTCGTCGCGGCGACGCACGCGCTGCTGCGCGGCAGCGAACGCCATGCGCAGCGCGCCGCCGCGCGGGCTGCCGTCCATGGCGACGAGCCGGCTGCGGCGAACGCGTCGAACGTGATTCCCTTCGCGCACGTCATCACCAGGAGCTGACGCATGGCCGAACCGATTTATACGCTGGGCATCAACGCCGCGTTCCACGACAGCGCCGCATGTCTCGTGCGCGACGGCGTCGTGATCGCGGCGGCCGAAGACGAACGCTTCACGCACGTGAAGCATGCAAAGCGGCCGGTGCCGTTCTCGACGTGGGAGCTGCCGTTTCATGCGATCGACTACTGTCTCGCCGAAGCGGGCATCGTGCTCGCGGATGTCGACCACGTCGCGTATTCGTACGACCCGTGGCTCGAGCTCGATCGTCACGGCGACGCGCCCGAGCTGACGCTGCCGCTTGCGCCGTCCGCGCACGCGCCGCGCGCCGACGGCGCGTCGCCGTGGCATCCGCTGTTTCTTTCGTCGATCGTCAACGCGCCGCGCCAGCTCGCGGGCGGTGCGCCGCATCACCTGCAGCGGCGCTTTCGCGGCGTCGCACACGACGGGCCGTTCCGCTGGCATTTCATCGAGCACCATCTCGCGCACGAGGCGAGCGCATTTCTCGCGGCGCCGGACGCGCACTGCGCGGTGATGACGATGGACGGCCGCGGCGAACGCGCGACGACGAGCTACGGGGTGTTCGACGGGCACGCGTACCGGCGGCTCGGCCAGGTCAACATGCCGCATTCGCTCGGCTTGCTGTACGAGCGGGTGACGACCTACCTCGGCTTCCTGCATTCATCCGACGAGTACAAGGTGATGGCGCTCGCGTCGTACGGCAAGCCGGTGTTCGCAGACGAGATGCGCAAGCTGGTGCGCTACGGCGGCGAAGGCCGCTACGAAATCAGCGGCGGCGATCTGGTCGCGCTGTTCGGGCCGGCGCGCGAGCGCGGCGGCCCGATCGAGCCACATCACTGCGACATCGCGCACGCGTTGCAGCTCGTGCTCGAGGAAACGACGCTGCAGGCGGTCGACTGGCTGGCGGCCGAAAGCGGCGAGAAGCAGCTTGCGATGGCGGGCGGCGTCGCGCTGAACTGCGTGATGAACGCGAAGATCCGCGATCGCGGCCCGTTCGACGACGTATGGGTGCAACCGGCCGCGGGCGATGCGGGCACCGCGCTCGGCGCCGCGCTGTGGACCGATTTCCGGATGCGCGGAATGCGCGGCGACTGGCGGATGGACCATGCGTACCTCGGGCCGTCGTACAGCGACGACGCGATCGAAGCGTTCGTGAAGGAAGCGCAGCTGCCGTACCGGCGGCTCGACGACGTCGCCGCGCAGACGGCCGAGCTGCTCGCGGCGAACCGGGTGATCGGCTGGTTCCAGGGCCGCATGGAGTTCGGGCCGCGCGCGCTCGGCGCCCGTTCGATCCTCGCGTCGCCGACCGATCCGCAGATGCAGCACAAGCTGAACCGGATCAAGGATCGCGAGGACTTCCGGCCGGTCGCGCCGGTCGTGCTCGAAAGCAAGGCCCACCACTGGTTCAACGGCGGCAAGCGCACGCCGCTGCGCGCGCCGTTCATGCTGTTCGTCTACGACGTCGCGCCGGGCGCGGAAGCCACGATTCCGGCGGTGCGCCATATCGACGGCACCGCGCGCGTGCAGACGGTCGACGAGCATCAGCACCCGTTACTGCATGCGCTGCTGTCCGAGTTCGACGCGCTGACCGGCGTGCCGGTGCTCGTGAACACGTCGTTCAACACACGCGGCGAGCCGATCGTCTGTTCGCCGCGCGACGCGATCGAATGCTTCTGGACCTCGCCGCTCGATGCGCTGGTGATCGGTTCGTTCCTGCTGGAGAAGCCGCGACATGAACATGCGTGACACGCAACTGCCGACGGTGGTGTCGGTTGTCGTGCCGACCTACCGGCGGCCCGACCTGCTCGAACGCTGCCTCGATGCGCTGTGCGTGCAGGTGTTCGATCCGACGACGTACGAGATCGTCGTCGTCGACGACGATCCGGCCGGCAGCGCGCGGCCCGTCGTCGATGCATGTCGCGCACGCGTGACCGACGTGCCGGCGATTCGCTACATGACGGCGCCCGATACGCAGGGGCCGGCCGGCGCGCGCAATGTCGGCTGGCGCAGCGCGCGCGGTGCGCTGATCGCCTTTACCGACGACGACACGATTCCCGACCCGACGTGGCTGAAGCACGGCGCGGCCGCGCTGCTTGCCGAACCGGCGGCGGTCGCGGCCGCGGGGCGCATTGACGTGCCGCTGCGGCCGCGCCCGACGGACTACGAGCGCGACGCGGCCGGACTCGCGCATGCCGAGTTCGCGACCGCGAACTGCTTCGTGCGCCGCGCCGCGCTCGAGCGCGTCGGCGGCTTCGACGAGCGCTTCACGCGCGCGTGGCGCGAGGATGCGGACCTGATGTTCGCGCTGCGCGAGCATGCGGGACCGATCGTCGACGTCGAGAGCGCGCGGATCGTTCATCCGGTGCGGCCCGCGCGGTGGGGCTCGAGCATCGGCGCGCAGTCGAAGGTGTATTTCGACGCGCTGCTGTACAAGAAGCATCGCGCGACCTACCGGCGCCATATCCGGCCGATGCCGCCGTGGAACTACTACGCGGCCGTGCTGTTCGCGCTCGCCGCGCTCGGCTGCTTCGCGGCCGGCTTGCGCGCGCCGGCCGCCGCGTGCGCGGCGGCATGGGCGGCGATCACGGCGGCGTTCTGCGTAAGGCGGCTGCGCGGCACGCGGCTTACGCCGTCGCACGTGGCCGAGATGATCGTCACGTCGATCGCGATCCCGCCGGTATCGCTGTACTGGCGCGTGCGCGGCGCGCTCCATTTCCGGGTGTTCTTCCTATGATGCTCGAATCCGCTCCGTCATCCGGCCCGATGCGCATCGCGGTCTTTCGCGCGCTGCAACTCGGCGACATGCTATGCGCGGTGCCCGCGCTGCGCGCGCTGCGGCGCGGCGAGCCGGACGCGCGCATCACGCTGATCGGATTGCCGTGGGCGCGCGAATTCGCGTCTCGCTTCGCGGATTACATCGACAACTTCATCGCGTTCCCCGGCGCGCCGGGCCTCGGCGAACAACCGGATGCCGACCCGGCCGCGCGCGAGGCGTTCGTCGCCGAATGCCGCGCGCGCGACTTCGATCTCGCGATCCAGCTGCACGGCAGCGGCGTGCATACCAACGCGATCGTCGCGTCGCTCGGCGCGACGCGCACGGCCGGATTCATGCCGCCCGACGGCGGCGCGGCCGCGCTCGACTGCTCCGTCGTGTGGCGGGACAGCGAGCCCGAAGTCACGCGCTATCTGTCGCTCACGCGCAAGCTTGGTTACCCGGACTGGGGCGACTACCTCGAATTTCCGCTCGGCGGCCTCGACTACGCGCTGTGGCATGTGCTCTGCGACGAGCATGCGCTCGATCCCGGCCGCTACGTGATCGTCCATCCGGGTGCGCGCATGGCGTCGCGACGCTGGCCCGTCGAGCGGTTCGCGAGCGCCGCGCGGCAGCTCGCCGACGACGGCTGGCAGATCGTGCTGACCGGCACGCGCGGGGAACTCGCGCTCGCCAACGCGTTCGCCGATCATCTCGGGCGGCCGTGCGTGAATCTGTGCGGCCGCACGCCGCTTGGCGCGCTGGCCGCGCTGATCGGCCGCGCGCGGCTGCTGTTGTGCAACGACACGGGCGTGTCGCATGTCGCGGCGGCGCTCGGTACGCCGAGCATCGTCGTCGCATGCGGCAGCGACACGGCCCGCTGGGCGCCGCTCGACGCGGACCGCCATCGCGTGCTCGCGAACTACCCGACCTGCCGGCCGTGCATGTTCGACACCTGTCCATACGGACACGAGTGCGCGACCGCGATCGGCGTCGGCGACGTGGTCGATCGGGCGGGCGAGCTGCTCGCGGAGGAGAGACGTCATGTCACGTAAGCGGTTGCGCGTGCTCACCTGGCACGTGCATGGCAACTATCTGTACTACCTGTCGCAGGCGCCGCACGATTTCTACATCGTGACGAAGCCCCAGCATCCGCCGGGCTATGCGGGGCGGGTCGGGCATTTGCCGTGGGGCGACAACGTGATCGAGGTGCCGGCCGAGTGCGTGCGCGACACCGAGTTCGACTGCGTGCTGTATCAGCATCACAGCCACTACGAACACGACCGCGTGCGCCTGCTGAGCGAAGCGCAGCGTGCGCTGCCGACGCTGTTCGTCGAACACGATCCGCCGCGCGAGCATCCGACCGACACGCTGCACCCCGTGCAGGATCCGAACGTGTTGCTGGTGCACGTGACCCCGTTCAACGCGCTGATGTGGGACAACGGCGTCACGCCGACGCGTGTGATCGAGCACGGCGTGCTGGTGCCGGGTGATGTTGAATATCACGGCACGCTGCCGAAGGGCGTGACGGTCGTGAACAACCTCGCGCGGCGCGGGCGGCGACTCGGCGCGGATCTGTTCGAGGACGTGCGTCGCAGCGTGCCGCTCGATCTGGTCGGAATGGGATCGGCGGAACTCGGCGGAATCGGCGAGGTGCCGAATCCGGCGCTGCCGCAATTTCTCGCGCACTACCGGTTCTTCTTCAATCCGATCCGCTATACGAGCCTCGGGCTGTCGGTGATCGAGGCGATGATGATCGGCATGCCGATCGTTGCGCTCGCAACGACGGAGATGGCGCAGCTCGTGCGCAGCGGCCGCAACGGCGTTGCCGACACGCGGCCCGCGGTGCTGATCGATGCGATGCGGACGCTGATCCGCGAGCCGGAGCTCGCGCGCGAATGGGGCGCGGCCGCGAAGCGCGACGCGTGCGAGCGGTTCGCGATCGACCGGTTCGCGCGCGACTGGGACAGCGCGTTGCGTGACATGACGTCGTAGCGCGCGTGGCCGCGCGAACGGCCGCGCGCGCTTACGGGCTCGGCACGCCAGGCGGCGTGGTCGCGCTTGCGGCGCCGGCTGTGCCCGTTGCACCGGCCGCAGCGCCGCTGCCCGCGCCGGACCCGGGCGCGGCCGTGCCGCTCGTCGCATTGCGTTCGTGTTCGGGCAGCAGTGCGAGCCGGTTGTAGAGCGTTTTCAGGCTGATGCCGAGCGCCTTCGCGGTGCGCGGCTTGTCGCCGTTGAAGTGCCGCAGCGACGCGACGATGAAGCGTTGCTGCGTGTGCGCGAGCGTCGTGCCGATGTGGAGGGTCATCGCGTTGTGGCGCACTTCCTCGCGGGGCGGCGGGCGGCGCGGCAACTGCAGTTCGATCTGCTCGTCGGCGAGGATGAACGCGCGCTCGAGCGCATTGCGCAGCTCGCGCACGTTGCCGGGCCACGTGTATGCGCGCAGCGCCTTCATCGCCTGCATCGACAGGCGCTTGCGCGTGCGGTGCCGCGCGTTCAATCGCTCGACGATCTGCAGCGCGATGTCGCCGACGTCGTCCTCGCGCTGGCGCAGCGCCGGCACGTGCAGTGCGATCGTCGCGATCCGGTAGAACAGGTCCTCGCGCAGCCGGCCGCTGCGCACCGCTTCGACCGGATCGTGATGGGTGGCCGCGACGATCCGCACGTCGAGCGGAATCGCCTCGTGGCCGCCCACGCGCATGATCGTGTTGGTCTCGAGCGTGCGCAGCAGTTTCACCTGCAATTCCGCCGGCATTTCCGCGATTTCATCGAGAAACAGCGTGCCGCCGCGTGCGGCTTCGAACATGCCGACGTGTTGCGCGACCGCGCCGGTGAAGCTGCCTTTTTCATGACCGAACAAATGCGACTCCGCGAGGTCTTTGGGAATCGCACCGCAATTGACCGGAACGAACGGCCCGCGCCGGCGCGGGCTCATGTCGTGAATGAGCCGCGCGACGATATCCTTGCCGGCTCCGCTTTCGCCGACCACCAGCACACTCACGCGCGTTGCGGCGACGCGCGATATTTTCTCCAGCAAATCCTGGATTGTTCGCGAGCGGCCGAACAGTCGCGTGCCGTCATCGTCGGATTTCGACATGGGTATGACCGAGTTGGGAAGTTTTGACCGAAACCGTCGAGACAAGATGAAAAAATGACGCAATGAGCGTCGTTTTTCGTTTAACAAGCATACCGTTTACGGGTATTGCCAGAGATTGAATCTCGCAATGCGAGGTTCCCGAATAGATAGATTTATTCGATGAAGCGCGACTGCACGACACGCTTCTTCTATACTGCTAAACACTCGTTTGTCATGGCAGGCCTGCTTGTCTGCTCGTTCGTGTGCCGTGCCGATGCGTCGCGCCGTGCCAGGCGCCGCACCCGCACCGCATGCCCGCCGCGGTCTCGGTTTCCATCATGCGCCGGGCCGCATCACAAGGAGCTTGGATGCCTTACGTCCTGATCGTCGAAGACGATGCCGACACGCGCGCGATGCTCGCGGCGCTCGCGCAAGCACAGCAGCTCGCGTGCGATACGGCCGCGACGCTCGAAGAGGCGCGCACGCTCGTCTCGACGAATACCCCGGATCTCGTGTTGTGCGATCTCGTTTTGCCTGACGGCAACGGGATGGATCTGTTCGATGCATTGCCCAAACGCGGGCATTGCGAAATGGTGTTGACCACCGGTCACGCGAGCCTTGAAACCGCGATCGATGCATTGCGGCGCGGCGCGACCGACTATCTCGTGAAGCCGCTGAACATGCAGCGGCTGAACAGCATCTTCGCGCGCGTGCCGCGCACCACCGCGTTGCACGAGGAAATCGCCGAGCTGCGGTCCGAGCTGCAGCGTCTCGGCCGCTTCGGCCGGATGCTCGGCAGCTCGCCGGCGATGCAGGCTGTCTACGATGCCATCGGCCGCGTCGCGCGCACGGAGGCGTCGGTGTTGCTCACCGGGGAATCGGGCACCGGCAAGGAGCTTGCCGCGCAAACGGTGCACGACCTGAGCCTGCGGCGCCGCGGCCCGTTCCTCGCGGTGAACTGCGGCGCGATCGCCGCGAACCTCGTCGAGAGCGAGATGTTCGGCCACGACCGCGGCAGCTTCACCGGAGCGGAGCGGCAACACAAGGGCTTCTTCGAACGCGCGGACGGCGGCACGCTGTTCCTCGACGAAATCACCGAGATGCCGCTGGAATCGCAGGTCAAGCTGCTGCGCGTGCTCGAAACCGGCCGGCTCACGCGGCTCGGCTCGACGCGCGAGATCGACGTCGACGTGCGGATCGTCGCCGCAACCAACCGCGACCCGGAAGCCGCGATGGCGGAGGGCAAGCTGCGCCCCGACCTCTATCACCGGATCAACGTGTTCCCGATTCCGCTGCCGTCGCTGCGCGAGCGGGGTGACGACATCCCGATGCTCGCCGACGCGTTCCTGCAACGCTACAACGACGATAGCGGGCGCAACCTGCGCTTCTCGCCGGCCGCGCGCGAGGCGCTGAAATCCTATGCGTGGCCGGGCAACGTGCGCGAGCTGCGCAACTTCGTGCAGCGCGCGAGCATCTTCAGCGACGCCGACGTGATCGACACGCTGCCGCCGCCGATCATGGACGAGCTATCCAGCATGGTCGACGCGCATGAAGACCGCGTGACGGTGCCGTTCGGCACGCCGCTGGAGGAAGTCGACCGCAAGCTGATTCTCGGCACGATCGCGCAATGCGGCGGTGTGAAGGCGCAGGCGGCCGAGGTGCTCGACGTCAGCCTGAAAACGATCTACAACCGGCTCGCACAACTGGAAGACGAAGCGGAAAAGCCGGATTCCTGACCCCATGCGCGGCGCTCACGCGTGGTCGTCCGCGCGATGCCGCGCGTCGCCGGCGAGCTGGCGGCGCATGCGTTCGACATGCGGCGGAATCGCGCGCCGCTCGCGCAAAATCCACGGCAGGCCCGCGAACGCGCGAATGATGCCGCGTTCGCGGCGCAGGTGCGGCAGCATGCGTGCGGTGTGCGCGAGTGCGGCGCCGGCCGGCCATCGCAGCCAGGCGGTCCATACCGCATTGCGAGTCGTCACGCTCACGCGTGCCTTCACGTCCCGCTGCTGCGAAGGGTAATGATGAACCGTCAGATGCGGTGCATACACCAGCCACCGACCCGCGCGGTACAGGTCGAGCGCGAGCAGCGCCTCCTCGCCGCCGAGGAAATAGCGCGGATGATAGCCGCCCGCATCCAGGAACGCGTCGCGCCGGAACGCGGTCGCGCCCGCCAGCAGCCCGAGGATCGGGCGGCCGGGCAGCGCGACGGGCGCATCGAGCGGGCTGTCTGCCATCAGCCGGCAAGTCGGGTCTTCACGCTGTTCCGGCCCGACCAGCACGCGCGCGGTGACGGCCGCGACGTGCGGATGTTCGTCGAGCAGATTCGCGGCCGCGGCGAGCGAACCCGGCGCCCACCACGTGTCGTCGTCGCAGAACGCGACGTACGGCGTGCGCGCGAGCGCCACGCCGAGGTTGCGGCCGGCCGCGCCGAGATTGCGCGGCGCGTGCACGAGCGCCGCATGGGGAAAGCGCTCGCGCACGAGGGCGAGGGTCGCATCGTCGGCGCCGTTGTCGACGACGACGATCGCCGGCCGATCGGGCAGCTCCGTGAGCCGCGCGAGCGTGCGTTCCAGTTCCGCCGGCCGCCGGTAGGTCAGCACGACCGCGGTCATGCGTGCCTCGTGCGGCGGCCGATGCACGCGCGGGGGCGTTACGCGCACGTGTCGCATTCGAGCCGCCAGTACGCTTCGGGTTCGCGGAGCTCGGCGCGCATGTCGGGCTCGAACAGCGCAATCTGGCTCGCATACGCTTCGACCGCCAACGCCTTCGCCGCCGCGCCGTCGGTGCGGTTGTCCGACTCGGATGGCGCCGCGTCCGGATACGCGATCCAACCCTGCGCGCGCCAGCCGGCCACGCGCTTGGCCATCAGTCCTTCGATGCGCCGATACGGAATATCTTCGTAGAAGCGCCACACGCGCGCTGCGTCGTCCGAGCGTCCGGACGCGCGCAGCAACGGCAGCACGGCCTGCTGAACCTGCAAATGATCGCGATGGAACAGGCCTGCCGGCGCGAGTACGCCGAAGCCCGGATGCGCGTCGATGGCGTCGGCCAGCCGCGCGGCGATGTCGGTGGAGGCGGCCGGCGCGCCGTACTGATCGTCCAGGAAGTCGAGCCAGAGCGGGCGCGCATCGAGCGTTTCGAGCGCGCGGCGGTCCTCGTCGCGGCGGCTGCGCATCGCTTCGTCGGCGGTGCGAAAGCCTGCGCGCCGATCCCACGGCGGCGCGGCCGTGTGACGTGGCGGAATGCCGGCGAACACCGTGACGACCACCGAGCCGGGCGCCTGCGCGAGCACCTGCCCGCAACTGAGGACGGCATCGTCGAGATGCGGCGAGATGACGAGCCAGCGTGTCGGAGCGGTCATGTGTCGAAATTCTCCCTCGGAACGATTGTCGGCGGGCGTGCCGGCAGCGATGCGCGAGCATGCGCGCGGTATCGGTGCATCCATCCGGCTCACGGCCGACGATGCCGGCGGAGGGACGCGACGGCTCAAGCGCGGCTGCAGACGCGCAGTGCGCACCGGCTGCAGTCACGCCATCGCATTCACGTCGCCGTCGTCGGCCGGTTCTGCGTGCTGATCTGCGCGAGCATGTGCGACGCGATCTGTGTGCTGCGCACGAGATCGCCCGGCGTGTGATGCACCGCCTGCCGATGGATGAAATAGCGCGCGGTGTGCGCGAGCCCGCTCGCAAGCGGTGTCGTCGCGCGCCAGCCGAGGCGCCGCTGCGCGGCGTCGAGATCGGGCCGCCGCTGGCGCGGGTCGTCGGACGGCAGCGGGCGGAATTCGATCGGCACCTGCGTGCCGACGATTCTCGCGACTTCGCGCGCGACGTCGATCATCGCGATCTCGTCGTCGCTGCCCAGATTCACCGGTTCGCATGCGTCGCCGGGCTCGCCCATCAGCCGGATCAGCGCATCGACCATGTCGTCGACGTAGCAGAACGAGCGCGTCTGCCTGCCGTCGCCGTAGACGGTCAACGGCTCGCCGGCCAGCGCCTGCGTGATGAAGTTCGATACGACCCGCCCGTCGGCCGGGTGCATGCGCGGCCCGTACGTGTTGAAGATCCGCGCGATCCGCACGTCGACGCCGTACTGCCGGTGGTAGTCCATGAAGAGCGTCTCCGCGCAGCGTTTGCCTTCGTCGTAGCACGCGCGCACGCCGATCGGATTTACACGGCCGCAGTAGCGTTCGTCCTGCGGATGCACGTCGGGGTCGCCGTACACCTCGCTCGTCGACGCCTGCAGGATGCGCGCCTTCACGCGCTTCGCGAGGCCGAGCAGATTGATCGCGCCGTGCACGCTGGTCTTGGTCGTTTGCACCGGGTCGCGCTGATAGTGCACCGGCGACGCAGGGCACGCGAGGTTGTAGATCTCGTCGACTTCGACGTACAGCGGAAACGTCACGTCGTGCCGCATCAACTCGAAGTTCGGCGCATCGAGCAGGTGCGCGATGTTGTCCTTCGTGCCGGTGTAGAAATTGTCGACGCACAGCACATCGTGGCCCGATGTCACGAGCCGTTCGCACAAATGCGAGCCGAGAAACCCGGCACCGCCGGTGACGAGTATGCGTTTGCGATCGTAGCCCTTCATCATGCGTTCTCCTTGCGGTGCGCGAGTACACCTGGCGTGGTCGCCACGGGCGTGCGGCGGCTGGCCGCGGAGCCGGCGCGCTGCGGGTGCGCGACGTCGCGGTAGATGTCGACGAGGCGGTCTGTCACGCCGCGCCACGTGTAGAAGCGGTGTGCGCGCAGGTAGCCGGCGCGGCCGAGCGCGTCGCACAGCGCCGGTTGCGCGCGCAGCTGCAGCAGCCGCTCGGCGAGTGCGGCGGGGTCGCGCGGCGGCACGAGGTAGCCCGTGGTGCCGTCGTCGACCGTCGTCCGAATCCCACCGACGTCGCTGCCGATTACCGGCGCCGCGCACGCCATCGCTTCCACCGGCGTGATCCCGAACGGCTCGTACCACGGAGTCGTCACGAACACGTCGGCGGCGCTGTAGTACAGGTGCAGCGCATCGCGGTCGCGGCGGCCGACGAAGGTCACGCGCTCGGCGATCCCGGTGTCGTGCGCGAGCGCGGCGAGCCGCGCGAGTTCCGGATCGCGCGCCGGGTCGGGTGTGGCCTGGCTGCCGCCGACCACGTAAAGACGCGTCGGCCGTTGCGGATCGCGCGGCATTCGCGCGACGGCGTCGATCACGTTGTCGATGCCTTTGCGCGGCACCAGTCGCCCGAGCTGCAGCACGATGAACGCATCCTGCGGCCAGCCAAGCCGCGCGCGTGCGTCGACGCGCGGCACCGGCCGGAATTCGCGGGCGTCGAATCCGCACGGCACGATCTCGATGCGCGCGGCGTCCGCGTGGTAATGCGTGGTGAGGTCGAGCGCGTCCTGCGGGCATTCGGCGATCAGCCGGTCCGAGCGGCGCGCGAGCGTGTCCTCGATCGCGAAGCGTTCGTCCGGGAAGCCGTCGGCCGCGCCCTGGTGCAGGCGGCGCACGCGGCCGAGCGCATGAAAGGTCGTCACGAGCGGAATGCCGAGGCGCTTCTTCACGCGCAGGCCTGCTTCGCCGGACATGAAGAAATTCGCGTGCATCACGTCGACGGGGTCCGGCTCCCGCCGCATGCGGGCGACCATGTAGTCCGCGAATGCGCCCATGTACGGCAGCAAACGCTCCTTCGGCACGTCCGTGGGCGGCCCGGCCGGCACGTGGATCACGCGCATGCGCGGGCCGATCTGCACGACTTCGGGCAGATGCGGGTTGTCGCACCGCGTGTAGACGTCCACGTCGAGGCCGCGCTCGGCCAGCTGCTTCGCCACGTTCGCGACGTAGATGTTCTGGCCGCCCGCATCCACGCCGCCGATGACGCCGAGCGGCGACGCATGTTCACTGATCAACGCGATTCTTTGCATGGTGTTGCTCCCGAAGTCGGGGCCGCGCAGACGGGCCCCGTTGCGTCCCTGTTCGGCAAGCGGCATGCCCGGGCGTTTGCGGGGGAAACGGCTCACCGATGCGCCGAAAAAATTACAACGCGTTGGATGAAAGGGCGTCTGATCGCGGTCCCGCACGCATGCGCGGCGCACCGGTCGCGGCACGCGGTTTGCGCCACCCGGAATACCCGCCGGTCATGCCGGCACCATGAAGGAGGTCACGATGAAGGTATTCCCGCTCCAAGCCCGCGCACCGCGATTCCGCCGTCAGCCCGCGAAGCGTGTCGGCATGGCGATCGCGATCGCCGCGGCCGCCGCCTGTACGGTCGTCGCGCCGAACGTGTTCGCCGCCGGCGACGACGGCGCGGCATCGTCATCGTCGTCCATGTCGTCGTCGACGCATTCGAGCACCGGCACGAAGATTCGCGACGCGACCATCACGACCAAGGCCAAGGCCGAACTGGTCGGCACGAGCGGCCTGTCGGCCGGCGACATCCACGTGAAGACGCGCCACGGCGTCGTGATGCTTACCGGCAGCGTGCCGGACGAAGCGCAGCGCACGCAGGCAGTAGGCGTCGTCCGGAAGATCGACGGCGTGCAGGACGTGCGCGACCAGCTGACCATCCGCCCGAAATAATCCCGACCCTGTCAAAGGAGCACCCCGATGAAGTGCATGCTCAAACCGGTCGGCGAACAGACGATCGTGATCACGGGCGCCACGAGCGGCATCGGCCTCATCACCGCGCGCAAGGCGGCGCGGCGAGGCGCGAAGCTGGTGCTGTTCGCGCGCAACGAGGACGCGCTGAACACGCTGTGCGATGAAATCCGTCAGCACGGCGGGCTCGCGGTGCCGGTTGCCGGCGACGTCGGCAATCTCGAGGACCTGCAACGCGCGGCCGCGATGGCGGTCGACACTTACGGCGGTTTCGACACATGGGTCAACAACGCCGGCGTGTCGATCTTCGGCACGGCGGCCGCGGTGCCGCTCGAGGATCAGCGCCGGCTGTTCGACACCAACTACTGGGGCGTCGTGCACGGCTCGCTCGTCGCGTCCGATCATTTCCGGCGCAAGAGCGATTTCCATGGCGGCGCGATCATCAACATGGGCAGCGAGGTGTCGGACGCGCCGGTGCCGCTGCAAAGCGCGTACGTCGCATCGAAGCACGCGGTGAAGGGCTTTACCGATTCGCTGCGGCTCGAGCTGGAGTCGGATCACCTGCCGGTCTCGGTCACGCTGATCAAGCCGGCGGCGATGGACACGATGTTCGTGATGCACGCAAAGAACTACATGAACGTCGAGGCGAAACTGCCGCCGCCGATCTACGACCCCGAACTCGTCGCCGACGCGATCCTGTACGCGGCCGCGCATCCGCGCCGCACGTTGTTCGTCGGCGGCGCCGCGAAGCTGACGTCGGCCAGCGCGTATCACGCGCCGCGCCTGTTCGATCGCGTCGCGGCCACGCTGTTCTCGCGCGGCCAGCGCACGGTGCGCCCCGCACGGCCGCGCGACGACAACGCGCTGTACGAATCGCGTCACGCGCTGCACGAGCGCGAAGGGATGGAAGGGCCCGTGCTGCGCGCGTGTGCGTACAACGCGGTGGTGCAGCGTCCGAAGGTCGCCGGCGCGGTCGCGCTGGGCACGGCGGCCCTGGTATTCGCCGCGCTGGCGCGCTCGCGCCGCGAGTCGACGTAAGCGCGTTCCTTTCCGTTTTTCAACCGAAGGAGGTTTTCATGTCATCCCGACAACATACGGGCCACGAATACAGCCACTCCCGCGCGCACGAGGGCGAGCGCACGCAGCAGGATCACGACAAGGGCGGGCATCAGACGGGGCACGGCAAGGTGCCGAGCCCGGTCGACGTGCAAAAGGCGCTGAAGGGAATGGACTATCCGGCGACCAAGGACGACGTCGTTCAGTGCGCCGAACGTTCGCATGCGGACAAGGAAGTGCTGGACATGCTGCGGCAGATTCCCGACCGCGAATACACGACGCCGGCGTCGGTGTCGAAGGAGCTCGGGCGGCTGATGTGAGCGCCGCCGCATCGCGCCGCGCGCGCGCCCGCGTGCGCGGCTTCTCACCGTCACGAGGAGGACGAGCATGGCGATGATCGTCGCAGGCCGCTTCACGACGTTCGAGGAAGCGGAAGGTAGTGCGCGCTACCTTTACGAGCGCGCGTTCGGCCCGGACGACGTGTCGATCTTCTTCCTGAATCCAGGCGGCCAGCACGCGCGCTTTCCGATCGGCGGCGACGTGTATGCCGACACGGCCGCGAAGCCGGGCGGCCGCGGCGCGATGGTCGGTGCGATCCGCGGGCTGGCGATCGGCGCCGTCGTCGGGCTGATCATCTATGCGGTGGGCCTGCGCTACTGGTTCGTGCCGGCCGCCGGCGCACTCGCCGGCGCGTATCTCGGCGCGTTCGGCGGCGCGCTTGGCCGCATGCGCGGCGAGCAGGCGGAAGGCAAGGGCACGCTCGCGCAGACCGAGACCGGCGTCATTCTCGCCGCGCGCGTGACGGCAACGACCGCGGCCGCAGCGGAAGACGTGCTGCGCGCGACCGGCGCGCAATCGATCGAGCGCGTCGAAGGCGACTGGCAAGACGGCGAATGGCGCGACTTCGATCCGGTGCGCCGGCCCGACGGAACCACGCAGGACAGCCCGCACTGAGCATGCCGTTTCTGCATGCGCTTGCAACGGCGCGCGTGGCGTGCGGCGCGTGCGCTGGCCGGCGAGTGCCGCGCCGTGTGGCACGCGGCTTGCGCTGCGCTCTCGGCACCCGTCCAAGGAGGAAACCATGACTACGGCAAACACCCCGCCGCCCCAGCAGCAGACCCGGCAGCCGGGCACCGAGCGGGACATGAACCCGAAGCCGCGCGACGAAGCGGCCGATTACGTCGGCAGCGGCAAGCTCGCCGGCAAGGTCGCGCTCGTGACGGGCGGCGACAGCGGGATCGGCCGCGCGGTGGCGATCGGCTTCGCGAAGGAAGGTGCGGACGTCGCGATCGTCTATCTGAACGAATCGGACGACGCCGCACATACGAAGCGGCTGATCGAGCAGGCTGGCCGGCGCTGCGAGGCGATCGCGTGCGACGTCGGCGACCGGCAGCAGGCGCGCGACGCGGTCGCACGTACGGTCGAGCGGCTCGGCCGGCTCGACGTGCTGGTGAACAACGCGGGCGAACAGCATCCGCAGCCCGGTATCGAGGACGTCAGCGAGGAGCAGCTCGAGCGCACGTTCCGTACGAACATATTCGGGATGTTCTTCTGTACGCAGGCTGCGCTCGCGCACATGAAGCAGGGCGGCCGCATCGTCAATACCGCGTCGGTCACTGCGTACCACGGCAACCCGAAGCTGCCCGATTACTCGGCGACCAAAGGCGCGATCGTCGCGTTCACGCGGTCGCTGTCGATCGAACTGGCCGAGCGCGACATACGCGTGAACGCCGTCGCGCCGGGCCCGATCTGGACGCCGCTGATCCCGTCGACGTTCACGCCCGAGCAAGTCGCGAAGTTCGGCTCGAACGTGCCGCTCAAGCGCCCCGGTCAGCCGGACGAGCTGATCGACTGCTACGTGCTGCTCGCGTCCGAAGGGGCGAGCTACATGACCGGACAGACTTTGCACCCGAACGGCGGTTCGATCGTCGGCGGTTGACGGCTACCCCCACGCAAGGAGAAAGCGCATGAAACAACCCAACTGGACGATCGCGGCGCTGGCCGCCGGTGTGCTGGCCGTGTCGGGGCTCGCGCACGCACAGATGCCGAGCGAGCCGCCCGCCTCGAATTCGCACGTGCCGGGCGGCACGATCAACCCGTCGTCGGGCGCCGGCGCCGCGGGCGATTCCGGCATCGCGAAGGCGCCGCAGGGCGCCGACGCGGAGTTCGTCGACAAGGCCGCGATGTCGGGCAAGGCGGAAGTACAGGCGAGCCAGCTCGCGCTGAAGCAGGCGCAGTCGGCCGACGTGCGGGCATTCGCGAAACGGATGGTCGCGGATCACGGCAAGGCGAACGCGAAGCTCAACGAGATCGCCGCGCGCAAGGGCATGAAGCCGCAGGTCGAACAGATTTCGGATCCCGACGTCGAAGCGCTGCGCGGCAAGAGCGGGCGCGACTTCGACACCGCGTATCTGGCGGCGGCCGGCCCCGATGCGCACAAGAAGGCGGTCGCGCTGTTCGAGAGCGAGGCGCGCGACGGCCGCGACGCGCAGCTTCGCGCGTTCGCGAAATCCACGCTGCCGACGCTCAAGCATCACCTGAGCATGGCAGAGGCGCTCGCACGCAAGATGGGCTCGCAATAACGCGCGCCCGGTTCAACCCCAGGGCCGCACGTGCGGCCCGCTTTTTCGGAGAAGCAGTCATGGCCCAACGGCAATCGAAGCACGAAGGCATCCTCGAACTGCTCTGCCAGGCATACGAGACCGAGCTTGGCGGCGCGAAAATCTACGAGGCCGCGCTCCAGTGCGCGACCGACGAGGACCTGCACAAGGAATGGGAAAAGTACCACCGCGAGACGATGCATCACCAGGAAGTGCTGCGCAAGGTATTCGAAACGCTCGGCCTCGATCCGGATACGCAATCGCCGGGGCGCGCGGCGGTGGCGGCGACCGGCCAGTCGCTGGTCCAGGTGATCGAGCAGGCGAAGAAGCAGGCCGACCCGGCAGTCGCGCAGGTCGTCGCGGCTGAATGCGTGGTGCTCGCCGAGACCAAGGACCACCTGAACTGGGAACTGATCGGCTATGCGGCGGAGCAGCTGCCGGACAGCAATGCGGCGAAGGTGCTGAAGGCCGCGCACGATGAAGTCGAGGCCGACGAGGACCACCACCTGTATCACACCCGCGGCTGGGCGCGCGAGATGTGGATCGAGTCGATGGGCTTCAAGGCCGTGCTGCCGCCGCCGGAGGAAGTGAAGAAGGTCGAGTCGGCCGCCGATGCGGCGCGCGCCGAAAAGTCGCGCGGCAAGATGATGTAACGGGTAGCGGCACATCCGGGCACATCCGTTCGGCCGGGCCTTGCCGCTTGTGCGGGGGCCCGGCTTTTTTCTTTTCGTCTTTCGGGTAGCGGATGTGGTTGCGGTCACAACCAGTCACCGCATTGCGAACCTTCCGCGTCACGTGAGCACGTCGACCGCCATCACGACCACCGACGCCGCCATCAGCACGACAGCGAGCCATCCGAAGCACTTCGACACGACACCGGTGCCCGGCCGGCCCTCCGCATCGCGGCGCTGCGACAGCAGCATCACCAGCACGAGCATCGGCACCGCGGCAATGCCGTTGAGCACCGCGCTCCAGTACAGCGCCTTGATCGGATTGACCGGGCTGAAGCAGATCGCGATGCCGACGAGCACGCACAGCGCGAGCACGGCATAGAACCTCGGCGCGCGCCGTACCGGCTCGTTCAGCCCTTCGCGAAACCGCCACGCTTCGGCGCAGCCGTACGCGGCGCTGCCGGCGAACGCGGGAATGGCGAGCAGCCCGCAGCCGACGATGCCGAACGCGAACACGAGAAACGCCGCTTCGCCTGCGATCGGCCGCAGCGCTTCCGCAGCCTGCGCGGTCGAACCGATGTCGTGCTTGCCGTGCGTGAAGAACACGGCCGCGCCGATCACCATGATGCAGAACGACACCGCGTTGGTCACGATCATTCCGGTCCACGTGTCGATCGTGATGCGCCGTTCGGTGTCGCGCCGCGCGGCTGGCGCGCATGCGGCGTCGCCGTTGCGGCGCTCGGCCTGCGTTTCCTCGACCTCGAGCGCGGCTTGCCACACGAACAGGTACGGGCTCAGCGTCGTGCCGAGCACCGCGACCGCCGTCGTCGCATAGTCGTGCGTGAATGCGACGTGCGGCAGCACGATCGCGTGCAGCAGGCTGCCCCAGTCGACGTGCACGAATGCGAGCTCGATCACGTACGCGAGCAGACCGAGCGTCATCCACTTGAGCCAGCGCGCGTAGCGCTCGTACGACATCAGTACCTGCAGCGCGAGCGATGCGATGCCGTAGATAGGCGCATACCAGTAGCTGCGTCCGCCGGCGACGAGTGTGGTCGCGTCGCCCATCGCGGCGAGATCCGCGCCGACGTTCACGACGTTGACGATCACGACCATCACCACGAGCGTCTTCGCGAGTCCGTCGGAGAAGTGTTCGCGGATGCCTGCGACGAGACCCTTGCGATTGCTGCGGGCGACGAATGCGGACGCAAGCTGCACGACGACCATCATCGGCAGCGTGACGACGATCATCCACAGCATGTGGAAACCGAACTGGCTGCCGGCCTGCGCATAGACGGCGACGTTGCTCGGGTCGGCGTCGGATGCGCCCGCCAGCAGGCCCGGGCCGAGCCGCCGGTACCACGGTTTGTCGGCGGGTTCGGCTGCCGCGGCAGCGGCGCCGCGCGCTGCATCGTCGTTGCGCAGATCGCTCATTCGGCGTCACCGTGCTCGCCGGCGGGGCCGCGCGCGAGGCGCGACGCGGTGCGCAGCGCGTCGACGAGCGTCCGGTACGCGTGCTCGCGCGAATCCGCGCCGCGGGTGCGCAGCACGTACGACGGATGATACGTCGCGACGACGAGACTGCCGCCCGGTGCGCGCACCGGCTTGCGCGTGCGCTCGAGCGTCGCGTCGTTGTCCTGGAGCACCGCACGCAGCGCGGTCGCGCCGAGCGCGACGATCACGCGCGGCGCGAGCGTATCGAGTTCGCGCTGGAGCCAGTAGCGGCACGCGGCGACTTCACGCTGCGCGGGCGTCTTGTGCAGCCGCCGCTTGCCGCGCGGCTCCCATTTGAAATGCTTGACCGCGTTGGTCAGGTAGACCTGCGTGCGCTCGATCCCGGCTTCGTCGAGCGCGCGATCGAGCATCCGGCCCGCTGCGCCGACGAACGGGACACCCGTGCGGTCTTCCTGGTCGCCCGGCTGCTCGCCGACGAGCATGATCCGCGCATCGGCCGGCCCTGCGCCGGGCACCGGCTGCGTCGCGTGCTCCCACAGCGAACAGCGGCGGCATGCGTCGAGCGTGGCGGGCGCGTCGTCGTCGGCGGTCCGGGCCGCGCCCGTGGCGGGCTTTGCGCGTTTGGCGGGCGCTGATGGCGCCGACGGCCGCGACGGCGATGAAGGCGGTGCGTGCGTCGCGCGCGTCATGCGGCACCTCCCCCGCATGCGTGTGGTCGGCACGCCGCGTCACGCGTGGCCTCACACACCCGCGTGCGGGCGGCAGACGGATCGACGGCCCCGGAGGGCCGGAACATCGGCAATGCGCGCATCTACGGCTCCCGTGTCGGCGATATCGATCGCATGCAGCAACCGGCATGCCGGACGCAGTCAATATGGGCGCGGAGTTTGCGTCGGGGCCGCATCCATTTCCGCAGGAGAAACGCGATGCACACCCACCCCGGCGACGATCCGGCCGCCGACGACGTGTTGCTGTGGCGCGCGCCGGATAGCGTGCCGCTCCGGCCGCGCCGCGTGCTCGTTGTCGACGACTATCGCGATGCGGCCGATGCGCTGCAGCTGCTGCTCCAGGCGCGGGGTTTCGAATGCCGCGTCACGGACGACCCGTTCGTCGTCTGCGATCTCGCGCGTGCGTGGCAGCCGTTCGCGATCGTGCTGGACATCGCGATGCCTGGCCTCGACGGCTTGCAGCTCGCTGCGCGGCTGCGCGGCGATCCGCGCACCGGCGACATGCTGCTGATCGCGTGCAGCGCGTTCGCATCGCAGCGGGACCGCGAGCGTGCGCGGGAAGCGGGCTTCGACGCGCATTGTGCGAAGCCGCTGACGCCGCACCGGCTGCTGCGCTACCTGGAACTGGCGTGCGGCAGCGACGACGCAGGCCGCACGGGCATTACACGCAGCTTGTAAAACGGTGCCGCGCGGCCCGTCGGTCGGCCACGGCGTCGGCCGTGCACGGCGGCGGCCGCGGATCGTGATGCGCGGCCCCGCGGCGCTTTCCCGGCTGTCGCGCATCGTGTCCCGACCGCCGACAGGTGCGGCGCGCGTTCGAGGTCGTAATCGGCGCGTTTGCGGCATCGCGTGCGGCTGCGCCGGAGCCGGTAACTTCACGGCTGGGTGGCGCGCGGCGAATCGTGCACAATACCGGGCATCTGAAAGACCGGAGACCGGCGCTGTGGGAATCAACTTCGATTTGACCGACTTGCAGGCGTTTCGCGCGGTGGTGGAGCTCGGCAGCTTCCGCAAGGCTGCCGAGTCGATCAGCATCTCGCAGCCCGCGTTGAGTCGCCGGATCGACAAGCTGGAGGAGGCGCTCGGCGTGCGCCTGTTCGAGCGCACCACGCGCAGCGTCACGCTGACCACCGTCGGCCGGGTGTTCGCGCCGAGCGCCGAACAGTTGCTCGACGATCTCGACGTCGCGCTGCTCGGCATCCGCGACGTGTCGTCGAGCCGGCTCGGGCATGTGACGATCGCGTGCGTGCCGTCGGTGGCGTACTACTTCCTGCCGAACGTGATCGCCAGCTATCACCGCCGCTTTCCGCGCATCCGCGTGAAGCTGCTCGACGCGAGCGCGAACGAGGTGTTGAGCGCGGTGATCAGCGGCGAGGCCGATTTCGGCGTGAGCTTCATGGGCAGCCAGGAACCGGAGATCGATTTCAAGCTGCTGCTGCAGGAGCGTTTCGTCGCCGCGTGCCGGCGCGATCATCCGCTCGCGCGCAAGAAGCGCGTGACCTGGGACGAGCTTTACGCGTACGAGTACGTGTCGGTCGACAAGACGTCCGGCAACCGGCTGCTGCTCGACCAGGCGCTGACCGCCGTTGCGCCGCCCACACCGAGTGTGTGCGAGACGCGCCACGTGACGACGATGCTCGGGCTCGTCGAGGCGGGCCTTGGCGTCGCCGCGGTGCCGTCGATGGCGATGCCCGGGCGCGATCATCCGCTGCTGACGAGCGTGCCGCTCGTCGAGCCGGTGGTGAAGCGCCGCGTCGGCATCGTGAAGCGGCGCGGGCGCGCGCTGACGCCCGCCGCGGAAGCGTTTCACCAGGCCATCGTCGACGCGAAGCGCGGCGCCGCACCCACCGGCGCCGCAGCGGAATGAAACACGCGACGAACACGACGATGACGCTCCGAACGCTCCGAACGCTCCGGACGCTCCGGACGCCCACCGCAACAGCGGAGACGGCCGCATCGTGATACTCGCAAGACCGCTGCGTTCGCTCTACGTACAGGTGCTGATCGCGATGGCCTTCGGCGTGAGCGTCGGCCATTTCTGGCCGTCGGCGGGCGCGATGCTCAAGCCGCTCAGCGATGCGTTCGTCGGGCTGGTGCGGATGATGATCGCGCCGATCGTGTTCTGCACGATCGTTTCCGGCATCACGTCGCTGGCGAACGGCAAAGCGATCGGCCGCACGATCGTCCGCGCGCTGGTGCTGTTCTACCTGCTGACCGCCGCCGCGCTCGCATTCGGGCTCGTCGCCGCATTCGTGCTGCGGCCCGGCGCCGGCATGCACGTCGACGTGCACCGTCTCGATGCGAGCCTGCTCGCGCAGTATGTGCGCGATACGCAGCCGCACGGATTCGTCGCGTTCGCGCTGAACGTGATTCCGGACACGATGCTCGGTGCGTTCCAGAAAGGCGAGGTGCTGCCCGTGCTGCTGTTGTCGCTGCTGTTCGGGTTTGCGCTGAATGCGCATCCGCGGGCCGGCCGGCCTGTGCTCGCGCTGATCGACGGCGTCGCGCAGATCGTGTTTCGCGTGCTGGCGATGGTCATGCGGCTCGCGCCGCTCGGCGCGTTCGGCGCGATGGCCTTCACCGTCGGCCGCTTCGGCATCGGCTCGGTCGGCTCGCTCGCGCAGCTGATCGCGTCGTTCTATGCGGCGTGCGCGCTGTTCGTCGCGCTGGTGCTGGCGCCGCTCGCGCGCGTGCACGGGTTCGCGCTGTGGCGGTTGTTGCGCTTCATTCGCGAGGAATTGCTGATCGTGCTTGCGACGTCGTCCACGGAGCCGGTGCTGCCGCGCCTGATCGTGAAACTCGAAGCGCTCGGTTGCGACAAGGGCATCGTCGGCCTCGTGCTGCCGGCCGGCTATTCGTTCAATCTGGACGGCACCGCGATCTATCTGACGCTCGCAGCGATGTTCATCGCGCAGGCATGCGACGTGCCGCTGTCCGCGCCGCAGATCGCGGCGCTGCTCGCGGTGATGCTGCTCACGTCGAAGGGCGCCGCCGGCGTGTCCGGCAGCGGGCTCGTCGCGCTCGTCGCGACGCTCGCGGTGATGCCGGACCTGCCGGTGGCCGGCGTCGCGCTGCTGATCGGCATCGACCGCTTCATGTCCGAGGCGCGCGCGCTGACGAGCGTGATCAGCAATGCGTGCGCGGTGATCTTCGTGTCGGTGTGGGAGGGCGCGTGCGATCGAGCGCGGCTCGTGCGGATGTTGAGCGGGCTCGCGCCCGCATGCCCGAACGAAGCCGACCATGCGGGCACGGACGCCGCCGGCGCCGGACGCGACGGCAACGCGGTCTGACGCCCGCGTTGCCGTCGCGCGTGTTCAATGCGCGGCGACGGAATCCAGCCCGGTCGATTTCACGTCGGGCTGCACGTCCGGCGATGCGAGATAGTCGAGCAGCGCCTTCGCTTCGGCCGGATGCGTCGCGCCGACGGGGATGCCGGCCGCGAAGCGCGTGACCGACTGCAGCGCTTCCGGAATCTTGCCGACGTAGGTCGCGCCTTTCACCGGCAGCAGTTCGCTGACCTGCTGGAAGCCGATCTCGTAGTCGCCGTTCGCGACCACCGACGCGACCGGAATTCGCGGAATCATTTTCGCCTTGGACTTCACCTGATCCTCGATTCCGAGTTTCTTGAACAGCTCGCGCTCGATGTAGACGCCGCTCGCGCTGTCCGAGTATGCGATCGACTTCGCGTGCAGCAGCACCTGCTTCAGGCCTTCGGCCGTGCTGATGTCGGGTTTCGCCGCGCCTTCGCGCACGACCATGCCGATCCGCGAATCGGCCAGCTCCACGCGCGAGCCCGGGATCACCTTGCCCTGTTTGATCAGCTCGTCGAGCGCGTAGCCGACCATGATCACCGCATCGGCCGGCTCGCCGCGCGCGAGCCGGTTCGGGATCGCTTCAGGCGACTTGCCCATCGACGGGCCGAGCGCGGTGTCGAGCGTGTTGCCCGACTGCGCGGCGAAGCGCGGGCCGAGCAGCTTGTATGCGGCGGTGAAACCGCCCGAGCTCATCACGTGCAGCTCGGCGGCGTGGACGTTCGCGGCGACGGCGGCGGTGGCGACGAGTGCGGTCGCACACAGTTTCAGCAGCATTTTTTTCATGGTCGTAATCGTGTTCGTGTTCGAATTCGGGGTCGTGCGGATTCGGGATGGCCGACGGTCGAAACGCGTCAGTGCGCGGGCGTCAGCGTCGCCGGATGGCGGCGATAGAGCGCGAATGTCGCGAGCAGCGCGCATACCGCGGCGATGCTCATCCAGTACCCGGGCGCGGCCTTGTCGCCGGTCATGTGGATCAGCGCGGTCGAGATCGCCGGCGTGAAGCCGCCGAACACCGCGGTGGCGAGGCTGTATGCGAGCGAGAAACCCGCGACGCGCACTTCCACCGGCATCACTTCCGTCAGCGCGACGACCATCGCGCCGTTGTAGATCCCGTACATGAACGACAGCCACAGCAGCACGAGCAGCATGTTCACGAACGACGGTGCATGCGCGAGCAGCGACAGCGCCGGATACGCGGTCGCGATCGCGAGCAGCGTCATCCCGACGAGCAGCGGCCGGCGGCCGATCCGGTCGGACAGCGCACCGCCGATCGGCAGCCACACGAAATTCGACACGCCGACGCACAGCGTCGCCAGCAGGCTGTCGGCGGTGCTCAGATGCAGCACGGTCTTGCCGAAGGTCGGCGCGTAGACCGTGATCAGGTAGAAACTCGTGGTCGTCATCGCGACCAGCATCATGCCGGCGATCACGACGCCCCAGTTCCGTGCGAGCGTGCCGAACACTTCCTTCATGCTCGGGCGATGCCGGCGGGCCTGGAATTCCTGCGTCTCCTGGAGATTGCGGCGCAGCATGAAGATGAACGGCACGATCATGCAGCCGACGAAGAACGGCACGCGCCAGCCCCACGCGGCGATGGACGATGCGCTCAGCCATTGATTGAGCGCGAAGCCGAGGCCTGCCGCGACGACGATCGCGACCTGCTGGCTCGCCGACTGCCAGCTCGTGAAGAAGCCCTTGCGGCCGGGCGTGGCCATTTCTGCCAGATAAACCGACACGCCGCCGAGCTCCGCGCCGGCCGAGAAGCCTTGCAGCAAGCGGCCGACCAGCACGAGCACGGGCGCGAGCAGGCCGATCGTCGCGTAGCCGGGGACGAACGCGATCAGGATCGTGCCGCTCGCCATGATGCCCAGCGTGACGATCAGGCCCTTTCGGCGGCCGACGTCGTCGATATACGCGCCCAGCACGATCGCGCCGAGCGGGCGCATCAGGAAGCCGGCGCCGAACACGGCGAACGTCATCATCAGCGACGCGAATTCGCTCGCGGCAGGGAAGAACACGGCCGAGATCTGCGTGGCGTAGAAGCCGAACAGGAAGAAGTCGAACTGCTCGAGGAAGTTGCCGGCCGTCACGCGGAATACCGCGGCGGCCTTCGAACGTCCGGTCGGAAGGCTGGGCGAGGGGTGCATCAGGGTGTCTCCAGGAAATCGTGAAATGCGCGGGGAGCCGTTGTTTGTCGTTTCGGCAATGTTCGCGCGGCGACGCGGAAACGATAAGTGCGAATTTTGGATCGATTGATGTTGATTGGTTATCAATCGGGCGCGGGCGTTCCGTTCGTGGCCGCACGCGTGCGCCATTCTTGTCAGTCGCGAAAATCCTGTAGCATCGCGAGCGTGCCTGCCGGCATGCCGCCTTCCGCCGCCGCATGCCCGGCTTCTTTCGTCTGTCCCGGCCTCGCCCGTACGCGTTGGCGAGGCCGATTCGCGTGAGGTCAGTATGCGTCGCATTGGGCTCGTTCTCGTCCCGCAGTTTCAGGTGATGAGTCTGCTCGCATTGTCCGTGTTCGACATCGCCAATTTGCGTGCGGGCCGTTCGCTGTATGAAGTCAGCGTGATCTCCGAAGATGGCGGGCCGGTCGCGGCATCGTTCGGCATTTCCGCGTCGACCGAGCCGGCGCGGCTGTCGGATCTGCATACGGTGTTCGTCGGCGCGTCGCTGTCGACGCCCCCGCCGCGGGTCACGGACAGCATGCGCGAACTGCTGCTGGAGCTGTCCGGCAAGGTCGAGCGGCTGGCGTCGATTTGCCTCGGTGCGTTTCTGCTGGCCGATACGGGGCTGCTGGACGGGCGCCGTGCAACGACACATTGGGCGTTTCTCGACCGGTTCCAGAACGGCTACCCGGCCGTCACGGTGGAGCGCGACTGCATCTTCGTTCGCGACGGCAACGTCTGGAGCTCGGCAGGGATGAGTACGGCCATCGACATGGCGCTCGCGATGCTCGAGGAGGACCTCGGCCCGGACATCGCGCACCAGGTAGCGAAGGATCTGGTGCTCGAGCGCTGGAGACGTTCGGGATTGCAGCCGCAGTCCTCCGTGCTGATCGAGCATCCGGCGCGTACGAATCGGATCCACGACGTCATCACGCATATCCGGGCGAATCTCGGCACCGACCTGACCGTCGACAAGCTGGCCGACGTGGCCAGGATGAGCAAGCGTCAGTTTACGCGCCGATTCAAGGATGAAACCGGCTTGACGCCCGCAAAGGCGGTCGAGCGCATCAGGCTTGAAACGGCGCGGGATTTCGTGACGAGTTCGTCGTGGACCATCGACACGATCGCGCGCGAAACGGGTTACGCCGATCCCGAGCGGATGAGGCGTTCGTTCGTGCGCGCGTTCGGCGAGCCGCCGCAGGCGTTGCGCCGCCAGCGCAAGGCGGAACCGGCCGGCACCGACTAGGCGGCCCGCAGCCGCCACCGCATTGCGCACTGCAGCATCATGGCCCGAAACGAGGGAACTGCGTCCCTCCGCGCACGGCCATCGTCAATAGAATGTTCTCTGTCGGGGGGCGCCGGGTCCGGCATGCCGGACCGACGAGGACTCGTCGGCAACGGGTCGCGCGCGCGGCAGTCGACGTTTTCACGACATCGCCTCATACAGCGCGTCCGCGCGGCATCGTCCGCGTGAGTCGCGCGTACGCGCTGCGCGTGCCGTTTGCCGGCAGCGCAGGCATGCATAGGGTCATGGGCCGACCCGCGGCCCCTGCGTGCCGCCCGCAGTCCGACGGGAAGCCGAATGCCGTCGCCGTCGTGTCGCGCGACAGGCGGTTCGCGACGATGAGCGGAAACTGAATGGATGTTTGGGGCGCAGGATATGTCAGATGCAGCGACGAAAGACGATTCGGCAGCGGTGGTGTACGTCGTCGACGACGATCCGGCCATGCGCGCATCGCTCGATACGCTGTTGCGATCGATGGGCTTGCGTGTGGTGACGTTCGCGAGTACCGCGGAGTTGCGTGCGGCCCGGTCGGAGAACGTCACGAGCTGCCTGCTGCTCGACGTGCGCCTGCGCGGCGAGAGCGGGCTGATGTTTCAGCAGGCGCAGGACCGGCCGCCGATTCCGATCGTCGTCATCACCGGGTTCGCAGACGTCGAAGTCTGTCGCAAGGCGCTGAAAGGCGGTGCGGTCGATTTTCTGGTCAAGCCCTTCACCGATCAGGAGCTGATCGACGCGGTGAATCTCGCGCTGTCGCTCGATGCGGCACGGCGCATGCGCAACGACACGCGCCACGAACTGCAGCAATTGTTCGAGCTGCTGACCCGCCGTGAACGCGAAGTGCTGGCTTACGTCGTCAGCGGCGCGCTGAACAAGCAGATCGCGTCGCACCTCGGCTTGAGCGTGATTACGATCAAGCAGCATCGCGCATCGGTGATGCGCAAGATGAACGCGTCGTCGCTCGCCGATCTCGTGCGCAAGTCCGAGGCAATCGGCGTGCCGCTGTCGACATGACGCCGCGCGGCTCGGCCGTCATGCGGTGACGTTCGCTGCCGGCCGATGCGCGGGAAGGGCGAACGAAAAGCAACAGCCGGCGCCCGGTTCGCCGCGCGCCCAGATTCGTCCGTTGTGCGCATCGACGATCGACCGGGCGATCGTGAGGCCCATCCCCATGCCGTCGGGCTTGCTCGTGAAAAACGGCTGGAAAAGCTGATCGATCGAGTGCTGCTCGATGCCGGGCCCGGTGTCGCGCACGTCGAACACGACATCGGATCCATCCTGCGTGACCGATACCGTCAGCGTTCGCTCGCGCGACGGGCCGCTTTCGATCGCCTGGATGCCGTTCATCAGCAGGTTCGCGAGTACTTGCTGGACTTGCAGCGGATCGGCGAAGACGTGCGCGTCCGGATCGATCGCGCTGTCGACGCGAACGTCTCGCGCAGCCGCTTCGGGTGCGACCAGGAACAACGCGGCGTGCACCGCGTCGGCGGCCGCGAAGTCGACGCATTTGACCGGCGCCTTGCCCACGAAGCCGCGGATCTTGCGGCATATCTCCGTCGCGTCGCGCGCCCAGCGCGCCGCCTGTGCGATCGCGGCCGAGGCTTCGGCGATGTCGGGCTCGTCGCGTACGAGCCAGCGCAACGCGGCTTCCGCCGCCGAACCGGCCGCCGACAGCGGCTGGCTGACTTCATGCAGGATCGACGCCGACATCTCGCCGAACAGCGAAACGCGCGCCGCACGCGCCGCCTCGGCGCGCAATGCGTTGAGCCTGTCGTCGTTTTCCTTCTGCTCGGTCACGTCGAACGCATAGAAATGCAGCCGCCGGTAACCGTCCTCGTGCCTGGGCAGCGAGCAGCGCCACACGATCGGCACGCGGCGGCCCTTGAACGTGACCAGCGTGCGTTCACCCTGGCAGGACGGGCGGTTCTCGAAGATCGCGCGCAGTACCGCGCTGTTGCTGAGCCGGTCCGCCGGCAACAGTATCTGCGCATGCTGCAGGAAATGCTCTTTCGAGTCCGCTTCGAAGAGGCTCACGACCGCGTCGTTGGCGGCGACGAACGCGTGCAATGCGCGAAGGTTCGCGACGGCCTGCGGATGCTCGTCGAAATAGCGGTCGATATCGACGATGCCGCCGCTGCGCAGCTCGTTCACCGCCCGATAGACGCGCGACCAGTCCTCGATCAGGATCGGGATCGGCGCCGACATGAAAAGCTCGCTTTCCGCGGAATGGGCGCCGGGGAGCGGGGCGAGCGTGACGAGTGCGGACGTGGGCATGGGGACGAAGTGCTCGCGCTGGATTTCGCGCGATGCGCGAAACCGGATGACGTAAGTGAAGCATCTGACGCACCGGGACGATGGACGCCCGCGTTGGGAGCGCGTTCGATGCAGCTGCAACTATAAGGCAGATGGTCGACTGTTGCTTGGCGTGAATCGCCTGGTGCGATCAATCGTTGCCGGGCAGGTGCAGCGGTGCACACCTTGGTATGAGCGCGCATCGACCACAGGCTGATGGAGGGCCGAAATTCGTTCCACTAGACTGCGCTTCAACGTGAATCAAGCATGCGGCGCAACGCTACGCGAGGCAGCAAGGTTCGCGGCTCCGGCGGCAGGATCCGCCGATCGTATTCGCCACAGATGCGCGTTCGATGCGAGGGGAACGGTAGATATGACACAGCCAACGTTTGCAAATGACGATCTGTTCGAAGGCGCGCTGCTTCGCTTGCTCGATCCATCGAGAATGCCGGGCGCACGCGACGGCTTGTCGGGCGCGGCCGGCAGGCGCCGGCGGCGTGCGCGCGGCATACGCGGCGATGGGGCGGGCGACGCTGCGGCGCCCGTAGCCGCGCGGATCAGGATCGTCGAGATTCTGTCCGCGACGTCGGTCAGCGTACGCTGGAGCGATCCGCTGTTCGGGCATTTCGGCGAACAGATATGGCACTGCGTGACCGCGCGGACGGCGTCGCGCTGCGTGTTGACGGGCGCGCCGATCAATCGCGGCGATCGCGTCTATCGGCCGCGCGGCCGCGGCCGCACCGTTCCGTGCAACTGGGACCGGATGATCCATGCGGCGGCCGTCGCGCCCGCCAGGTCACGCGATGCCGACGACGCGTGAAGTGCGAACGGACGCGGCCGGTATGGGCGGCACCATACCTCGGCATGATTGTCGCGGCCCGGGATGGCCGATACGCTGTCCGAAATCCGGTTGCGTTGCCGGCTCCGCCGGCAGGCGCGGCGTCACGCGAGACACTCAGTGCACGACAAGACGGTTTGCATCATCGACGATGAAATGGCGATGAGACAGTCGCTGGAATCGCTCGTGCGTTCGATGGGCGTTCGCGTGAGGCTGTATGCGTCGGCCGAAGCGTTTCTCGAACAGGGAAGAAGCGGACCGCTGCATTGCATCGTGTGCGACATCCAGATGCAGCGCATGTCGGGCATCGAATTGCTTGCGTGTTTGCGGGCGGGGCGTTGCGATGTGCCCGTCATCTTCGTGACCGCGCATCCGAGCGCGCGACGTCTGCTCGAAGCGCGACGGCTCGGCGCAATGTGCGTGCTGGAGAAGCCGTTCGATCCGCGCGAGCTCGTTCAGTGGCTGATGCGGGCGCTTGCGCGATGCTGAAGGATTGGCACAAAAGCATGTCGGCAGCACGACTTCGCGCGAGCGCCCGTCATCGCGATCGCGCGTGTTCACGACAAGGTTTCGTTTCAAACGACAGGAGAAGTGATGGCTGACGACAATTCCAGCCTTGGCGCGAAAACGCAATTCGTCGACGTCGACGGGCGGCGCCTCGCATATCGGACGTTCGGCGCCGGAACGCCGCTCGTGCTGTGCGTGCGCTTTCGCGGAACCATGGACACGTGGGATCCGTTGTTCCTCGACAGTCTCGTCGAACAAGGATTCCAGGTCACGATTTTCGACTATAGCGGGCTCGGGCAGTCCACCGGTGAGCGCACGTACCATCCCGCATCGCTCGCAAAGGACGCGATCGACCTGATCGTCGCGTTGAAGCTCGGCAAAGCCGTCATCGGCGGATGGTCGGTCGGCGGCATGGCCGCTCAGATCGTGGTTGCGACGGCGCCGCAGCTGGTCACGCATGCCGTGCTGATCGCGACCACGCCACCTGGGCCGCTGGTCAAGCCAGGCGAGCAGCTGTTCTACACGATGGCGAAGCGCGAAAACGACTTCGAGGACTTCGTCACGCTGTTTTTCGAGCCGTCGTCGCCCGCGAGCCGTGCGGCCGCCGAGCAATCCGCTGCCCGGATCGCGCAACGCACGCTCGATCCGAGCCCGGCCGTGCCGGTCGAATGGGCGGGGCAGCAGGTTGGAGACGGTCCGCGGAATCCGGCCTTCCCGGTCGACGCCGTGCTCGATGCGCTCAGGTCGACGCCGATTCCGGTTCTCCATGTCGGCGGCGATCACGACATCGTGTTTCCGGTCGAGAACTGGTACGCACTCAGCGGCCAGCTGCCGACGCTGCATGTCGTGACGCTGCCGCGCACCGGACACGGGCCGCAGCTCGAGTATCCGGTGGCTTGCGCGAAACATATCGCGGCGTTCGTCGGCACGCGCGCCGGCTGAGCACGCACGCGAAAAAGACGGAGCACGGCGGCGCGCCGCCGGTAGCCACGCACAATGAAAGGACGAAGAAGATACTGTCCGATTGATCAGGATTACAAATGGAAGATCTGGTTGACCTGGCGATTCGCGCGGCAGGCGGCATGGACCAATTCATGCGTTTCAGCAGCGTATCCGCGCAGTTGCATCACACCGGCGCGATCTGGCAGCTGAAGAAGCGGGACGGCGTGCTGACCGATTCACGTGTGACGGTGCGGTTGCATGAGCAGCGCGTATCCCATGTGCCGTTCGCACCGACGACCGACCACTCGGTTTATACGCCGTCGCATGTCGAGATCCGTCGTGCCGACGGCAGCGTGGTCGATACGCTCCACGCGCCTCGCGCATCGTTCGACGGCTACGAAATGGAAACGCCGTGGTCCAACGCACAGCTGGCCTACTTTGCCGGCTACACGATGTGGACGTACCTGACGTCGCCGTTCCTGCTGCGGCACGACGGCGTAACGAGCCGGGAAATCGCGCCGTGGATCGTCGACGGACTGCGATGGCGCCGGCTGCGCGTCGAATTTGCGCCGCAGATCGCAACGCATAGCGCGGTGCAGACGTTCTACTTCGATGCCGACGGACTGCTGCGCCGGCACGACTATGAGGTCGACATCCAGGGCCGCAATGCGGCGGCCCGATATATCGGCGATTACGTCGACGTCCAGGGCATTCGCATGCCGACGCGTTTCCGCATTTATCCGCGGACCGCGGAGAACGTGGCGCTCCCGGCGCCGCTGATCGTCGGCGTCGATCTGTCCGACTTCCGTTTCGAGTGACGAGGAAAACATGACTCATACAGCGACCTACCGCGCGGCGGTAGTCAAGGCACCCGGCCAGCTGGAACTGGTCGAGCGGCCGATTCCGGAGCCCGCATACGGGCAGGTGCGCATCCGCGTCGAAGCATGCGGTGTCTGCCATTCCGACAGCGCTACCGTCGAACGCCCGGCGCCGGCCGGTGCGCCGCCGCGCGTGCCGGGTCACGAGGTCGTCGGGCGCGTCGAGGCGCTTGGCGACGGCGTCGAAGGCTGGCAGATCGGCCAGCGCGTCGGCGTCGGCTTTCTTGCCGGCGAGGACCGTACCTGTTCGGCGTGCCGGCACGGCGACGCCGTGAATTGCGAAAACCCCGTGATCACCGGGATGACGACCGACGGCGGTTACGCGGAGATCATGCTGGCCGAAGCGCGCGGCCTCGTTCGCGTGCCCGACGATCTCGACGCGGCGCAAGCGGCGCCGCTGCTCTGTGCGGGCCTCACGACGTTCAACGCGCTGCGCAATGCGGGCGCGCGGCCGGGTGACGTGGTCGCGATCCACGGCCTGGGCGGCCTCGGCCATCTTGCCGTGCAGTTTGCGAACCGGATGGGTTTCCACACCGTCGCGATCGCGCGCGGCGCCGACAAGGCTGCGCTCGCCGCGCAACTCGGTGCGCATCGCTATATCGATGCGCGGGCCGAGGACGTCGCCGCCGCACTGCGTGCAATGGGCGGTGCGAAGGTCGTGCTCGGCACGGCGCCGACCGGCTCGGGGATGGCCGAGACCGTGGCGGGGCTGTCCGCGCGCGGCAAGCTGGTCGTCGTCGCCGTGCCCGGCGAGCCGATCGCGGTGAACGCGGTCGACCTCGTGTTCGGCGGCCGCTCCGTCGTCGGCGCGCTGACCGGAACGGTGACCGATAACGAGGAGACGCTCGCGTTCGCTCGGCTGCAAAACGTGCGACCGATGATCGAGACGTTTCCGCTGGAGCACGCGCAGGCCGCGTACGACCGCATGATGCGTGCGGATGTGCGGTTCCGCGCGGTACTGACAATGAATTCCGCGTCCACGGGAGTTGCCGCATGAACGCAATCGCTCAATCCGTCATCGACGCCCACGGCGGACTCGAACAATGGCGCAAGTTTCGGCAGGTGCGAGCCCGCCTGGTTCAGGGCGGCGCGCTCTGGGGCCTCAAGGGGCACGCGGGCGTGCTGGACGACACGACCGTCACGGTCGCGACGGACCGCCAATGGGCGTCGCATGCGCCGCTCGGCGCACTGGCCGCACGCAGCGAATTCACCGGCGAACGCATCGCGCTGTTCGATGCGTCGGGGCGTGTGCTCGCGCAGCGCGACGAGCCGCGACGATCGTTCGACGGGCATACGCTGGAAACCGGCTGGGACGCGCTTCAGCTTGCGTTCTTCGCCGGATGCGCGATGTGGACGTATCTGAACGCACCGTTCGTGCTCGCGTGGGACGGCGTGACCTGCGACGAGGACGGCACCTGGACCGAGCAGGGCGAAACGTGGCGCAGGATCCGCGTCCACTATCCGGACGGTCTCGAAGTGTTCAGCCGCGAGCAGGCGATCTACGTCGGATCCGACGGGCTGATCCGGCGTCTCGACTACGACGTCGAAATCGCGGGCAACACCCCGGGCGCGCATTACGTCAGCGACTACACGACCGTGTCCGGCATCCGTTTTCCGACAAAGCGGCGCATCTACCCGCGAGCGCCTGACGGACACGCACTATCCGAGCCGCTCGTCGTCTCGATCGACCTGCACGACATCGCGCTCGGTTGAGTGCGAGCCGCGTCGCGCACGAAACCCTCGTTCGCCATTTCAAGGAGCCATTGATGAAAGCCATTGTTTACGCCAAGGCCGGTTTGCCGATCGACGATCCCGATGCGATGTATGCAACCGACGTGCCGGTGCCGACGCCGGGCCCGCGCGATCTGCTGGTGAAGATCGACGCGATCTCGGTCAATCCGGTCGACTCGAAACTGCGGCTCGGCGTCGAACCGGGCGGCCCGCGCATTCTCGGCTGGGATGCCGCCGGAACGGTAGAAGCGGTCGGCAGCGACGTCGAACTGTTCGAGCCGGGCGACAAGGTATGGTATGCCGGAGACATCACGCGCCCGGGCAGCTACGCCGAATACGGTCTTGTCGACGAGCGCATCGCGAGCCGCCGGCCGACGACGCTCGGCGCTGCCGGCGCCGCGGCCCTGCCGTTGACGGCGATCACCGCCTGGGAACTGTTGTTCGACCGGTTGAACGTCGCCGAGCGCGGCGGCGCGGGGCAGAGCCTGCTCGTGATCGGCGCGGGCGGCGGCGTTGGGTCCATCCTGGTGCAACTTGCGCGCAAGCTGACCGCGCTGACCGTAATCGGCACGGCGTCGCGGCCGGCCACGCACGCATGGGTGGCCGAACTCGGCGCGCACCACGTGATCGATCACGGAAAACCGTTGCGGCCGCAACTTCAGTCGCTCGGCATCGAGCAGGTGAACCATGTGATCAGCCTTACGCATACCGACACGTACTACGCGCAGATCATCGACATCCTCAAGCCGCAGGGCCAGCTCGCACTGATCGACGATCCCGACACGCTCGATGCGATGCCGCTGAAGCGTAAATCCATTTCGCTGCATTGGGAGTTCATGTTCACGCGCTCGATGTTCCGCACGCCGGACATGGATCGTCAGCACGCACTCCTTGCACGCGTGGCGGCACTGATTGACGACGGCGTGCTCAAGAGCACCGTCGGCGAACACCTCGGCAAGATCGATGCGGCCAATTTGCGGCGCGCGCACGCATTGCTCGAAGCGGGGCGCGCGAAGGGCAAGATCGTGCTGGAAGGTTTCTGAGCACACTCCGATACGACAACGACGACACCACCATGACCACCATCACCACGAAAGACGGCACGCGGATCTTCTACAAGGACTGGGGCGCCGGCCGCCCCGTCGTGTTCTCGCACGGCTGGCCGTTGAATGCCGACGCATGGGACGCGCAGATGCTGTTCCTCGTACAGCACGGCTACCGCGTGATCGCGCATGACCGGCGCGGTCATGGCCGCTCGGGCCAACCGTTCGCCGGCAACGACATGGATACGTATGCCGACGATCTGGCGGCGCTGCTGGATGCGCTCGACGTGCGCGACGCGACGCTGGTCGGTCATTCGACGGGCGGCGGCGAAGTCGCGCGCTACATGGGCCGTCACGGGACCGCGCGGGTCGCGAAGGCCGTGCTGATAGGAGCCGTGCCGCCGATCATGCTGAAAACGGACGCGTATCCGGGCGGCTTGCCGCTGGACGTGTTCGACTCGATCCGCAGCGGCGTGGCCGCGAACCGTTCGCAGTTCTACAAGGATCTCGCGGTGCCGTTCTTCGGTTTCAACCGGCCGCACGCGAAAGTGTCCGCCGGCATCGTCGACGCCTTCTGGGCGCAGGGGATGACGGGCGGCATTCACGGTCAGTACCTGTGCATCCGCGAATTCTCGGAAGTCGACTATACGGAGGATCTGAAGAAGATCGACGTGCCGACGCTGATCCTGCATGGCGATGACGACCAGATCGTGCCGATCGACAATGCAGCGCGGCTGTCTGCGCAGATCGTCAAGCATGCGACGCTGAAGGTGTACGAAGGCGGGTCGCACGGCATGTGCGTCGTCAATGCCGATCGCGTCAATGCGGACCTGCTCGCATTCCTGCAGTCCTGAGCCACGAATGCGCGTGATTCAAGAAATTCGAACTGGACTGGAACCTGGAGAAGAGCATGGCAGAGGTCAAGCGGGTTGAATACCTGTTTCTGGGCGGCGGCAAGGGCGGCAAATCGCTCGCGATGGACCTGGCCCGGCAAGGCAAGCGCGTGGCCGTGATCGAGCGCGGCATGATCGGCGGCTCGTGCATCAACGTCGCGTGCATTCCGAGCAAGGCGCTGATTCACAACGCGCGCACGACGCACGCGTGGCGCGAAGCGGCACGGCGGGAGGACGTGAGCCCGGACATGGCGGCCGTTTCTTCGTACGTTGCGTCGGTCGTGGACGGCATGATCGACGTCAATCGACGCGCATTCGCGCAATCGGGGCTCGAGCTGGTAATCGGCACCGGACGGTTCGTCGCGCCGCGAACCATCGCGGTGCGCGCGGCCGATGGGGCCGAAACGATCTACGAAGGCGAGAACGTGTACGTCAACACCGGCACGGTCGCGTCGGTCCCGCCGGTGCCGGGCCTGGCGGACGCGCAGCCGCTCACCCACGTGGGCGCGTTGCGCCTGACGACGCTGCCGGCGCACCTCGTCGTCATCGGCGGCGGCTATATCGGGCTCGAGATGGCGCAGGCATTTCGGCGGCTCGGCAGCGCCGTCACGCTCGTCAGCGACGCGCCGCGCGTAGCCATGCGCGAGGATGACGACGTCAGCACGGTCATCCAGCAGGCGCTGACCGACGACGGCATTCGGCTGGAACTGGGCGCACGCGTCGTCGGCGTGCACGGGAAAAGCGGCGAGCGTGTCACGGTGACGTTGGCCGACGGCCGCGTCGTCGCCGGCTCGCATCTGCTCGTCGCGACCGGGCGCACGCCGCAGACGGCCGGCATCGGGCTGGAGCTTGCCGGCGTCGAGACGGACGAGCGGGGATTCATCAAGGTCGATGATCAGCTCGCGACGACTGCCGAGCGTACGTGGGCGATCGGCGAAGTCGCCGGCACACCGATGTTTACGCACGCGTCGTTCGACGACTACCGGGTGCTGAAAGCCGGTATCGAGCGCCGGCCGGCGAGCACCGCCGCACGCATCGTCCCTTATGCGCTGTTCATCGACCCGGAGCTGGGCCGCATCGGCTTGAACGAAGCGGAAGCGAAGGCGCGAAACATCGACGTCCGGGTCGCGAAACTGCCGATGGCGTCCGTGCCGCGTGCGCGCACCGACGGCAACACCAGGGGCTTCATGAAAGCGCTCGTGCACCCGCACACCGGCGCGATCCTGGGGTTCACGATGCTCGGCACGGGCGCCGGCGACGTGACCACCGCAGTGCAGATGGCGATGCTCGGCGGGTTGCCGTATACGGCGGTGCGCGACGCGATCATCGCTCATCCGATCATGTCGGAAGGCTTGAACCTGCTGTTTGCGACGTTGAGCTGAATCCGCCGCGCCGGCCGGGCGAAGAAAAAAGCCCCGCATGTCGCGGGGCTCGTCGGCTATGACAACACCGGCAAATCGTGAGCGGCCTGTCGAACGATCAGTGCGGGCCGCGCGTGCGCGGATCGTTCAGGTCCTCGGTCGGATCGGTCAGCCCGAGCTCGTCGCTCGCGCTCCAGTACGGCGCGCTGCCGTAGTACTCGTGCAGCGGGGTGGCCCACTGCGGGTCGGCCATCGCCGGCCAGTGATCCTTGTCGAAGCCCGGCGCATTGCGGATGCGTTCGGACGACACCGACAACAGGAAACACTTGCGTTCGGTATCGAGCGTGAGCGCGCTCCACGGAATCGCGAGCAGCTTGTCGCCGATGCCGAGCAGGCCGCCGCTCGACAGCACGGCATACGCGACGCGGCCCGAACGCACGTCGAGCATGATGTCCTTGATCTTGCCGACGTCGTCGCCATCGGTCGTGTAGACCTTGTTGCCCTCCAGCGTGTCGGCGGCCATCACGTCGGGGCCCGGGCCGGCTGCGGTCGCGGCGCCCTTGCCGACGATGCGGGTCTGTCCTTGATCGGAAGTCTGCATGGTTGTCCTCCTGGCTGCGTGAGGCGCGACCGTGCCCGGGGGGCCCTGTGGGTCGCGCGGGTTGTCGGGCGGAGCGAGGATCGCCCCGTCACGTCTGCTTCGGTTGCGACACGCCCTCGAGCGTGTTCGCGACGTCGTCGCGCGCGGGGCCGGCCGTGCGCGTCGCGATGTCCGCGAGCGACAGCATGCCGACCAGGCGCTTGTCGTGATCGACGACGGGCAGCCGGCGCAATTGCGCGTCGGCCATGTAGTGCTGGATCTCTTCCAGCGAATCGTCCTCGAAACACCATTCGATCGGGCCCGACGCGACTTCGTGAACCCGCGTTTCCGGCGGCTTGCCCGCCGAGATCGCGCGCACCGCGATGTCGCGGTCCGTGACCATGCCGATCAGCCGGTTGTTGTCGCACACCGGCAGCGCGCCGATGTCGTAACGCTCCATCAGCTGCGCCGCATGACGGATCGAATCTGTCGGCGCGATGCGCACGACGTCCTGCGACATGATTTCGTTGACGCGGTGCATGTAGTCCTCCTTGCGAATTGAGTGCAGGGCCGTCCGGTCCCGCAAGCGGCGTGCCGGCGGCTCCCGCCCGTCATTCGTCCCGGCGCTTGGCCGGGTCTTCCCACGGGCCGCCGTCGTGCGTGCCCGGCGGCGTGTCGGGCTCGATGCGCGTCACGCCGCCCGTTGCCGGCGGATCGCTCGCGGGAAACGTGTCCTCGAGCTGCTTGTCGATATGACGCTCCGAATGGCGCGTCTTCGTCTGGTCCTGGTCCTTCAGCGGCGGCGTGGGATCGGGGCGCTGCGCCGGTGCGTCGCGGCCGGACCGGGTCGAATCGTTCATGGCGGGGCTCCGTGTCGGTGACGATGACACGTTCACCGTCGCAACGCGCGTGCCCGCAACAGCGGCGCGGCACGCGATTTGCCGCTATGCAGTCGACGTACACAACGCGGCGCGGCGGCAAGTCCGCCCGCCCACCCACATGAAGCGGGAGGCACGATGACCATTCCGAAACGACAACCCGGCGTGCGCTATGAGATCAACGTCTGCGGCGGCGGCTTCGAATCCGTGAAGAGCCATTTCAGCGCATGGAAACAGGAACCGCTGATCTATCGGCCCGATCGCCGGATGTTCGAAGGCAAGGCCGACGTACGGCCGCTCGGCGACGAGACGTTCGGCTCGACCGAGCCGGCCCGGTTCGCGCTCCAGCGCGCGTGCGAGCCGTCCGATCCATACGCGCTGGCCGCACCGGTGCAGGACGACGGCCGCCAACTGTGGCTCGTGATGGCGGCGTACGAAGCGTGATGCGATGCACTTGAAAGAATTGCAGCGTGCGGTGTAGCGAATGCACGGCGTGCGGCGACGCGGGATGCGCGCGCGTCCGTCGCAGCGCGCAGAGCGAACGTATGACGCGGCACATGCCTTGCGGACCTTCGACGTGACGCGTGAAGCAGCGGGCGGCCGATGCACGCCGCGCCGCATATCCGGTCCCGCGAGGACCCCGCAACGACGATCGAGTGCCTATGAAGCGAGACCTCACTCAAGCGCTGCACCGGCCCGAGCCGCCGCTACCCGACGGCGACCCGGACCCCGACGTGCCCGTGCCGGACGACTTGCCGCCCGACGCGCCGGAACCGTATCGCGATCCGGAGGGCGACCCGCCCGTGCACCCGCCGCCCGAACGCGAGCCGCCGACGCGCGAGCCGCCGATCCACGTGCCGCCGACGGGCGTGCCGCCCGTCGCGTTCACCCGCTTCCCGGAGGAGGTGTCGCGATGAGCATCAGCGTAAAACCCGGCCTGCTGCGCGACGTGGCGGAGACGCTCGGCCGCCACTTCGAAGCGCGTGCGATGCCGTTTCACGCGGAGGAGCAGCCGGCCGGCGCGCTGCATTTCGGGTTTCGCGTCGACGGACACCCCGCGTCGCTGACGGTCACGTTCGACGCCGATGCATTCGCCGCACTCGAACGTGCCGATGTCGGCCGACAGCGCGGCGCACTGACGCGCGTGGCCGCCGAGTTCGACACGATGATGGCGCGCCGAACGCCGACCGCGTATGCGGGCGATTTCCATTTCAACCGGCTTTGAGCCGTGCTCCACGGCCGGCTCGAAGCCGCCGGATTCACGGAGGATTGTTCGATGAAACCGATCCACACGATACGCGCGGGAGCGTGCGCGTTCGCGGCCGCGTGCGCGCTGGGCGCATGCACGCAACCGAACGGCGCCTACGGCACGCGCGGCGCGCCGCCGGCGCCGCCGGAGGGCCGCGGCGCGTCGCCGGCCTCGACGACGCCGGACGCGAACACGCGCTACGACACGCGTCCGTCGCCGCACAGCACGATGCCGGCCGGCGCGGCCGGCGGCGAGGAGCCCGACGTGCCGCCGCCGGGGCCGAACGGCGCGCAGGGCGATCGGCCGCTGCCGGGTACGCCGCCGCCGATGCAGTACTGACGTCGGGCGGCGGCCGCGGCGCGCCGTCGCGACCGGGCTTGCGCCGCGAATCCCGTGCCCCCTAACTTTCCGGCGCTTGTAAAAAAGCGGCTTCAACGGCGTCGTTTCTTGGGGATCGAACCCCGCAGAGCCGCACCGGACGGGGCTTCCCGGCCTTGGCATGGAAGCTGCATCGATACCTGCATACGTATTCCGCACACCGTCAGGAGGACATCGATGTCAGTCACGCTTGCGCTCCAGATGCGACAGCATCTGGCACTCACGCCGAGGCTTCAGCAGTCGCTTCGCCTGCTGCAGTTGTCTTCGCTCGAATTCCAGCAGGAATTGCGGCAGGCGCTCGACTCCAATCCATTTCTCGAAGACGGCCAGGGCGACGACGAAGTCAGCGCCGACGGTGCGCCCGCGCCCGCCGCCGAAGCCGCGAGCACCGAAGCGACGCCGGAGCCGGACGACGTGCGTCCGCCGGACGGCGACCTGTCGTACACGGCCGCACCCGCGCCGCGCGGCGCCGGGCGCCAGGGCGAGGACGGCGGCGACCTGTCGCCGGGCGAATGGATGGCCGCCGAACCGTCGCTGCACCAGCAACTGCACGACGCATTGCGTCTATACCCGCTGAACCGGCGCGACCGCGAGGCCGCGCGTCTCGTAATCGACGCGCTCGACGACGACGGCTATCTGCGGCAGGAGCTGTCCGAGTTGCTCGTGGCCGCGGACCCGGCGCTGCTGCTCACCGAGCAGGATCTGTCGGTCGCGCTGCGGCTCGTGCAGATGCTCGACCGCCCAGGCATCGCAGCACGCTCGTTGTCCGAGTGTCTGGTGCTGCAGCTCGACGCGATCCCGGCCGGCACGCCCGCGCTCGCGGAAGCAAAGGTGATCGCACGCGAACATCTGGAGCGCCTCGCGCGTCGGGAGACGGCGGAGATCCAGCGTCGGGTCGGCTGCAACCAGGCGACGCTGCAGGCCGCATGCGCGCTGGTGCGCGGGCTCGACCCGCGCCCGGGCAACCATTACGGCAGCACGCGCGGCGATTACGTGGTGCCTGACGTGATCGTCCGGCAGGTGCGCGACGAATGGATCGTCACGATCAATCCGGCCGTGCTGCCGCGTGCGCGGCTGCACGAGCGCTATGCGACGCTGTTCGCGCAATCGAGCGGCGAGCGCGATTCGCCGCTCGGCCAGCAGTTGCAGGAAGCGCGCTGGCTGATCCGCAACGTGCAGAAGCGCTTCGACACGATCCAGCGCGTGGGCGAATGCATCGTCGCGCGGCAGCGCGATTTCTTCCGCTACGGCGAGATCGCGATGAAGCCGCTGGTGCTGCGCGACATCGCCGAGGAACTCGACCTGCACGAATCGACGGTATCGCGCGCGACGGGCAACAAGTACATGGCCACGCCGCACGGCACGTTCGAGTTCAAGCATTTCTTCCCGCGCAAGCTGGAAGCGGCCGGCAAGGGCGTGTGCTCGGCGTCCGCCGCGAAGGTGCTGATTCGCGACATGATCGCGAGCGAGCGCCACAACGATCCGCTGTCCGACGTCGCGCTCGCGCAGAACCTCGCCGGTCGCGGCATCCTTCTTGCGCGTCGTACGGTCACCAAGTATCGCCAGGCAATGAAGATCCCGCCGGCCGAATTGCGCCGGCGCGACGCCGCATGACGATGCGGTCCGAACTGCGCGCGGCCCGCGAGTGGCGGCGCCCGCGTGCGTCACCGAGAGGAGGAATGCCATGCCAGCCAAGTCCCAGGCACAGCAGCGCGCCGCGGGGGCCGCCCTGTCGGCCAAGCGCGGCGACACCAAAATGAAGGACCTGAAGCCGCCTTCGAAGTCGATGGCCAAATCGATGAGCGAGAAGGAGCTCGAAAAGATGGCTTCGACGCCGACCCACGGCAAACCCAGGCACAAGCACGATTCTTGATCGCCCGCGACAGGCGCCGGCGGTCACCGTTATCCAGGAGGAATTCATGCTTCGATACGCTCTCATCTTCTTCGTCATCGCGATCATCGCCGCCGTGTTCGGCTTCGGCGGCATTGCGGCCGGTGCGGCCGAAATCGCGAAGATCCTGTTCTACATCTTCGTCGTGATCTTCCTGGTCACGTTGCTGCTGGGCGTCGTGCGCCGATGACGATCTTGCCCGACCGTTCGCAGCGCATCGCCGAGCTTGAAGGTGCGCTCGCGAACGGGTTTCCGTCGGAGTCGACCGTCGTCGTCGATGCCGACGACGCGTCGGGCCGGCTGACGATCCACGTGTCGTGGGTGCGCGTGCCGGCGGAGGACAGCGCGCGCGCTTGGCGCTGTGCGCTCGACCTGCGGTTCGACCCCGACGTAGTCGAACGCTATGGGTCGCTCGATGCGGCCGACCGGCTGCGCGTGCGCACCCAGCTGTGCGACCGCGCGCGGCGCGCGGTGGACGAGCAGAAGCCGCGCGTCGAGGATGCCGCGATCGAATGCAGCGTCGCGCTCGACGTGACGCATGCGGAGTTCGAACGCGCGTTGCGCGCACCCTGACGCGGGCGCGGCTGCCCGCCGCGACACTGCGAGGCCGTTGCGGCGCACGCGGCACGCCTCGCCCGTTTTTCCGCGCCGGCATGCGTGCGCCTCGCGATGCGGCCGCGCACGATGCCGTGCTTCACCGAACCCAGAACGAACGAGGACTCGCCGATGACGAATCCCCCTCAATCCGGCCAGCCGCCGGCCAACCCGCCGCAACCCGATAGCGCGAAGTCGCGCCAGCTGGACGAGAACCGGCTGCGGCCGGACGGCCACGCACTGCGCACCAACCAGGGCGTGCGCATCGCCGACAATCAGAACACGCTGCGCGCGGGCGCGCGCGGTCCGTCGTTGCTCGAAGACTTCATCATGCGCGAGAAGATCACGCACTTCGATCACGAACGGATTCCCGAGCGGGTCGTGCATGCACGCGGCTCGGCCGCGCACGGCGTGTTTCGCGTGTACGAGTCGATGGCCGACTATACGAAGGCTGCGTTTCTGCAAGATCCGGCCGCAGAGACGCCGGTCTACGTGCGCTTTTCGACGGTGCAGGGCCCGCGCGGCTCGGCCGACACGGTGCGCGACGTCCGCGGTTTCGCGGTGAAGTTTTACACCCAGGAAGGCAACTACGATCTCGTCGGCAACAACATGCCGGTGTTCTTCATCCAGGACGCGATCAAGTTTCCCGACTTCGTGCACGCGGTGAAGCCGGAGGCGCCGAACGAGATGCCGACCGGCGCATCCGCGCACGATACGTTCTGGGATTTCGTGTCGCTCGTCCCCGAGACGACGCACATGGTGCTGTGGCTGATGTCCGATCGCGCGCTCCCCGCGAGCTATCGCGCGATGGACGGCTTCGGTGTGCATACGTTCCGCTTCGTCAACGCGGCCGGTGCCGAGCATTTCGTGAAATTCCACTGGCGGCCCGTGAGCGGCGCGTATTCGCTGCTGTGGGACGAAGCGCAGCGCATCGCCGGTCACGACCCGGATTTCAACCGGCGCGATCTGTGGACGGCGATCGAGCGCGGCGACTATCCGGAGTTCGAACTCGGCGTGCAGCTGATCGATCCGGCCGACGCGCGCAAGTTCGACTTCGACCTGCTCGACCCGACCAAGCTCGTGCCGGAAGAGCTCGTGCCGGTGAAGCCGATCGGCCGCATGACGCTGAACCGCAATCCCGACAACTTCTTCGCCGAAACCGAGCAAGTCGCGTTTCATCCGGGACACGTGGTGCCCGGCATCGACTTCACGAACGACCCGCTGTTGCAGGGGCGCCTGTTCTCGTACACCGACACGCAGCTGAGCCGGCTCGGCGGCCCGAACTTTCATGAGCTGCCGATCAACCGGCCGCTGTGTCCGTTCGCGAACAACCAGCGCGACGCGATGCACCGGCAGACGATCGCGGTCGGGCAGGCGTCGTACGAACCGAATTCCCTGAACGGCGGCTGGCCGCGCGAGACGCCGCCCGCGCCGGCCGGCGGCGGCTTCGAGACGGTGCACGAACCGCTCGAAGGCGACAAGGTGCGCGTGCGCAGCGAATCGTTCGCTGACCATTTCTCGCAGGCGGCATTGTTCTACCAGAGCATGACCGAAATCGAGCAGCGGCACATCCGGGATGCGTACTGTTTCGAGCTCGGCAAGGTGACGAAGCCGGAGATCCGCGAGCGCGTGGTCAACGAGTTCCTCGCGCGCTTCGACGCGGGCCTGGCCGCGCAGGTCGCCGAACGGTTGGGGCTGCCGGCCCCGCAAACGGCCACGACGCCGGCCGTCAGGCAGCGCGCGCCGTCGTTGAGCCTGATCGGCCGGTCGAAGCCGGACATCCGCTCGCGCAAGATCGCGCTCGTCGCGACGCCGGGCGTCAACCAGGCGCTGGTCGAGCAGGTGCGCGGCGCGCTGACGGCCGCCGGCGCGGTGCCGACGATCGTCGCGCCGACGCTCGCGCCGATCGGCAGCCTCGTGCCGCAGGCGACGCTCGCGGGAATGCCGTCGGTGATGTTCGACGCGGTGTTCGTGTGCGGCGGCGACGGGCGCGATCTCGCGCATAGCGCCGATGCGCGGCACTTCGTACGCGAGGCGTTCAAGCACCTGAAGCCGATCGCGGCGGTCGGCTCGGGGCGTCAGCTGCTGAGCGCCGCGCAGTTGCCGGACCCGGCCGACGGCGTGTGCGTCGGGCAGGCCGTCGATCTCGACGCGGTGCTCGGCGCGTTTTGCGGCGAGATCGGCCGGCATCGCGTGTGGGCGCGCGAGCAGCAGGCAGCCGAGGTGCCGGCTTAGCGCGGGCCGCCGCGTCGCGCGGCGGGCGCGTGCGCAGCAAAGGAGGACAGGCATGCCACCGCGGATGATATGGAAAGGCGCGATCAGCTTCGGGCTCGTTCACGTGCCCGTGCAGCTGTTCCCGGCGACGCGCACGGTGAAGCCGTCGTTCCGGCTGCTCGACAAGCGCTCGATGGATCCGGTCGGCTACCGGCAGATCAACAAGCGCACCGGCAAGGAAGTCACGCGCGAGGACATCGTGCGCGGCTACGAGTACGAGAAGGAACGCTACGTGGTGCTGACCGACGACGAGATTCGCGCGGCGAATCCCGAGTCGACGCAGACCGTCGACATCCTGACCTTCGTCGACGAGGATGCGGTGTCGTTCCTGTATCTCGACACGCCGTACTACCTCGTGCCGGACCGCAAGGGCGAGAAGGTCTATGCGCTGTTGCGCGACGCGCTGAAGGACAGCGGCAAGATCGGCATCGCGCTCGTGGTGATGCGCGACCGCCAGCATCTCGGCGCGCTGATCCCGGTCGGGCCGATACTCGCGCTCGATACGTTGCGCTGGCAGGAGGAGCTGCGGCCGCTCGACGAGCTGCAAGCGCCGGCCGACGACGCGAAGCGCGCGGGCGTGACCGCGCGCGAACTCGGGATGGCGAAGAAGCTGATCGACGACATGTCCGGCAAATGGACGCCCGACGAGTATCACGACACATTCCGCGACGACATCCTCGAGCTGGTCGAGCGCAAGGTGCGCGCGGGCAAGATCGAGGAAATCGAGGAACGCCCCGCGCAGACAGGGCCCGCGGCGACCAACGTGCTCGACCTGACCGAGTTGCTCAAGCGCAGCCTGAAGGGCGGGGCGGGCGCGCGCGCGGCGGATCTGCGCAATGAACGCCAAGAGCGGAACGCGCCGGCCGAGGACGACGAGGACGACGACACGGACGCGTCGTCTTCTGCGTCGCGCGCTGGCGCGCGCCGCAAACCGGCGGCAAAATCGGCCAAGAAGACGGCGGCCGCCAAATCCGCGGCGAAGCGGCCGGCCGCGAAACGCACGGGCGCGGGCGCCGGCGGGCATGCGGCGAAGAAGACCGCCGCGCGCCGAAAGCACGCGGCCTGAGCGCGGATGACGCCGCGAAACGCGAGGTGACACGATGGCCGGCAAGCTCGATCCGTATCGCCGCAAACGCCACTTCGACGCGACGCCGGAGCCCGAGGGCGCGCACGGGCGTCGCCGCACGAAAGCGGCCGCGAAGCCAGACGCGCGAGCCGCTGCGCGCAAGCCTCGCCCGCTGCGCTTCGTGATCCAGGAACACCACGCGCGGCGGCTGCATTATGACTTCCGGCTCGAACTCGACGGCACGCTGAAGTCGTGGGCCGTGCCGAAAGGGCCGAGCTTCGATCCGGCCGTGAAGCGTCTGGCGGTGCACGTCGAAGACCATCCGCTCGAATACGCATCGTTCGAAGGCGAGATTCCCGCCGGACATTACGGCGCCGGCTCGGTCGTCGTGTGGGACGAAGGCACGTGGACGCCCGACGGCGGCCTCGCGCATGCGCGCGAAGGGTATCGCGCGGGCAAGCTTACGTTCCGGCTCGACGGCCACAAGCTGCACGGCGGCTGGGCGCTCGTGCGCAGCGGCCGGCAGGAAGGGCGGCAGGAGCAGTGGCTGCTGATCAAGGAGCGCGACGACGACGCGCGCAGCGCGGACGAATTCGACGTTGTCGGCGAGCGCCCAGGCAGCGTGCACGACGGTGGGGTGTCCGCGGCGAGTGCAGGCGCCGATGGCAGCGAGAAGCGCACGCGCGGCTCGCCGCGCGGCCGGAACGGCAAGGCGGGCACGGACGGCACGGACGGCAAGTCCGACGCCGCCCCCGCGCGAAAGCGCGGTACGCGCGCCGGTCGGCGCGAAGAGGGCCGCGATCGCGACGCCGGCGCCGACGGGAAACGGCCCGCCGGGCCGTCCGCGGTCGACGGCGCGGTGCGTGCGCCGCTGCCGGAGCGCGTCGCGCCGCAACTCGCGACGCTGGTCGATGCACCGCCGACGCAGGACGGCTGGTGCTACGAACTGAAGTTCGACGGTTACCGGATGCTGGCGCGCATTTCGGGGAAGGGCACGCGGCGGCGCGTGACGCTGATGACGCGCGAGGGCCGCGACTGGACCGCGAAGCTGGGCGCGCAGCGCGACGCGCTCGCGGCGCTCGACGTCGACGAAGCATGGCTCGACGGCGAGGCTGTCGTGCTCGGTCCGAACGGCCTGCCCAGCTTCCAGGCGCTGCAGAATGCGCTCGGCGCAGGACGCTCGGACGAGATCACGCTGTTCGTATTCGATCTGCCCTATCTCGACGGTTACGACTTGCGCGACGCGCCGCTCACCTCGCGCCGCGCATTGCTCGAACCGTTGCTCGCCGACAGCGACCCGGCGCGGCTGCGTTTCTCGCCCGATCTCGGCGAAGACGTCGCGTCACTCATCGCGAGCGCGTGCGACACGGGCCTCGAAGGCCTGATCGGCAAGCGCGCGGACTCGCGCTATCGCGCCGGCCGTTCGCCCGCATGGATCAAGCTCAAATGCCGGCGCAGGCAGGAGTTCGTGATCGGCGGCTACACCGAGCCGTCGGGCAGCCGCAGCGGCTTCGGCGCGTTGCTGCTCGGCGTGCACGAACCGTCGGGCAGCGGCAAGCGCTCGCGCGGGCCCGGGCCGCTGCGCTACGTCGGCCGGGTCGGCACGGGCTTCGATACGCGGATGCTCGACAAGCTCGCGGCGATCCTGCGCAAGCACGAGCGCGCGACGACGCCGTTCGATCCGCCGCCGCGCGAGCGCTCGCGCACGCCGGTGCACTGGATCGAGCCGACGCTCGTCGCCGAATGCGAATTCGCCGAATGGACCGGTGACGGCATCGTGCGGCAGGCCGCGTTCATCGCGCTGCGCGAAGACAAGCCGGCGTCGCAAATCGTGCGCGAAGTGCCGAGGCATACGGAAACCGCGGAACAGGAGGTAGCGATGGATCAGCGTGAGACCACGGATGACGGCAAGCGCAAGCCCGCATCGCGCGCGGCGCGCGACGCGGACGATAGCAAGCCCAACGCACGGACGCGCACGCCCTCGCGCGCCGCGACCGGCGCGGAGGAGGTCGGCGGTCCCACCCAGCTCGGCCGCGTGCGCATCACCCATCCCGATCGTGTGATCGACCCGCACAGCGGCACGCGCAAGATCGATCTCGCGCGTTACTGGCAGTGGGTCGCGCCGTGGCTGCTGCGCGATCTGAAGGGCCGCCCGGTGTCGCTGGTGCGCGCGCCGGGCGACATCACCGGCGAACTGTTCTTCCAGAAGCACGCGGAGCGCCGCGAGATTCCGTTCGTCACGCAACACGAAGGGCTCGACCCCGGGCATGGTCCGCTGCTGTCGCTCGACAGTGTCGACGCGCTGCTCGGCGCCGCGCAGATGGGCACGATCGAACTGCACACGTGGAACGCGCATGCGTCGAACATCGAGCGGCCGGACCGGATCGTGTTCGATCTCGATCCGGATCCGGCGCTGCCGTGGAGCACGATGATCGAGGCCGCGCAGCTCGTGCGCGGGTTGCTCGACGAGCTGGGGCTCGTATCGTTCTGCAAGACGAGCGGCGGCAAGGGGCTGCACGTCGTCGTGCCGATCACGCGGCACATGGGGTGGGACGACGTGAAGGACTTCTCGCGCGCGGTCGCGCAGCACGTGGCCGGTGCACTGCCCGACCGTTTCACTGCGACGATGGGGCCGCGTCACCGGCGCGGCAAGATCTTCATCGACTACCTGCGCAACGGCCGCGGCGCGAGCACGATCGCCGCGTACTCGGTGCGCGCGCGGCCCGGAATGGGCGTGTCCGTGCCGCTGCGCTGGGACGAGGTGTCCGACACGACCGGCGGCGACCAATGGACGATCGACACGCTGCACGAACGCGTCGACCGGTTGAAGCGCGACCCGTGGGAAGGCTACGACGACACGCGCCAGCGGATCACCGCGCAAATGCGCGCGCGGCTGGGCCGCTCGTGACGCGCTCAGCGGCGGCGATGCTGGAGGCGGTAGTACCACTCCATCAGCGGTGTCGCGGACACGCCATGCACGATCACCGACGCGCAGACGACGGCCAGCACCGGCGCCGCAAGCGGGCGCACCGCGCTCGACGGCGCGTGTTCGAGCGCGAACAGCAGGTAGTAGAACGAGCCGATTCCGCGGATCCCGAACCATCCCATCAGCCGCCGCTGTGCGTGTGTCGCGCGTGAGCCGGTGAGCGTCAGCAGCACCGCGACCGGCCGCACGGCGGCGAACAACAGCAAGGCCAGCGCGGCCGCGCTCCATGTCACGAGCGGCGCCGACAACGTCGCGAGCACGCTGCCGATCATCGTCATCACGAGCGCTTCCGCGATCCGTTCGAGCTCGATCGTGAAATCGAGCACCGACTCGGCCATGAACGCGTGCACCTTCTCCGGATGCTTTTCGGTCGCGACCACGTCTTCCGAATCGATGCGGCCGATGACCTCGCGCGGCCGGCGGTCGCCGCTCGCGCGGTGCTCGACGCGTCGCATCGCGACGCCCGCCGCGAACGTCGCGATGAAGCCGAACGTGTGCGCGAGCTGCGCGGCGCCGTACGACAGCGCGATCAGCGCGAGCGCGAAGAAGCCTTCGAAGCCGAGCGCCTGCGCATAGCGGATGCGCAGCCAGCCGATCGCCTTGGTGGTCGCCGCGCCGAGCGCGCCGCCGATCGCGGCCGCGCCGACGATGCCCCACAGCGCGAACAGCGCGAACGTGCCCGACAACGCGGGCGGCCCGTGCGGCGTGTCGCGCGCGCCGCACAACGCAAGTGCGGCAAGCGCGAACGGCAGCGCGATCCCGTCGTTCAATCCGCCTTCGCCGGACAGCGCGAAGCGCACCAGGTCGCGGTCGCCGGGGTCGTGCACCTGCACGTCGTGCGCGAGCACCGGATCGGTCGGCGCGAGAATCGCCGCGATGAGCAGCGCCGGACCCCAGCCAAGCCCGAGCGTCAGCACCGCGCAGCCGGCGAGCAGCGGCACGGTGACGATCATCGCGAGCAGGCCGAGCCGGCACGGCACGAGCCACAGTTTGTCCGAGAACGGCACGCGCAGCCGCAGCCCGATTGCGAACAGCGACACCAGCAGCGCGACCTCGACGATTTCGCGCAGCAGCACCGCGTCGCGCTCGATGTCGAGATGGAGCAAGCCCGCGCCCGACGGGCCGAGCGCGATGCCGAGCGCGAGATAGATCATCGCGCTGCTGCACGGCAGATGCCGCAGCGCCGACGTCGCGACGGCCATGCTCAACAGCACGACGCCGATGATGAGATACCACAGGGTTTCATGCATGCCTGACGGTGGACCAGGTGGATGACGGAGATACGCGAACGCGATGCGTGCGCTGCGCGCTCGCGCGGCGTTCGCCAGACCGCGCATGGCGGCCGACGCGCGCGCGGCCAGCCGTCACGGCTTGCGGCCGAACGCTTCGCGCAGCTTGCGTTTCGCGCGTTCGAGCGTCGCGCGGCGTGACTTCGGCAGGTGGCGGCCTGCGCGGTTCACGTAGAAGTTCAGCATCGACATCGCGGACTGAAACGGCGTCGCCTTTCGGCGGCGGCTGTGTTCTGCCGAACGCTTCAACGACGCGGCGATCTCGCTCGGATCGTCGGACTTGAAGATGTGCGGCTCGAGATCGAGCGCATCGCTTTTTTGCATCACGTCGGCAGACCAGCGCCGGCGGTGATGCGGATCGTTGCTGCGTGCGCGGCCCGGGCGGCGCGTCGCGCGTTTGCCGCGCGGATGGGAGGCGGTGGCTGAAGGCATGGGCGGCGGCTCCATACGTGGTCGGCGTGAATTGCTCCAGGGCCGCAAGGCGCGTGCCGCGAGCCACTGTCGGCACGCGCCTTGCTGAATCGAAAGCGCAGGAAATTTCACGACAGCAGGTCTATTGACGGAGAACGCTTCATGAAGCCAGCATTCGAATCGAAATTCACCGCGCACCGGATTCTCGCGTGCGCGACCGTCGCGCTCATCGCAACCGCCCCGGCCGCGTGGGCGCAGAACTCGCAGCGCCCGGGCGAAGGCACCGGCGCGCCGATCCTGTCGCCGCCTGACACGTCCGCGCAAGGCACGGGCGGCGACATGACGAACGGCAATACGGCTGCGCCGCCGCCGGCGACACGCATGCAAGAGCCGCGAAGCACCCGCTCGCACCGGCACCCGCACGTCAAGACCAAGCCGGGCGGCCCGAACGGTGCGGGCACCGGCGGCAGCGGCAGCACCGGCGGCGGTAACGGCGGCGCTAACGGCGCGGGAGCCGGCGGCGCAGGCGGCAGCGGCAGCGCGGGCTCCGGCGGCACGGGCGCGACCGGCACCGGCTCCGGCAGCCCGACCGGCGGCGGCAGTGCCGGGATGGGCGGAGTCGGCGCGGGCCAGGGCGGCACCGGCGCGGGCGCCGGGAACGGTCGCTCGTCCGGCGCGACGGGCTCCGGCGGGGGCGGTGCCGGCGGCACGGGCAGCGCGGGTTCCAGCGGGTACTGACGACCACGGTGTCGCGCCGGCACGCCCGGCGCGGCGCGATGGCGGACGCCGGCGCCAGGCCGGCATCCGTCACCACGCAGGAGAACATCATGCAATCGAATTACCGCACGTTGCTCGACGCCAGCGATATCGACACCGATCCGCTCGATGCGGACGATCTCGACACGACCGTCCATCTCGACATCGAGACCGGCCGGATCACGTTTCATGCGGCGTGGGCGGTCGCGCAAGATGCGCCGCCGGGCGCGCCGCGCCATTCGGTCGTGCTCGCGCTCGACTGCGACACGATGGAGCGCTACGCGGCGCTCGACGACGCCGCGCGGCTGCGCGTGCACGCGATGCTGCACGAAAACGTGCAGGCGATGCTCGAGACGTTGCCCGACATTACCGAAGACCTCACGCTGACGGTCGAGCTGACCGACGCGATGCTCGACGTCGCACGCCATTTGCAGTGACCGTGCCGCGCGTGTCGTCGTGTCCCGACCCCTTCGGCCGGAGTCGCGGGCGCGCCGCCGCCACGGTCGCATTACATACCCGGTTGAAATCTTTGCAGCGGCGGTCCGCGCGCCGATGTCGGGGGCAGGCCGTGCGCGGCGATCGGCGGGTCGCGTTCGGGTAACGGGTGCACCCCGCGCCGGGGGCATCGGCGGGCGCGGCACGAGGATTGCGGCGCGACGGGCACGGCACGACCGGTGTCGCAACGAACCAGGGAGCGTTTCATGACCGGCAAGCTGGAGCATTGCAAGGTAGCGATACTCGCGGTGGACGGCTTCGAGGAAGCCGAACTCGTCGAACCGCAGCGGGCGCTGAAGGCCGAGGGCGCCCAGGTGGACGTAATCTCGCAGAAAGCGGGCGAGATCCAGGGCTTGCGTCACGTCGACAAGGGCGAGCGCGTGAAGGTCGACCGCACGTTCGACGACGCGCGCGAAGGCGATTACGACGCGGTCGTGCTGCCGGGCGGCGTCGTCAACGGCGACGCGATCCGGATGGTGCCCGCCGCGCGCGAATTCGTGACCGCGGCCGTCGGTGCGGGCAAGCCTGTCGCGGCGATCTGTCACGGCGGCTGGCTGCTCGTGTCGTCAGGACTCGTCGAAGGTCGGACGATGACGAGTTGGCCGAGCCTGCAGGACGACATCCGCAACGCCGGCGGCAAGTGGGTCGACCAGGAAGTCGTGCGTGACGGCAATCTGATCACGAGCCGCAAGCCCGACGACCTGCCGGCGTTCAACGGCGCGATCGTGCAGTCGCTGGCCTCGCGGGGGGCCTGAGCGATGCCCGCCGATCCCGTCCGCCATGTGACGCTGACCGACGCCCCGCCCGAATTCGACGGCGCAGCACTGCAGATGCGCTTCGTCGTCGACGTCGACGGGAAGCCGCTCACGTGTGCGATTACCGTCGAAGCGCTCGAGGACCATTTCGGCGCGCGCTCCGCACTCGAAGCCGACTTGCGCGACGCGTTCGAGCGCGGGCGCGACCGCATCGAGGCCGCGTGTGCCGAAGTCCTCACGGACGGCGAGGGCGGTATCGAACTGCACAGCGGGTATTTCCGCGTACGTGACACGGCGGCCGGCGACGTCGCGCGCGCCGGGTTGTTCCGTTCGCGGAAGTCGTGAGCGCGGCGGCGCGGCGTGTGCGACCGCGCTTCCCGCACCGTCGTGCTTCCGCGCGGCGCGGTTACACGCCGTTGAAAACTTTGCAGCGGCGCGGGCGACGTGCAAAGCGTCAGATCGCGCCGCGCGCCGGCCGCATGCGGCGCGGCCAGCGCCCACATACTGGCACGCTCGCTGCTTGTCTCTCCGCAATCGAGGCGCAGATTTGCGCCCGCGATGCCGCGACGGCATCGCGTCGAGACGTCGAATGGGGAGACACATGCTGACCGCGCATGAATTTGCCACGCTGTTCCTGGCGCATCGCGCGCCGGACGAGATCCATCCCGATCGCGAAGATATCGCGTCGTTGATGGAACGACACCTGATCGAAATTCGTGCAGACGAATCGGGCGCGCGCCGGCTCGCGCTGACGCCGAACGGCTTGTCGATCGTCCAGTGCATGCAGCGGCATGCCGGACGTGCGTTCGGCGGCGCCGACGCGTGACGCGCCGGCGCCGCGTCAACGCGCGATGGCGACTGACGCGTTCACTTGCACGACCGGTGCGTCGCCGCCGGACGGCGGTTCGTGCAGGAAGCGGTCGATCACGCCCGGCTCGAACAGCAGGCAGCAGGTGGAACCGCCGTACTGGAAGTAACCGATCTCGTCGCCCTTGCCGACGCGTTGCCCGGGCACGACCTCGACCACGCACGACGACACGTCGCCCATCCCGACGAACACGGCTGCCACCGTGCCGATTCCCGGATCGTCGCTGTCGATGGCGATCACCGCACGCGCGGCCACGGCGGTCATGTAGCCTTGCGAGTCGTTGAGTCCGGCCGGGTCCGGTCCTTCGGCCTCGACGACCGAGTAGTAGGCGCCGTCCACCCGGTACGCATGCGTGACGGTGCCACGCACGGGCGCGTGCCAGCGATGATAGTTGTACGCGCTGAGATACGCCTGATAGAGATCGCCGCCGACGAAGCGCTCGGCGAGCGGCAGCCGCGCGGGCGTGAAGATGTCGCGCAGCGAATACGGCTGGCCCTTGATCCAGAACGTGTCACGAATCTTCAGGTTCGATTCGGTGTGATACGGCGCGGCCTCGCACGCGCTGACGATCACGTGCGGGTCGTTCGGCGCAGCGACGGGCCGCGCGCCTGCGCGAAAGCGCCGCGTAAAGAAATCGTTCCACGAATCGAAGCCCCAGTGCGGCTGGTCTTCCCGATACTGGAACTGCGACAGGCCGAGCCGCTTGCGCGCCTCATCGCAGAACCAGCCGTCGGGCGGCGCCGTGTCGAGGTGCGTGCGCGAATGCGGGCCGCCGAGGAAGTCGCACCACACGTTCAGCACCTGCTTCAGATGCGCGTTGACCGTCGCGTCGCGGAACACCGCGTGCCCCGACGGCATGCACATCGGCCAGTCGAGGAACGCGTTCAGCGGACACACGATCATGCTCGTTTCGCTGAATGGCGGCGTGTAGGTCATCAGATGGTCGATCACCGTCATCAGCTCGCCGATCGACGCGTAGCCGAGCCGCCGGCCCGACTCGCGCGCCTCGTCGATGGCGCGGGTGAGGCTCATGCGCAGCACCGCGTTGTCGTCGAACAGCCGCGCGAGTTCCTGCACGGCCGGCGTGCGCAGCCGTTCGCCGGCCTGCGCGTGCGCTTCCTTCGCAATTTTTTCGCGATATGCGGCCATGTGCGCTTCGTTGCCCGTCATCCATTCGCCGATGCGATGGCGCGTGTCGGGCGGCGTGCTGTTTGTCGGCATGGTCACCTCCGGGGAGCATTGCGATACGGACGCATCCAGCAAGACGCTTGCCCGCTGTCCGGCACCCAAATTGCTGCGCTGTGGCGAGCGGATTCCTTCAATGAACGATTCGGGAGAGCACACATGAACGCAGCGACGAATGCGAGACAGACGCACGATCCGGCGGCCACCGACGAGCGCCGCGGTGACGGACAGCGAACCGTCGCGCCGACCCGCGCGCGCCCGCGCGTGCGGGCGGCTACGTCAGCGGACGGCGCACGACGGGCGAAGCGCGGCGGCGCTCAAGGGCCGATCACGACGAGCGGCGGGCACAAGAGCGGTGAGTCGCTGTGGGAGGACGACAGCGGTGCGCTGCCGCCGGAGGAGGGGGCGTGATCGGGTGACGACGGCAGCGGCGCAGCGGGTCGACGCGTTTGGACGCGGCGTGCCGGCGAGAGTCACTGGGGCCGATATGGGCGTTCGCAGCTCACCTGTCGGCCGGATCCGCACGACGCTGCGATCGCGCCGGCTGCGTCAGCCGGTTTTCGGCAGCCGCACCGCGAATACCGTTTCCGCGTGATCCGACCGCGCGTCGATTCGCCCTCGGTGGGCCCTTGCGATCTCGCTGGCGATATACAGGCCGAGCCCCAATCCCGCATCGGCCGCGGTTCTTTGCCGCTGGTCGGCGCCGCGCTGAAGCGGATCGAAGATGCGCTCGAGCATGAGCCGGTCGAGCGCCGGCCCCTTGTTGCCGACCTCGATGAGCACGTCGGCGCCGGCCGACGCCGCGCTCACGCGTACCGGCGTATTCGGCGTTCCGTACTTGAGCGCGTTGCTCACGAGGTTGCTGAGCATTTGCTGCATGCGCCGATCATCCCAGTGGCCGCGCAGATCGCCGCCGAGATCGACGTCGATTTCGCGATCGGGATGGGCTCCCCGTAGTTCGTCGACCACATTGTCGACGATGTCCGCGAGGTCGGCGTCGCGAGGATCGACGTGAATGCCGAGCCCGAGCTGGGTCCGGTTGAAGTCGCAGAGATCGTCGAGGAGCGCCTGCATGCGGCCGCCGCTTCTGATCAGTCGGCCGGCGGCCTCCGATATGTCGTCGCCCGCATTGAGCGCCGCAAGATAGGTTGCGGTCAGCTGAATCGTCTGCAGCGGCGTGCGCATGTCGTGGCCGAGCATGCCCAGCAACAGGTTCCGGGCCTGTTCGACCTGTTCGGTGAAGAACGAAATGGACTCCGCGAGCGCCTGGTCGATCGCCTCGTTGAAACGAATCATGTCGTCGAGATGCGGCGCATTCGGCCGGCACGCGTCCATCCACAGCCGCAGCACGCTCGCCCGCAGCGCGCGATACTCGGCCGCGAGCTGATTGATGTTGAAGCCGCGGCGGGCGCGCAGCACCGCGTGCGTCTGCGCGGCCGTTTCCGGTGCATTTAATGATTCGGGTGCGCGTCCAACGGATTTTTCGTGTTGCTCTTCGCGGGTTTGCGGGGTCGTGATGTCCTGCGCGGCCGCTTCCAGGATCTGCCGTGCGTGGTCGCGCAGTGCGAGCGCATCCATGCTGCGCGCGGCGGGCTGCAGCGTCGCGGCAAACGCTTCCCACTGCGCGAGGATCGGTTCCATGTTCCGGAGAATGAAATCGGCTAGACGCATGTCGCCCCTCATGACGGTATGAACGGTGGATGCTTCTACGAATCCGCACGATATTACGTCAATACCGTTCGCCCGGCGGGATTCCGCGTCGCCGGCGCGGCCGGCGCGACGCCCTCGCGCGTCCCGGGGCGGTTACACCGGCAAGACGATCACCGGTTCGTCGCTGCATCCATTCGATATTTCGAGTATTATCGAAAAATGCAAACGAACCAGACCGTTGCCGCGCTTGCGGCGCTCGCGCACGAGTCGCGCCTCGCGGTGTTCCGGGCGCTCGTGCAGGCCGGCCCGGGCGGCCTGCCGGCCGGCCGGATCGCGACACTGCTCGACGTGCCGCCTTCGTCGCTGTCGTTTCACCTCAAGGAACTCGCGCATGCGCAGCTCGTCACGAGCCGGCAGGAAGGCCGGTACGTGATCTATTGCGCAAACTTCACGACGATGAACGCGCTCCTCGGCTACCTCACGGAGAACTGCTGCGGCGGCAATCCGTGCGCGCCGGTGTCCGCGTGTTCGGCCGACTGCCCGGGCACGGCGTAACCGCCACACATTCGCTGCCAAAGATGACCACCAACGTCCTGATCCTCTGCACTCACAATTCCGCGCGCAGCGTGCTCGCCGAGGGAATGCTGAACCACTGGGCCGAAAAGCTCGGCCGCGACGTGCGCGCGTTCAGCGCGGGCAGCGCGCCGAACGGCCGGCTGAATCCGTTTGCGCTGGACGCGCTGACCGGCGCCGGTGTCGATGTCGCCGGTTATCGCAGCAAAAGCTGGGACGAATTCGTCGGCGACGGCGCGCCGCCAATGCGCATCGTGATCACGGTGTGCGACAGCGCGGCCGCGGAGACGTGCCCATACTGGCCCGGGAGCCCGGTGAAGGCGCATTGGGGTTACGCCGATCCGTCGAACGCGCCGGGCGGCGATGCGGGCAAGCGGCTCGCGTTCGAACTGACGCGCGAGGCGCTCGGCTACCGGATGCTGCAACTGCTGGCGCTGCCGCTCGAGCGCATGAGCGACGCCGAACTCGCGGCCGCGCTGAACGACATCTCGCGCAACTGAGCGCGCGTCTCGCGGTCTGTCCGAGCTGGCCGCGCGCGTGCGTTTTTCCCGTATCGAGTCCTGCCCGATGAACACGTCCAACGTCAATCCGCATCGTCACGCCGCCGAGAAGCCGGCGATCAATTTCTTCGAACGCTACCTGACGGTGTGGGTTGCACTGTGCATCGTCGCCGGCATCGCGCTGGGCCAGATGCTGCCCGGCGTCTTCCAGCGGATCGGCCGCATCGAATACGCGCAGGTCAACCTGCCGGTCGGGCTGCTGATCTGGGTGATGATCATCCCGATGCTCGTGAAGGTCGACTTCGGCGCGCTGCATGAAGTGCGCCGCCACGTGAAGGGCATCGGCGTCACGCTGGTCGTGAACTGGCTCGTCAAGCCGTTCTCGATGGCGTTCCTCGGCTGGCTGTTCGTGCGGCACCTGTTCGCGCCGATGCTGCCCGCCGGGCAGCTCGACAGCTACGTTGCCGGCCTGATCCTGCTCGCGGCCGCGCCGTGCACCGCGATGGTGTTCGTATGGAGCCGGCTGACGGGCGGCGACCCGCTGTTCACGCTGTCGCAGGTCGCGCTGAACGACAGCATCATGGTGATCGCGTTCGCACCGCTCGTCGGGCTGCTGCTCGGGATGTCGGCGATCACGGTGCCGTGGCCGACGCTGCTCACGTCGGTGGCGCTCTACATCGTGATTCCGGTGATCGTCGCGCAGCTGTGGCGCAGGCGGCTGCTCGCGCAAGGGCAGACGGCGTTCGATGCGGCGATGGCAAGGATCGGCCCGTGGTCGATCGCCGCGCTGCTCGCGACGCTCGTGCTGCTGTTCGCGTTCCAGGGTGAAGCCATCATCGCGCAGCCGGTCGTCATTGCACTGCTCGCGGTGCCGATCCTGATCCAGGTGTTCTTCAACGCGGCGCTCGCGTACTGGCTCAATCGCGCGGTCGGCGAACAGCACGCCGTCGCATGTCCGTCCGCGCTGATCGGCGCATCCAACTTTTTCGAACTCGCCGTCGCGGCCGCGATCAGCCTGTTCGGTTTTCATTCCGGCGCGGCGCTTGCCACCGTCGTCGGCGTGTTGATCGAGGTGCCGGCGATGCTGCTCGTGGTGCGTGTCGTGAACCGGTCGAAGGGCTGGTACGAGTGCGCGTGAATCAAGCGGGGAAACTTTTCATGACCGAGCGACTGACCGACCTGCCTCAACTCGATCCCGAACGCTTTCGTGTGCCGGATCCGGCCCAGCTGCGGCCGGCATCGCCGTCGACTCATCCGCCGCGCCTGCTGCTGCTGTACGGATCGCTGCGCGAGCGTTCGTTCAGCCGCCTGCTGGTCGAGGAGGCCGGGCGACTGCTGACGGCGATGGGCGCGCAGGTGCGCATGTTCAATCCGAGCGGCTTGCCGCTGCCGGACGATGCGCCGGAGAGCCACCCGAAGGTAGTCGAGTTGCGCGAACTCGTGCAGTGGTCTGAAGGGATGGTCTGGTGTTCGCCGGAACGGCATGGCGCGATGACCGGCATCATGAAGTCGCAGATCGACTGGATTCCGCTATCGGTTGGCGCCGTACGGCCGACGCAGGGCAAGACGCTCGCGGTGATGCAGGTGAGCGGCGGTTCGCAGTCGTTCAACGCGGTCAACCAGATGCGCGTGCTCGGGCGCTGGATGCGCATGCTGACCATTCCGAACCAGTCGTCGGTGGCGAAGGCGTTCATGGAATTCGATGAGGCGGGGCGGATGAAGCCGTCCGCGTATTACGACCGCGTAGTCGACGTGATGGAGGAACTGGTGAAATTCACGCTGCTGACGCGCGACATCGGCCCGTATCTGGTCGACCGGTACAGCGAACGCAAGGAGAGTGCGGACGCGCTGTCGGCGCGGGTGAATCAGCGAAGCATCTGATGCGCGGTGGATGGCCGGCGCGGCCATCGCGATATCGACCGCATGGGGAGCCGGCCGCTTGCACCGGCCGCGCCGTCGCCGCAGCAACGCAACGTGCGCAGCGGCGCGCGAGCCGGAATCGTCGCGCGCCAGCGCGGAACTGCGGGTTCATCGCGTATCCGGGCGCGCATCAATCGCGGCCGCGTGCCGCCACCAGCACCGCGACCGGCAGCGCCGCGAGGCACCGATCGAGCGGCAGTGCGCCGTCGTCCGATGCATCGACTTCGTCGCCGTCGCTCAGCCAGTCGCGCCAGCGCGTCGGCGCACCGCGCGGTAGCACGACCGCCGTCTCGCGCCATGCCGTCGGTTCGACGCGCGGCAATTCCGGCATTTCGCCGAGCAACCGGCACGCGAGCCGCGTCACGACCACGACGATCGTCACTCCTTCGCCGCATCGCGCGAACGCCACCGCATGCCGCCCGAGCCCGCCGCGCACGCGCAGCGGCACATATGCCCCGTCCGCGAACGCGCGCGGCCAGCGTGCGCGCAGCGCGAGCATCCGTTCGACCAGCGCCCGCTTGACGCGCGCATCGGGCCACGTCCGCAGATACGCGGCGACCGGTTCGTCGACCCGCTCGGCCGCGAGCGTCGCGAACGGCACGTCGCGCCGGTTGTCGGGATCGACGAGCGAGTGATCCCATAACTCGGTACCCTGGTACAGATCGGGCACGCCCGGCGACGCCATTCGCAGCGCCGCCTGCGCGAGACTGTTGACGACGCCGGCCGGCGCGATCCGCGCGACGAACGCATGGAGCCGGTGCACGAAATCCCCGGCGCCGTGCGGCGTCAGGATCGCGCGGACAAACTGCTCGCACGCGCGTTCATAGTTCGCGTCGGGCGCGAGCCAGTCCGTATGCCGTTTCGCTTCGCGCAACGCCTTCGTCTGCCAGCGCACCACGCGTTCGGCGAGCGCTGCGAGGCCGGCCGCATCGTCGGGCATGAGCGCCGGCGGCCAGCAGCCGACGATTGTCTGGTACAGCATCGCTTCGGCGGCCGGCCCCGGCGTCCACGCGAGATCGCGATGCGCGCCGCCGCGTTGCCGCTGGTTCAACGCGGACCAGTCGAGCGACACCGTGCGCCACAGATCCGGCACTTCGCTCAGCACCGCGAGCCGTGCGCGCGCATCCTCGCCGCGCTTGTGGTCGTGAGTCGCCGTCGCGACGAGCGTGTGCGGCACCGTGCGCGCGCGCCGCCGGTTGCGCGCATGGAACGCGCCGCGCGACAGACTGAACTCGCCTGCGTCCGCGCCGACTTCGTTGCGCGACAGCAGGCGGCCATACCGGTAGTTGGCCGTGTCCTCGACGCCCTTCGCCGCAAGCGGCGCAGTCAGCTGCGCGAACGCGACGCGGGCGGCGACGAGCGCGGCGGCATCGGCGCGCGGCACGCGTGCGCCGGGCAGCCCGAGCCATCCGGCGACGCGGTCGAGCGCTTGGCGGTCCGACGGGTCGATCGCCGCGCATGCGGCGTCGTACGCGCGTTCGAGCACGCGACGATCGGCGCCGCCCGGCTCGTCGCCGTGCACCGGATACATCCGGTAGACGGGCAGATGCACGGCGAGCTCGCCGAGCACGCGATGAATCGCAATACGGCTCACGTCGCGCGTCGCCGGCGTCGCGCGCGCGATCCGGTGCAATGCGCGCGCTACACGCTCGTGCTCGCCGGCGAGCTGTCGCTTCAGCACGCGCCGCTTGCCGGCGACCGCTTCGTCGGCGAACGGGCGCGCGGAGCCGGACACGGCCGCCCAGTGCGCGGCAAGCGGCTCCGCGCCGGCCGGATCGTGCAGCAGCGCGGCAACGTCGTTCATGAAGTCGTAGCCGGTCGTGCCGTCGACGTGCCAGTCGTCGCGCAGCACCTCGTCCGGCGCGAGAATTTTCTCGACGACGATGTACGGCCTGGCGTCGCGCTGCGCGGCGAGCCGTGCATGCAGGCGGCGGCAATACGCGCGCGGATCGGCGAGGCCGTCCACGTGATCGACGCGCAGGCCGTCGACGTCGCCGGCCGCATGCAATGCGAGCGGCAGCGCGTGCACCGCGTCGAACACCGCATCGTCGTCGACGCGCACCGCTGCGAGCGTCGCGATGTCGAAGAAGCGCCGCCAGTTCAACTCGTCGGCGGCGGTGCGCCACCATGCGAGCCGGTAATGCTGGCGTTCGAGCAGGTGGTGCAGGCACGCGCGCGAGCGCGCGCGGCGCGGATCGGCGCCGCGCAATATCGCGTCGAACGCATGCGGGCCCTGCGCGGCGGCGTAGTCGCGCAGCGCCGCGTGCGCGGCCGCAAGGCGCGCGCTGCCGCGCACCGGTGCGGCGGCGAAGCGTTCGGCCAGCGCGTTCAGGTCTGCGCGGTTCGCGATGCGCAGGATTTCCGCATACGTCGATGCGGCCACCGGCAGCGTCCGGCCCGGGCACGCAATGAAGAACCGGCCGGCCGACGCATCGGCGCCGAGCGAGATGTCGCCGGCGGCGAGCGCGTCGCCGTACGGCGCACCCAGGCACGGCAGCAGCACCTTGCCGTCGAGCGCGGCATCGGGCGGATGCCAGTCGATGTCGAAGTAGTGCGCGTACGGGCTCGCCGGCCCCCATTCGAGCACGTCGTTCCACCAGCCGTTCGATGTGCCGCCGACCCCCATGTGGTTCGGCACGATGTCGACGATCACGCCGAGGCCGCGCGCACGCAGCGTATCGACGAGTCGCCGGAAGCCGGCCTCGCCGCCGAGCTCCGCGCTGATCGCGCGATGGTCGACGGTGTCGTAGCCGTGCAGCGATCCGGGTTCGGCCGTCGTGATCGGCGACAGGTACAGGTGGCTCACGCCGAGCCGCGCGAAGTAGTCTGCGTGCGCGGCCGCGTCGTCGAACGTGAAGCCCGCATGCAATTGCAACCGCAAGGTCGCGCGCGGCGTCATGCGTCCTCCTCCGGCACGCGGCGCGCGTGCTCGATCGCGTCGATACGCTTGCGCACGCCGGCGTCGAACAGCGCGTCGACCGCGCGCGGCAGTCGGCGCAGCCAGTTCGGATGGCCGCACGGCGGGCCGGGGAGGTTCGGCTGCGCGTCGAGCGCGAGCAAGTCCTCGAGCGGCACGATCGCGAGCGGCGCCGGACTGCGTGCGACGTACGCAAGTACGGCGTCGACCGGCGGCGCATCGGCTGCCGGCATCGTGTCGTTGGACTCCGCGCATCCGGCCTGTTGCAACGCGCGCCACAGCGCGGCGCGATCGGCCCCGCGTTCGGCGTCGGCTTTGGCTTCAGCGCCGGTGTCGGGGTCGACGGAGCCGGAGCCGGAGCCGGAGCCGACAGACGCGCCGGATTCGGCCAATGCCGCGAGGTCCGGGTCGGGCGGCGACGTGTCGTGCGGCGCTTGCGTGCCGGCGCCGGCTCCGCTGGCGCCTGTGTCGCCGCGATTGCCGTCATCGTCGTTATCGCCGCGCAGGCACGGCCGGGTCCGTTCGTCGCACGCGGAGCCGTGTGCGGCGGCAGCAAGCCCGACGTCGCCGCAGGCATTGCGCGCGTGGTCGTCGTTCGCGTCCACACGCCGGCGCCACTCGAGATCGACTCCGCGCCACCAGCCGGATACGGTCGGCAGATCGTGCGTCGACGTCATCGCGATCGCATCGCGATCCCATGCGCTCGGCCGCCGAAACGCGCCGTCCGCTTCACGCTCGAACCACAGCACGCGCATCCCGGCGATGCCCTGTGCGCCCAGCCGCTCGCGGAAACCCGCCGGTACGGTGCCGAGATCCTCGCCGATGGCGACCGCGCGATGCCGTGACGCCTCCAGCGCGACGAGCCGAACGAGATCGTCGAGCGGGTAACGCAGATATGCGCCGTCGCGCGGCGACGCACCGTCCGGCACGACCCACATCCGCGCGAACCCGAGCACGTGATCGATGCGGATGCCGCCCGCATGCGCGAACGCCGCGCGCAACAGCTCGACGAACGGCGCGAATGCGTGCTCGCGCAGCGCCGCGGGCGTCCACGTCGTCACGCCCCACGCCTGGCCTTCTGCATTGAACAGGTCGGGCGGCGCGCCGACCGACACGCCGCGCAGCAGCGTCGTGCCGTGCGCCCACGCATCGCTGCCCGCGCGATCGGAGCCGACCGCGAGATCGGCGATCAGCCCGATCGCCATTCCCGCATCGCGCGCCGCATGCTGCGCGTGGCCGAGCGCGTCGGACGCACACCATTGCAGGAACGTGTGAAACGCGACCGTGTCGGCATGCGCGTGCGCGAACGCGTCGACTTCGGGCGATGCGGGCATCCGCCATTGCGCCGGCCATTGCCGCCAGTCCGCGCCGATTCCGTGTTCGATGCAGAACGCCTGCAGCGCATCGAAGCGTGCGTGCGCGTCGAGCGCTGCGCCGCCCGCCGCGCGGAACCGTTCGAACGCGTCGCGCGACGGTTCGCCGTTCGCGCGCCATGCGTCGAAGCACGCGCGCAGCCGGCGCAGCTTGTGCGGCAGCACGTGCGGCCAGTCGATCAGCGGCGTGTCGGCCGCTGGCGCGGCGCGTTGGGCGTCGCCGTACATCCGCCGCACGATATCGGCGCCGGGCACCGCGTCGCTGTCGAGATACGCGACGTTGTGCCAGCGCCGCGACGACGGCGAATACGGGCTGTCATGTTCGGGCAGCGCCGGATAGCCGGCGTGCGTCGGGCTGATCGCGATCGCGTGCGCACCGTGCTGCGCAGCCTGCGATGCGAGACCGGCGAGCGCCGTGTAGTCGCCCGCGCCGTCGTCGTTCGTGCGGCGCAGGCTGTAGAGCTGCGCCGCGATGCCCCAGCGGCGCCGCGCATGCGGCTCGGCGTTGCGCGCGCGGTCCGCATCGAACTGCCCGTCGAACGGCCGTGCGTGCGGCGGCGCGATCGCCAGCGCGATCCGCTGCTCGCCGATGTCGAGCGCGTGATAGCCGGGCAGCGTGAGCGCCGGCAGCGTGCCGTGCTCGCCGGCGCCGCCCACGCGCCCGTCGACGTAGTCGCCGGAGTCGAGCGCGATCCGGAAGCGCGCGCCGGGCGGTGCGACGGTGCGCGGCAGGCGCAGCGGCACACCGGCGTCGCCGGTGACGAGCCGCGGTGGTGCGTCGTGCGCATCGACGAGCGCGGCCGCGCTGTCGACCCGCTCGATCGGCGTGCCGCACGGCCAGCCGAGCGCGTCGACGAGCGCGATGAGCGCGTCGTCGTCCACGCGCCGCGCTACGCCGGCGGCGTCGATCCAGTCGGGCTCCAGGCCGGCTGCGCGCGCGAGTTCGTCGATCGGTACGTCGGTCGTCATGGGCGTGTGTGTCCGTTCGCGCGGTGAGTGAGCGCATCGTAGTTGACCGCGCCGTCGCGCCACGCGATGCAGGCGCGCGCCGGCAGCCGCCGGTCGGGCAGCCGGTCGCGCGCGCGCGGCGGCGTCTCGAATATGACCTTGCCGACCGGCAGCGCGGTCAGCACGGCGTCTTGCGACGCGGGATTGAAGGCGATCGTCAGCGTGCTGCCATCGCCGAGCCGCCAGCGCGCGACGAGCGCCACCGCGTCGCGGTCGCCGTCGCGGTCGCCGTCGGCGGCCAGCAGCTCGACGCCGAGCGCGTGCGCGCCGGGCAGGTGCGGCGTCACGAGCGCCGCGCGCACGGTCAAGGCGCTGCGGTAGAAGCCGCGCCATGCGTCGCCGTCGGGCCACGCGTCGACGTCCGCGTGACCGGGCGACGAGCGCACGAACGTGCCGATGTCGTTCGGATCGGGAATCGCGTCGCGATGCGCGGGATCGGCGAACGCGGAAAATGCCGCGAACTCGCGGCGGCGGCCTTCGCGCACGGCGTCCGCAAGCTCGTCGCGATAGTCTGTGAAGAATTGAAACGGCTGCGTGCTGCCGTCTTCCTCGCCCATGAACAGCAGCGGAATCTGCGGCGCGAGCAGCAACAGCGCAGTGGCCGCACGCACCGCGTCGTCGTTGGCGAGCGCACGCAGCCGCTCGCCGAACGCGCGGTTGCCGATCTGGTCGTGGTTCTGCAGGAACGTGACGAATGCGGTCGGCGGCAGATGCGTGCTCGGTTCGCCGCGTGGCGCGCCGTCATGCAGCGGCGACGGCTCGCCCTGATAGGCGAACCCTTCGCCGAGCGTGCGCGCGAGATGGCGCAGCGGCGCGTCGGCGTACGCGCGATAGTAGCCTTCGCGCTCGCCGGTCAGCAGCACGTGTGCGCTGTTGTGGAAATCGTCGTTCCACTGCGCGTCGAAGCTGCCGGGCCCGAGCAGGCTCGCCGCATTGCGTTCGTTTTCGAGCACCAGGTGCACGTGCCGCGCGTTGCCCGCATACGCGCGCACGCGCCGGGCGAGCTCGCGCAGCCATGCATCGTCGTCGATCGCATGCGCGGCGTCGATGCGCAGGCCGTCGAAGCGGAATTCGTCGAGCCAGTACAGCGCGTTGTCGATGAAGAACGTGCTCGTCTGCGGGCGCGAGAAGTCGATCGCCGGTCCCCACGCGGTGTGCCGGTCCGCGCGGAAGAACTGCGGCGCATAGCGCGGCAACAGGTTGCCGTCGGGGCCGAAGTGGTTGTACACGACGTCGAGAAACACCTGCAGCCGGAGGCCGTGCGCGGTGTCGATCAGCGACTTCAGTTCCTCGGGACGCCCGTACGATGCGTGGGGCGCGAACGGCAGCACGCCGTCGTAGCCCCAGTTGCGCGTGCCCGGGAACGTGTTGACGGGCATCAGCTCGATCGCGGTCACACCGAGCGCTGCGATTGCCGGCAGCCAGCGCTCGACGTTCGCATAGCCGCCGCACGCACCGACGTGCAACTCGTACAGCACCGTCTCGTGCCACGGCCGGCCGGCCCACGCGTCGTTGCGCCAGCGGTACGCGGCCGGATCGACGACCTCGCTCGGCCCGTGCACGTCATACGGCTGAAAGCGCGACGCCGGATCGGGCGCCGTCAGGTCGTCGTCGAGCAGGTAGCGATAGAGCGTGCCCGGCCCGCACGGCGCGATCGCTTCGAACCAGCCTTCGCCGGCGGCCTGCATGGCGACGCGCTGTTCGTCGTTCAGCACGACCGTTGCTGTGCGGCTCGCGGGCGCCCAAAGCCGGAAGCGCGTGTGCGCGGCATCGACGCAGGTCGCGCCGAACGACGAAGCGAACGCATGCGTGCCGGACGAAAGGGCGGAACGTGACGTCATGGCGGCTCCTTACGAGGGCAGGTCGGGTGGCACGGCCGCGACCGCAATCACGGCCGCATGCGCGGCGACGTCGAGGCCGGCTTCCGGCCACGAGCGCGGACCGGCGTCGGGCGTCGCGGTGTCGAGCAGAACGCGATAGTCGAGCAGCGGCGCGGGCGCCTTGAACGTGATCGTGTCGGCCGAGGCGTTCAACATCACGAGCAGCGCCTCGGTGCGCCCGGTGCGGCCGGTGCCGACGCGCCGCATCGTCAGCGCGCGGCGCTCGCCGTCCTCCCATGCGGGCACGCTCAGCTCCTCGCCGTGTTCGTCGAACCAGCCGATCTCGCGCATGCCGGGCGCGCCGTCGAGGTCGCCGTTCGGATAACGCGGCGCGGACATCACCGGATACATGCGCCGCATCGCGGCGAGCCGCGACACGAAGCGCGTCATCTGCACGCCGTCGTCGCTGCGCGCGAGATCCCAGTCGAGCCACGACAGTTCGTTATCCTGGCAATACGCGTTGTTGTTGCCGTGCTGCGTGCGCCCGAACTCGTCGCCGGCAACGATCATCGGCGTGCCGAGCGCGGTAAACAGCGTCGCGAGCATCGAACGCGCGACGCGCGCACGCAGGTCGCGGATCGCCGCGTCGTCGGTCGGCCCTTCGACGCCCCAGTTCGCACTGCAGTTGTCGTCGCGGCCGTCACGGTTGTCCTCGCCGTTCGCTTCGTTGTGCTTGCCCGCGTACGACACGAGATCGGCAAGCGTGAACCCGTCGTGCGCGGTAATGAAATTCACCGACGCCCACGTGCGGCGCCGGTGGTGATTGAACAGGTCGGCCGAACCGGCGAGCCGTGCGGCGAGCTCCGGGCGCTGGCCCGCATCGCCGCGCCAGAAGCGCCGCACCGTGTCGCGAAAGCGGTCGTTCCATTCGGCGAAGCCGGCCGGATGGTTGCCGAGCTGGTAGCCACCGAGGCCGAGATCCCACGGTTCGGTGATCAGTTTGCGCTGCGCGAGCACCGGGTCCTGCCGCAATGCGTCGAAAAATCCCGAGCCCGGCTCGAAACCGTGATCCTCGCGGCCGAGCGTCACGCCGAGATCGAAGCGAAAGCCGTCGATGTTGAACGCGGTCGCCCAGTAGCGCAGCGAATCCATCACCATCTGCAGCACGCGCGGATGCGACATGTTCAGCGTGTTGCCGCAACCCGTCTCGTCGACGTGATAACGCGGGTCGTCCGGCCGCAGCCGGTAGTAGCTCGCGTTGTCGAGGCCGCGCCACGACAGCGTCGGGCCGAGCTCGTTGCCTTCGCACGTATGGTTGTAGACGACGTCGAGCACGACTTCGATGCCGGCCGCATGCAGCTGGCGGATCGCGATGCGCATCTCGTCGAGCCTGCGCGTCGACAGGTACGACGGCTCCGGCGCGAAGAACGCGGCCGTATCGTAGCCCCAGTAGTTGCGCAGCCCGCGATTCACGAGCGCGCGCTGTTGCAGGAACGCATGCACCGGCAGCAGCTCGACCGTCGTCACGCCGATCGCCAGCAGGTGATCGATGAATGCCGGATGCGCGAGCGACGCGAACGTGCCGCGCTCGGGCGCGCGCAGCCCGGCGCGCCGCATCGACGCGCCGCGCACGTGCGTCTCGTAGATCACGGTGCTGCGCCACGGCACGTCCGGGCGCCGGTCGTTGCTCCAGTCGAATGCCTCGTCGACGACCACCGCCTTCGGCATCGCGGGCGCCGAGTCGCGGCGGTCCATCGACAGGTCCGCGCGGTTCGAATGCACGCGATAGCCGAACAGCGCGTCCGACCAGCGGAAGTGGCCGACCAGCTTGCGCGCGTACGGGTCGAGCAGCAGCTTGGTCGGATTGAAGCGATGGCCGTGCTGCGGCTGGTACGGGCCGTCCGCGCGAAAGCCGTACACCGTGCCCGGATGTGCGTTCGGCAGGTAGCCGTGCCATACCTCGTCGGTGCATTCGGGCAGGTCGAGCCGCGCGAGTTCCTTGCGGCCGGTCGAATCGAACACGCACAGCTGGATCCGGTGGGCGTGAGCGGAAAACACCGCGAAGTTGGTCCCAAGGCCGTCCCAGGTCGCGCCGAGCGGATAGCTGCGGCCGGGTTCGAGACGGTCGGGCAGGGCGGTCGGCATGGGGCGTATCTCCGTGTCGAGGGTGCAGGGCATCAAGCCGGGCTGAGCCATAGGGTCGCCAGCGGCGGCAGTCGCAAGGCGGCCGACCACTGCTCGCCGTGCGCGGGCACGTTCTCCGCCCACACGGCGCCGTCGTTGCCGGCATTGGTGCCGCCGTACACGGCGGCATCGGTGTTCATCAGTTCGCGCCACTGTCCGGGCGCGGGCAGCCCGACCCGATAGCCGGCGCGCGGCACCGGCGTGAAGTTGCAGACGGCGACGGCGAGCCGCCCGGTATCGTCGCGGCGCGCGAACGCGAATACGCTGTTGTCGCGATCGTCGCCGATCAGCCATGCGAAGCCTGCCGCGTGGCAATCGAGCGCGTGCAGCGCCGGTTCGGCCGCGTACGCGCGGTTCAGGTCGCGCACGAGCCGCTGCACGCCGCGATGCGCGGGCGCGTCGAGCAGATCCCAGTGCGGCGTCGCGTCGTGCGCGAATTCGGACCATTGCGCGAATTCGCTGCCCATGAACAGCAGCTTCTTGCCCGGATGCGCCCACATGAAACCGAAATACGCGCGCAGCGTCGCGAGCCGCTGCCAAGCGTCGCCGGGCATCTTCACCGCGAGCGAGCCTTTGCCGTGCACGACCTCGTCGTGCGACAGCGGCAGCACGAAGCGCTCGGAGAACGCGTACACGAGCCCGAACGTCATCCGGTCGTGGTGATAGCGGCGATGAATCGGATCCTCGCGCAGATACGACAGCGTGTCGTGCATCCAGCCCATGTTCCACTTGAAGTCGAAGCCGAGCCCGCCGTCGCCGGTCGATGCGGTGACGCCCGGCCATGCGGTCGATTCCTCGGCGAACGTGACGACGCCGGCCGGCGCGCGCTCGCCGTGCAGCGTGTCGTTCAGCGCGCGCAGGAACGCGACCGATTCGAGGTTCTCGCGCCCGCCGTACATGTTCGGCACCCATTCGCCTTCCTTGCGCGAATAGTCGCGATACAGCATCGACGCGACGGCGTCGACGCGGATGCCGTCCACGTGATAGCGGCGCGCCCACGCGAGTGCGGATGCAATCAGGAACGCACCGACTTCGTTGCGCCCGAGGTTGAACACGCAGGTGTTCCAGTCCGGATGCATGCCTTCGCGCGGATCGGCGTGCTCGTACAGCGCGCTGCCGTCGAACTGCGCGAGCCCGTGCGCATCGTTCGGAAAGTGCGCGGGCACCCAGTCGACGATCACGCCGATGCCGGCCGCATGCGCGCGGTCGACGAAGCGCGCGAAGCCGTCGACCGGCCCGAAGCGCGCGGACGGCGCGAATTGCGCGAGCGGCTGATAGCCCCACGAGCCGCCGAACGGGTATTCGGAGATCGGCATGAACTCGACGTGCGTGAAGCCCATTCCCTTCACGTACGGGATCAGCCGCTCTGCAAGCTCGTCCCACGTCGAGCTGCGGTCCATCTCTTCGGGCACGCGCTGCCACGACTCCGGATGCACTTCGTAGATCGACCACGGCATCCGGAAACGGCGATCCGGATGCGGCCGCGCGTGAATCCATGCCTGGTCGTGCCACGCAAATCCGTCGAGCGCGGCCGTATCGGCGACAACGGATGCAGTGCGCGGCGGCGCCTCGGTCGCGCGGGCGCACGGGTCGGCCTTGTGCGGCAGCACACGGCCGTCGCTCGCGCACAGCTCGTATTTGTAGCGCTCGCCCGCGCCGATGTCCGGCACGAAGATTTCCCATACGCCCCACGGACGCCGCAGCCGCATCGGGTGGCGGCGGCCGTCCCACGCGTTGAAGTCGCCGACCACCGACACGCGCTGCGCGTTCGGCGCCCACACCGCGAAGCGCACGCCGTCGACGCCGTCGACGCGCGTCGGCGCCGCACCCAGGCATTCGAGCACCGCGTCCGGGTCGCCGGCCGCGAAGCGCGCGAGCGCGGCGTCGTCGAGCAGCGTGCCGAACGCGTATGCGTCGCCGGTGACCTGGCGTGCGTCGGGCCAGTCGATCGCGAGCCGGTAGTGGCCGTCATGAGCGATCGTCCCGGCGAAACAGCCGGCATCGTCGACGCACGCGAGCGTGCCGAGCTCGCTGCCGTCGGGCGTCACCGCGCGCACGCGCCGCGCCCCGGGCAGCAACGCGCGTACGACCGTCGCGCCGGCATGCCCGTGCGGGCCGAGGCACGCGAACGGATCCGGGTGGCGGCCGGCGAGCAGCGCATCGATATCGCGGCGGTCGAACAGCGTGTCGGTCATCGGTGGCCTCCTTGGTCGGGTGCGCGGTCGGCGGCGAGCAGGCGCTCGACGAGCGCGGCGAGGCCGCTGACCGGCACGCCGAGCCAGTCGGGGCGGTTCGCGGCTTCGTAGCAGAGCTCGTACGACGCCTTGTCGATCAGGAACAGCGCGAGCAGGCGATCCGCGTAGTGCGGATCGACGAAGCGCTCGGGCGCGAGGTCGGCCGCCGCGCGATAGCAGTCGACGAAGCGGTCCGCGGCGGCCTGCCCGAAGCGGTCGAACAGCGCGCGCTTGCGGCCGGCCGTCTGCGGCGGCGCCTTCTCGATCGCGAATTGCGCGGTCGCGCTGACGTACGACAGCGAGCGCAGGAAGCCGGCCACGTCGCGCAGCGGATGCGACTTCGCGCGGCGGCGCTCGAGCGCACGCGCGGGCTCGCCCTCGAAATCGATCAGCAGCGCGTCGCCCTGCACGTCGAGCACCTGGCCGAGATGGAAATCGCCGTGAATGCGGATGCATTGCGCGTCGAGCGTGCGCGGCACGAGTTCGCCGAGCGCCTGCACGGCCGCGTCGCGCGATGCGAGCAGCGTGCCGGCGGCGGCGCGCGCGGCCGGGTCCAACGCTTCGAGCGCGTCGAGCCGCGTGCCGAGCACGTCGAGCGCGTGCTCGAACGACGCGATCGCATCGACGCACCAGCCGTCGACGTGTTCCGGCGTCGCGCGCTCCGGCGTGAACGCCGGGTCGTCGGACGCCTGCGCGAGTGCGACGTGCAGCTGTCCGAGCCGCGTGCCGACGATGCCTGCGAACGCTGCGTAGCCGAGCAGCGCGTCCGGCTCGCCGTCGGGCTCGGCCGCGTCGCCGTCGCCGGCCGCCGGCAGCGCGAGCTCGTCGACCGCGCGTTTCAGGAAGTCGAACGAACGCGTCCATGCGTCGCCCTGGTTGTCGACGTAGCGTTGCAGGATCGCGACCGTATGCGGTCTGCCGTCCGGATCGACGTGCACGACTTCGCCGGCGAGCGTCGCGGTGTTCGCATAGCCGATGCGCGTCAGGTAGCGGCTCATTTCCGCTTCCGGATGGATCCCGTGCGCGACCTTGCGCACGAGCTTCAGCACGATCGATTCGCCGATCACGAGCGAGCTGTTGCTCTGTTCGGCCGCGAGCCAGCGCACCTCGGCGTCGTCGCCGGGATCGAGCGACGTGAGCGCCTGCTCGGGCAGGAAGTCGAGGCGGCCGCCGTCGGACGTCGGCACCGTCGCGCCGTCGCGCAGCTTGCGCAATATCCCGCGCGCGAACGACGGCAGCGCGAACGCATCGGTCAGGTAGCCGACCGTATGACCGCGCCGCACGCGCGCGAGCGCGAGCTGCGCAAACAGCGGATGCGACGTCTCGCCGCCCCATGCGGCGGCGAGCGGCACGACGTAGCGTTCGGCGCCGCCGTCGCTCGCCGACACCCACGCTTCCGCGTACTGGAACGGCTCGTCCGGGATCGGCGTGACGACGTTCAGCCACGCGTTGCCGATCTTGCGGTCCTTCGATGCGAACCAGCGCCGCCGCGCGAGCCACGACGCGAGCGCGTCGTGCGCGAGCGTGTGCAGTTGCCCGACGTCGGGCTGCACGTCGCCGCGCCGCATCACGATCGTCACGTATTCCGGCAGCGGCTCCGCGTGCGGCTGGCGCCACGACGGCTCGCGGCCATGCTCCGACAGCACGAACCACAGGAATCCGTACGGCGGAAACGTGAGCAGGTACGTGAGCTGCCCGATCGGCGGAAACGGCGAGTCCGACGTCATCTCGATCGGCACGCGGCCCGCGAACTCCGACAGATCGAGCTCGACCGCCTGCGACGCGCGCGACAGGTTCGCGACGCACAGCACCGGTTCGTGGCCGTCCAGCTCGCGCAGGTAGGCGAGCACCTTGCGGTTCTCGGGGCGCAGAAAGCGGATCGTGCCGCGCCCGAACACCTGCGTCGCGCGCCGCGTCGCGAGAATGCGGCGGGTCCAGTTCAGCAGCGAATGCGGGTCGCGCGTTTGCGCCTCGACGTTGATCGCGTCATAGCCGTACAGCGAGCCCATCACCGGCGGCAGCACCAGCAATTCAGGGTCCGCGCGCGAGAAGCCGCCGTTGCGGTCCGACGACCACTGCATCGGCGTGCGCACGCCGTCGCGGTCGCCGAGGTGGATGTTGTCGCCCATCCCGAGTTCGTCGCCGTAGTAGATCACCGGCGTGCCCGGCATCGACAGCAGCAGCGAATTGATCAGCTCGATGCGGCGCCGGTCGCGTTCCATCAGCGGCGCGAGCCGGCGCCGGATCCCGAGATTGAGCCGCGCGCGCCGGTCGGACGCATAGGTCTGCCACAGCAGGTCGCGCTCCGAGTCGGTCACCATCTCGAGCGTCAGCTCGTCGTGGTTGCGCAGGAACACCGCCCACTGGTTGCTCGGCGCGAGCGCGGGCGTCTGCCGCATGATGTCGACGATCGGAAAGCGGTCCTCGCTTGCGATCGACATGTAGATGCGCGGCATCAGCGGAAAGTGGAACGCCATGTGGCATTCGTCCTCGTGGCCGAAATACTCCTGCACGTCCTCCGGCCACTGATTCGCTTCGGCGAGCAGCATCCGGTTCGGGTACTCGGCGTCGATCGTCGCGCGGATCAGCTTCAGGATCGCGTGCGTCTCCGGCAGATTTTCGTTGTTGGTGCCTTCGCGCTCGACGAGGTACGGCACTGCGTCGAGCCGCAGCCCGTCGATGCCGAGGTCGAGCCAGAAGCGCATCACCTGGATGACTTCGCGCACGACGGCCGGGTTGTCGAAGTTCAGGTCCGGCTGGTGCGAGTAGAAGCGATGCCAGTAGTACTGGCCGGCGACCGGGTCGTGCGTCCAGTTCGACGTTTCGGTGTCGAGGAAGATGATCCGCGTGCCCGCATACTTCGTGTCGGTGTCGGACCACACGTAGTAGTCGCGATGGATCGAGCCGGGCTTCGCGCGTCGCGCGCGCTGGAACCACGGATGCTGGTCCGACGTGTGGTTGATCACGAGCTCGGCGATCACGCGAATGCCGCGCGCATGCGCTTCGCGGATGAAGCGCCGCACGTCGGCGAGCGTGCCGTAGTCGGGATGCACGTCGCGGTAGTCGGCGATGTCGTAGCCGTCGTCGCGGCGCGGCGACGGGTAGAACGGCAGCAGCCAGATCGTGTCGACGCCTAGCTCGGCGATGTAGTCGAGCTTCATGATCAGGCCCGGGAAATCGCCGATCCCGTCGTTGTTGGAGTCGTAGAACGACTTCACGTGCACCTGGTAAATGATCGCGTCCTTGTACCACAGCGGATCGTCCGCGCTCAGCGCGGGCGCGCGGCGCCGCGAACGGCGGCGCCGCGGCGTGCCGGCCGGTGCGAGCGACGGGAATTGCGCGCGGCGCACGTCGTCGAGCGGATCTTCACGTTTCATCATGCATGTGCTCCGGAAGGGCCCCGGGCCTCGCCCGGATCGGGCGCCGCGGCTCGCGCGGCGCCGGGAGACGGCGCGAGCCGCCAGATCGCATACGGCCGCACGTGCGGGTCGAGCGATACGTATTGCCGATGCCCGCGCCAGGTTTCGGCGTGCGCGGCGTCCTGTTCGAGCGCGTCGAGCGGTTCGCCGTCGACGAGCCCGAGGCCGCGCCACAGCGACGCGTCGAGCGTGAAATTGGCCGCCTGCGGATGCCACGGATCGAGGCTGATCGCGACCGCGACGACGCTGTCGTGAGTCGGCGTCGCCTTCACGAACACGAGCACCTGCTCGTTGTCCGCGTCGACGAACGTGACGCCGAGATGCGTCTGCAGCGCCGGGTTGTCGCGCCGTGCGCGGTTCAGCCGCGCGATTTCGCCGCCGATGTGCGCGGCCTTGCTCCAGTCGCGCGCGCGCAGCTCGTACTTCTCCGCGTCCGCGTATTCCTCGCTGTCGGGCAGCGGCGCCGATTCGCCGATCTCGAAGCCCGAGTACATCCCCCACGAGCCGGCGAGCGTTGCCGCGAGCGCCGCGCGGATCACGAACTGCGAGCGCGGCGCGTTCTGCAGGTGGCGCGGATTGATGTCGGGCGTATTGACGAAGAAGTTCGGCCGGAAGAACTCGCGCGGCGGACCGGCCGTCAGCTCGGTCAGGTAGTCGATGAACTCGCGCTTCGACTCGCGCCACGTGAAGTACGTGTACGACTGCGAGAAGCCGACCTTCGCGAGCCGGTACATCATCCCCGGCCGCGTGAACGCCTCGGACAGGAACACGACGTCCGGGTGCTTGCCGCGCACGTCCGCGATCATCCACGCCCAGAACGGCAGCGGCTTCGTGTGCGGATTGTCGACGCGGAAGATCCGCACGCCCGTTTCGACCCAGAACAGCACCGCGTCGCGCAATGCGAGCCACAGGCCGGGCAGCGCGTCCGGCGCGTAGAAGTCCGGATTCACGATGTCCTGGTAGCGCTTCGGCGGATTTTCCGCATAGCGCAGGGAGCCGTCGGGCCGCCACGCGAACCAGCCCGGATGCTCGGCGAGCCATGGGTGGTCCGGCGAGCACTGGATCGCGAAGTCGAGCGCGATCTCGAGCCCCTGCGCGTGCGCGGCGGCAACGAGCGTGCGGAACGACGCAAGCGTGCCGAGCTGCGGATGCACGGCCGTGTGGCCGCCGTCGGGCGAGCCGATCGCATACGGGCTGCCGACGTCGTCGGGGCCCGCCTTCAGCGTGTTGTTGCGGCCCTTGCGCGCGGTCGTGCCGATCGGGTGAATCGGCGGGAAATACAGCACGTCGAAACCCATGTCGCGGATGCGCGGCAGTTGCGCGATCACGTCGTCGAACGTGCCATGCCGGTGCGCGTCGTTGCTGGCCGAGCGCGGGAACATCTCGTACCAGCTCGAGAAGCGCGCCGCGCGGCGTTCGACGTCGACGTGATACACCGTTTCGTCATGGGTGACGAACGGCCGGTAGCGCAGCGCCGCGACCGCTTCGGCGAGCGCCGGCGAGTCGAGCAGCGCGAGCCGGCCGTCGGGCGACGCATCCTTGAACTCGGCCGTCAGCCGCTCCATTTGCGCGATCGCGCGCGGATCGGCCGGCTCGGCGCGCTTCAGGGCGGTTGCGAGCAGCAGTTGCGCTTCGCGCACTTCGAGCGACACGTCCTGGCCGGCCGCGCGCTTTTTCGCGACGTCGGTGACGAGCGACGTCCAGTCGTCGCGCCACGCAATCACGCGGAACGCGTGGCGGCCGAGCCGGTCGAGCGCGATGCGCGCGTGCCAGCGGTCGTTCGGTTCCGCGACGAACGGCACCTCGCGCCAGTCGTCCTCGTCGTCCGCGCGCCATTGCAGCGCGGCAGCGAGATGCGCATGGCCGTCCGTGAAGATCGATGCGTGCACAACCAGCGTTTCGCCGATCACGCGCTTGATCGCGAAGCGGCCGCCGTCGACGGCAGGCTCGACGCGTTCGATCGCGATCCGGTCGGCCGCGAGCGCGGCGGACAGCGCGGTGCGCTCGGTCGCGGCGCTGGTGCGCCGGGTCGCGGGCGGCGCGCGCGACGCTTCGAGCAGCGCGTAGCCGCCCGGTTCGAGCGTGAACGCGTCCAGTGCGACCGGCGCTCGCTTGCGTGCGCCATTGGGCGCCGCGACGCGCGTGAAGCCGCCGGGCACGCCCGGCAGGATCGTCGCCGGATCGACGCGCGCTTGCGCATCGAGGTCGGGGTTCAGCACGATCAGCAGCGCCGTGTCGTCGTGTTCGAGCGACGCGCCCATCCCGCGCAGCAGCGCGGTCGCACTTGCGCCCGGCGCGCTCAGTTGCGCGATTTCCCCGCGCGAGCCCGCCAACGGTGTCGCACGGCGCCAAGCATTCGCGTCGGCGATCGCGCCGGACAGATCGAAGCGCGCGCCGTCGAACGCGGCGCGATAGCGCGCGGCGTCCGCGTCGCGCGCCATCAGCGGCGTCGCGACGCCGCGCTCGAAGCCCATCGGCACCAGCCAGCCGGTGCCGAGCGCGGCGGCCGTCCACAGCGCGCGGCGATACGCGCGGACGATCGTTTCGTGCGGCGCGTCGTGCCAGTCGTCGGCCAGGCGCGGGCCGTCGAACGCGTCCGGAAACGCGATCGGCGAGCCGATCCGGCGCAGCAGCCGGTGTTCGTCCGCGAACCACGGCGAGCGCAGATCCCACCAGCGCGCGGACGAGAACACGGCGTCGAAGCCCGCCGTTTCGAGTTGCGCGAGCGCGTCGCGCGCGTGGCCGGGCACGCTGGCGAGTATCGCGACGTCCGGGCGCGCGCGGCGCAGCGCATTGCGCCAGCCGGGCCACCATGCGGGCGGCAGATGATGCGGCGCGTCGATCAGGAAGCCGGCCGCGCCGGCGTCGGCGTAAGTCGTCAGCAGCGCGCACCACCACGTGGACAGCGCGTCGCGTACCGCGTCGTCGCCGACCTGCGCATGCGCGACGTCCTGCTCGTGGGCGGCACTGCGCGGATCGATCAGCGCGTCGTCGTGCGCGCGTTCGACATACCACTCCGGATGCTCGGCGCGCAGCGGGTTGTCGCGCGCGATGCGGTCGGGCACGACTTCGAGCATCACGCGCAGCCCGTGGCCGCGCGCGAGCTGTGCCAGCCGCGAAAAGGTTTCCAGTGCGCCGGCGCGGGTCGCGAACGTCGCGGCCGGCCGGTGGAAGTCGGCGACATGACGCGGAAAGCCTGCGACGCTGGCGGCCCAGAAACCGCCGATCAGCACGTGGTCGAAGCCCATGCCCGCAATATGCGCGAACGTGTCGGGCCACGCGTCGAGCGGTCCGACGAGGCGGGCGTCGCAAAAGTACAGGTGCGGGGCGAAAGGTGGTGTGGCGTTCATGGGTGGCGGATGTGAGCGGCGGCGATCGGTGACGGGGGTGCGTCGCAACCGGCGTGCCTGATGCGCGGCCACGGCGCAGCAAAGCGCATGCAGGATGCCGTGCAGGCCATGCTGTCCTTTTTTACATGGCCGCGGTGCGGCCGGCCGGACCGGTGCGGCGCGCGCGTCACATCCGCGGGATCGAGCGGATGTCCGCGCTGTCGCCGACGGCAGGGTCGTCGTCGGATTCCGGTAGCGGCACACCAGGGTCGTAGCGCACCGGCACACCGCGCTCGATCCGGTGCGCGAACGCCGGCGGCGTGTCCACTTCGTCGCCGAAGCGCGCACGCACGAACGCGCGCAGCAACGCGGTGCGCAGGTCGGGCGCGCGCGCCGCGCAGGTCGACGGGCCGTCGATGAAATCCGCATCGCATTCGACGCCGTCGCCGTGGCGCGCGATCCGCAAATCGCCGACGCGTTCCAGCACCGCACCCGCGTCCGCCCATGACGCAGACGGCGCGAAATGCGTGTCGAGGCGCCGCAGCGCGTCGCACGCGGCGGTTACGATCACTTTCGGGCCGACGGCCGTGAACGACAGCGTGTCGTCGTCGGCCGCGCACAACGCACGTGCGCACCAGTAATCGAGGGCAGGTCCGGCGAGTTCGTCGGTTCGCATGGGCAACGCTCCATCAGGTTCCGTCAGGACGAAACGCTGCGGACGCAATCGGCGTGCCCGACGCCGGCAGCGCACGCATGCGCGCGACCAGCGGGTAGTGATCCGACGCATGGCGCGCCAGCATGCTGCGGTGCACGTTCACGTCGACCAGCAGTTCGCCCGGGTGGATCCAGATCCGGTCCAGCGAAAACACCGGGCACACCGTGGGGAACGTGCGCGGCGCGGGCGCGCGGCGGAACCGCGTGACCAGCGCCTGCAGCGCGCGGCCGCGCACGAACCATTCGTTGATGTCGCCCATCAGGATGACCGGCATCGCGCCGGTGTCGAACGCGGCGAGCAGCCGCTGAACCTGCGCGCTGCGCTCGTTCGCGGACAGCCCGAGATGGGTGGCGACCACGCGCAGCATCCCGGCGCCGCAGTCGATGTCCGCGTCGAGCGCGCCGCGCGGCTCGCGTTGATGAAACGACAGATCGAGCGTGCGCGCCGCGCGGATCGGGCAGCGCGACAGTACCGCGTTGCCGTAACGGCGCTCCGGCGTGTCGATCGTCGGGCCGGCCGCTGCGTGCATTCCCGTTGCGTCGCGCAGGTGCGCGAGCACGTCCGGCGCGCGCGTGCCGCCGAGCGGCACTTCCTGCAGCGCGATCACGTCCGCGTCGAGCTCGTCGATCACCGCCGCGATCCGGTCCACCGCGCGTGCCGGCCACGCGCCGTAGCCGCCGTGGATGTTGTACGTCGCGATCCGCAGGTCGCGGCCGCCCGGTGCGGCGGCCGGCGGGCCGTCCGCAGTCACGATGTCCGGCGGCGGGGCCGGCTGCCGGCTCAGCGCCATCGTCGCAACATCCTCACGAGCAGCACCGATACGCCCACCAGCACCGCACCGATCGCGGCGAGCCACGCGAATGCGCCGGGGCCCGGATGGCTGAACGCGGCGGTCAACTGGTGCGCGAACGTGACCGTCAGCACGATGCCGGGCAGCATCCCGAGCGCGGTGCCGATCAGGTAGTCGCGCAGGCCGATGTGCGACGCGCCGGCGACCAGGTTCACGATCGTGAACGGTGCGATCGGCAGCAGCCGCAGCACGGCCATCGCGACCACGCCGCGCCGCCCGATGTGTTCGCTGAGCCGGTTCGCGCGCCCGCCGGCGAGCCGGCGCACCGCGTCGCGGCCGAGCCAGCGGCCGACCCAGTAGGTCGTGGCCGCCGCCACCATCGTGCCGACGGCCGCATACGCGAGCCCCGGCCATGCGCCGAACACGAGCCCCGTCACGGTGATCAGCAGCGTGATCGGCACCGACAGCGTCGCCGCCACCACATAGCCGGCGAGCAGCAGCGCGGGCGCGCCCGGCAGTTGCGCGGCGTGCGCGGCCGCGCGCGCCAGCGACGCGACGTTCAGCGCCTTGCCGAGCGGCGAGAAACGCCATGCGAGCGCGAGCGCGGCGACGAGCAGCACGGCCGCGCCCAGCACGAAGAAGCGCGCGGTCAGCGAGCGGTGCTGCTCCTGCGGCACGAACTCGCGCACGAAGCGGTCGGGTTCGATCGGCTGCTCCGGGTCGAGCCGTGCGCTGACCGGCACCAGCGCGTCGAGCTGCGGCGTCACTGTCGGCTCGAGCGTGCGCAGCGTGCGGCCGGATTTCGCGCGCAGCCGGTCGAGCGCGGCGTTCGGCCGCCCGGCGTGCGCGAGCGCCGCGGCGACGGCGTCCGGCGCCGTATCGAGATGCTCGGCGAGCAACCGGTCGCGCATCCCGGCGATCGCCGCGCGGATGCGCGCGTCGCCGGCCGCGGCGAGCGCGATGCAGCATTCGGTGTCGAGCACCATCGACCGGTTGTTCAGGTTCGCGCTGCCGATCACGATGCATTCGTCGTCGACGATCGCGATCTTGCTGTGCACGTTCACGCATCCGTCGCCGAGGCCGTCGACGTGCGGATACAGCAGCCGGTAACGATCGAAGCGGTCCGCGGCCTTCAGCGTGTCGTGCAGCCGTGCGCGCAGCACGCCCATCGTCGCTTCCTGCAGCCAGCCGCTTTGCACGCGCGGCGCGACGACCGTCACGTCGGGTCCGTGCGGATCGGCGAGCCGCGCGGACAGCGCGTCGCGCACCACCGCCGCCGTGAAGTACTGGTTCTCGATGTACAGATGACGACGCGCGGCGCGGATCGCGTCCTCGACGAGCGCGCGCACCTGCAGCACCGGTTCGCGGCCGCGGTGGTGCGGCGCCGTGTACGCGATGCCGACCCGCACGTCGTGCACGTCGACCGGCGTGTCGGGCGGCCATGGGTCGACATCGTCCTCGCGATCGAGATGCCGCCGCGCCCGGATCGCGATCGGACGCCCGCACGCATTGAACCAGCGCACGCGCGCCTGCTCGCCGATTGCCGCGGCCGCGTCGCCGTCGAACATCGCCTGCACGTCGTGAAACGGGCCGTATGGCATTCCGGCCGCGTCGCGGCGGCGCGGATCGTCGGCGGCGTGCGCAGGCGTGTCCCAGCGTGCGCGCGTGAGATCGAGCCCGCCGACGAACGCGAGCCGGTCGTCGATCACGACGAGCTTCTGATGATGCGACGCGCCGCGCGGATGCGTGTCGTCGAGGCGGAAGCGGATGCCGCGGTGCGCGCGCCACGCGGCGCGATAGACCGGCGGCCAGTCGCGCTCGAGTGCGTAGATCATTGCGAAGTCCCACGCGAGCACGTAGATGCGCAGGTTGTGCCGCGCGACCGCGAGCGCGTGCAGAAACGCGGCAAGCGTGTCGGGCAGGCCGTCGCCGGCGCCGCCCGGCGACAGATGCATCCGGCTGTCGACGTCCCAGCCGACGATGAACACCGTGTGGCGCGCGCGCAGCAGCGCCGCGCGCAGCGTCGAGAAATACGCGTTGCCGTCGACCAGCATCGTGAAGCGGTCTGCGTGGCGGATCGTGTCGCAATTGCGGCCGCGCTCGAGCAGCCCGTGGCGCAGCGGCGCAGCCGCACGCGAGGCGTCGGCGGCGGTGTCGTCGCGGGCCGCCGTCGCGAGCGCGGCGGACGGAGTACGGTCCGGCATGCTCATCGCGCGTCGACGTCGCGGTCGCCTTCGATACGTTGCAGCAGCACGTCGCAGCGCGCGCGCAGTGCCTGCAGTTCCGGCGCATCGAGATCGATCCGGATGCGCTCGCCGCTGTCCGGATCGCCGTACCGGGACGCGACCTCGTAGATGCCCTCCGCGATCAGCGCGGACGCGTGCGCGATCCGGATCCGGTCGAGCCAGTCGCATTCGGCGTGATGGCAGGCGAGCCACGCGCGCAGCGCGCCGACAAGCTGGCTGACGGTGAGCCATGCGCCGCCGCGCATGCGCGCGGCGAGCTGGCTCGTCACGAGATACGAGAGCAGATCCGTCTGGGTCACGCGAAACTCCTTGACGAGGTGTCGGGGCAACAGGTGCGCACGCCGGCGATGCCTTGCAGCGTTCGGCAGATCGCCGCAAATTCCGCGCCACTCGTGCGCGAGAACGAAACCGAGATGTCGTCGGTGTCCGGATCGTCATCCGACTGCTGGACGATGAAGCGCTTCACGCGCACGCGGCCGGTGCCGAGCGCGTCGTGCAGCGTGCCGAGCGTGAGGCCGCCGCGCTCGACGACGAGCCGCAGCGTGCGCTGCTGCCGTTGCGCGATGAAGCGCCGCTCGAGCGGCTTCACGCCGGCGAGGATCGCGAGCACGATCACCGTCGCGCCAATCGACGCGACGTACATGCCGCCGCCCGCCGCAAGTCCAATGCCGGCCACCGCCCACAGGCTCGCCGCCGTCGTCAGTCCGCGCACGACCTCGCCGCGCAGCAGGATCGAGCCCGCGCCGAGAAAGCCGATGCCCGACACGACCTGCGCGGCAACCCGCGACGGGTCCAGCACCACGCCGCTCTGGCCGTGCACGTCCTCGAAACCGAAGATCGACACAAGCATCACGAGTGCGGAGCCCACGCATACCAGCATGTGCGTGCGCAGTCCGGCGGCCCAGTTCAGCCGTTCGCGTTCGAGCCCGACCACGCTGCCGAGCAGCGCGGCGAGCAGCAGGCGTCCGAGTAGTTCGATATGGGCGATCATCGTGCCCTCCCTTTTATGTGGCGGACCGGAGCGGTTCGATGAATGGGGACGCAAGGCGCGTGCCGGAGGAAGCGGCAGCGGGCACGGCGCGTGCGCGTGGGGCCGGCGGCGTGCGCACCGGTCATGCGGCGCGCATTTTTTTCATGGGAACGCAGATAAGCACAGGGGGCCAGCATGCAGCATCAACCGGACGCACAAGTCCGCGACCCGTATCGCGGCCACGAGATTCGTGTATGGGCGCGGCGTAACGAACGCGGCGCATGGGCGGATGAGGTGCAGGTGTACGTCGATGGCGCGCGCATCGAGTTGTACGTGCCGGAGTCGACGAATCCCGAATGGATGACGGAGGACGAGGCACTGCGCGCGGGTGTGGAGCGCGGCCGCTATCTGGTGGACAAGCGCGTCGACGACGACTGACGCGGGGCCGCCCGGCACGGCGCTTGCGCGGGGGCGACAAATCCAGCGACCCCATGCCGGCACCGCGCCGGGAGGACAAGATGAACGATCCCCGCACGATCCAGATCTACCGCTATGACCCCGATCGCGATGCCGAACCGCGCATGCAGCGCTATGCGGTCGACGTCGGTCCCGACGACCGGATGTTGCTCGACGTGCTCGGCCGCCTGAAGCGCGAGGACGAGACGCTGTCGTACCGGCGTTCGTGCCGCGAGGGGATCTGCGGTTCCGACGCGATGAACATCAACGGCAAGAACGGGCTCGCGTGCCTCACCAACATGAAGACGCTGCCGCGCGAGATCGTGCTGAGGCCGCTGCCGGGGTTGCCGGTCGTGCGCGACCTGATCGTCGACATGACCGACTTCTTCAACCAGTACCACTCGATTCGCCCGTACCTGATCAACGATTCGACGCCGCCCGAGCGCGAACGGCTGCAGTCGCCGGAAGAGCGCGACCAGCTCGACGGACTCTACGAATGCATCCTGTGCGCGTGCTGCTCGACGCAGTGCCCGAGTTACTGGTGGAACCCGGACAAGTTCGTCGGGCCGGCCGGGTTGTTGCAGGCGTACCGCTTCATCGCGGACTCGCGCGATCAGGCGACCGCCGAGCGGCTCGACAACCTCGAGGATCCATATCGGTTGTTTCGCTGCCGGACGATCATGAACTGCGTCGACGTGTGCCCGAAGGGACTGAATCCGGCGAAGGCGATTTCGGAGATCCGGACGATGCTGGTCAGGCGGACGGTTTAGGCGTCACGGCCGCGCCGCAACTTCATCGAGGTGCCACAGCAGATCCGCCGGATCGTCATACACGCGCAGCGCGCCCGCGCGTTCCAGCTCGTCGCTGCCGTAGCCGCCCGACAGCAATCCCACGCCGAGCGCGCGGCAGCGGCTCGCGGCGAGCATGTCCCAGATGCTGTCGCCGACGACCACCGTATGCTCGATCGGCACGTTCAGCTTTGCCGCGGCGGTCAGGAACAGATCGGGATCCGGCTTCGCGTACTTCACCTGGTCGCGCGTGACGATGACGTTCTTCGCCGGATCGACGCCGAGCGCTTCGAGATTGATCGCCGCCGTTTCCATCCGTCCGCTCGTCGCGATTGCCCAGCGAATGCCCGCATTCGACAACGCGGCCAGCAACTCGCGCGCGCCCGGCAACGGCCGGACTTGCGCGCGCAGTCGCTGGTACGCTTGCGCATGCAGCCGCGCGAGCCGTTCGACGCGCTCGGCATCGATGTCGCCGGCCGTCTCCCGCAGCAGCTGGTTCAGGAACAGACCGCCGCTCATCCCGATCTTGCGGTGGATGCGCCATACCGACAGCTCGATGCCTTCCGCGTCGAGCGCTTCCTTCCACGCGAGTACGTGCTGATAGACGCTGTCGACGAGCGTGCCGTCGAGATCGAACAGAAATGACGTTTCAATGCGCATGTAGCTCTCCTGGCCCGATCACGTCCGGGCAAATCGTCGGCAAAAACCGAGTCGTCACATTATCGGCGCGCGGCCGTGTCACGGCCATGTCCCGGGCCGCGTGCGCCGCGCCCGGCGGCAGCGTGTCGAACGCCGCTGGTACAATCGCGCCGATGCGCCGGGCGGGCGGCCCGCGCGCGCCCAACCTCCGTCGAATCCCAGTATGGCAACCCCCGACGCCGTCAGTTCCGAACAATCATGGTGGGGCGTTCTGGCCCTGGCCCTCACCGCCTTCATCTTCAATACCACCGAATTCGTGCCCGTCGCGCTGCTGAGCGCGATCGGCGACAGCCTGCGGATGCAGCCGACCGCCGTCGGCCTGATGCTGACCATCTATGCGTGGGCCGTCGCCGTCGTGTCGCTGCCGCTGACGTTCTTCACGCGTCACGTCGAGCGGCGCAAGCTGTTGAGCGTCGCGCTGCTGGTGTTCATCGGCAGCCACGTCGTGACCGGCGTCGCATGGAATTTCTCGGTGCTGATGATCGGCCGGCTCGGCATCGCGTGCGCGCATGCGGTGTTCTGGTCGATTTCCGTGCCGCTGGCCGTGCGGCTCGCGCCGAGCGAGCGCAAAAGCCGCGCGCTCAGCCTGCTTGCGATGGGCTCGGCGATCGCGATGGTCGCCGGCATTCCGCTCGGCCGCGTGATCGGCGAGGCGCTCGGCTGGCGCACCACGTTCCTCGTGATCGGCGCGGCGGCGGCCGTCGCGCTGCTGATGCTGCGCGCGACGTTGCCCGTGCTGCCGAGCCAGGGCGCCGGCTCGCTCGCGAGCATCGGGATGTTTCTCAGGAAGCCGGCGCTCGTCGCGCTGTACGCGATCACCGTGCTCGTCGTATCCGCGCATTTCACGTCGTACACGTATATCGAACCGTTCGTGCAGAACGTCAATCACGCGAGCGGCAGCCGGATTACCTACGTGCTGATCCTGTTCGGCGTCGCCGGAATGCCGGCAGCGGTCTGCTTCAATCGCGTGTTTCCGGAGCGGCCGGCCGATTTCCTGCTCGCGTCGATCGTCGCGTTGTCGGCGTGCTTGCTGATCCTGTTCCCGTGCGCGCTGAACATCGTCACGCTGTCCGTTCATACGCTCGTGTGGGGCGGCGCGATCGTATGTTTCGGTCTGGCGATGCAGGCGTGGGTGCTGAAGCTCGCGCCGGACGCGACCGATCTCGCGGTGTCGATCTTTTCCGGGCTGTACAACGTCGGCATCGGGGCCGGCGCGCTGCTCGGCAACCATATCGCCGATGACTTCGGGCTGTCGTGGATCGGTACGTTCGGCGGCGTGGTCGGCATCGTGTCGGCGGGGATCGCGTGGGCCGCGCTGCGGCTGCATGAGCGAAGGGCGGTGGCGTAAGCCCGCACGGGAAGCCGCGGTGGAAAAGCGGATGCGCCGGCTCGTTTCGCACCGTGACGGCGCGCGCAAGCGGGGCGCGGTTGCGGTGCGGGGGCGGAAACCGTACAGAAATCTGGCGCATTTTGGCGGACGTGACCGTGCCTCGCAGCGTCGGCGCCCCGACGACATCGGCCCGATGATCGCGGCGCTGGTCCCGGACGATTACCGCCGGGTCAACGCGCTGCGCATCGAAGTGCCGGCACGTATGTCGATCTGGTGCCGCGTCAGCTTTGGTTGTCGAACATCGGCATCCGCCTCAGGATCCACTCGAGCAGTTCCTGAGGGCCGGTCGCCAGCGGCCGCCCGGATTTAACGAGCAATCGCGCTTTCGTGTCCTGAAACAGCGGATGCGCGATCGGCACAATACACAGGTCGCCGGCCGCGATCTCGCGATAGGCGGCGAATTCCCCGATCAGCGTCGCGAAATGCCCGGTTGAAACAAAGCGCTTTAGCGCGGCCAGCGAATTCGTGGTCAACGTCGGCCTGATTTTGATGTTCTCGGCGAATTCCAGCATCTTGACGACATGGCCGATGCCGAACGTCGCAGGCATCAGCGCGAGCGGCCAGGTGAGCAGATCCTCGACATTCGCCGGCCCACCGCGGGTCGCCAGTGGATGATCTCGGCGAACGAGCAGCACAACGGGTTGCGCCGAACTCGCACGATATTCGATACGCGGATGCGGCGGCGGGTTGTACGCCAGCCCGATATGCGCGCGACTTTCCGCGACTTCGTTCAATACATCGTCGACGGGCAGCATCTCCACGCCGACTTCCAGCTTCGGATACTGCGTGCAGAACGGTGCCAGCACGTCGTCAACCAGCGTGTCGACATACCCTTCGCTGACCGCCAGCTGAATATGCCCTTGCTGAAGGCCTTTCAGCGCCTGCAGCTGGTCCTCGAACTTTTCCTGCTGTGATCGATACCCGCGCCAGAATTCCAGCAGATGCGCCGCCGCCTCGGTCGGCCTCACGCCGCGCGCCTCGCGTTCGAAAAGCGTGGCGCCCAGTTCGTCTTCGAGCAGCCTGATCTGCCGCGTGATCACGGACGGCGATGTGTTGAGGTGGTCCGCCGCGCCCCGAATCGTGCCGTGAACCAGCACTTCGTGGAAGTAACGCAGCCGTGTCTGGTTGATTTCGCGCATTGGAAGCCTCCGAATTGCTGCGTTGCTCGTAGAGCAACGATCTGTAAGTATAGTTGCTCTTGCTGGCAGGTCTGCTTCGCGACACGATGCTCCTACCCGATGAGCCGGACGAACACGGGGACAACGGAGACACCTATGTCAGCGATCCAGACCTTGAGAGCCGAAGACGCCGTTTCGTCTCTCTACAGCAAGCTCAACTGGCGGCTTTTGCCGTTTCTCGTCACCTGCTACATGTTCGCGTATCTCGATCGCGTGAACGTCGGGTTTGCCAAACTTCAGATGCAAAGCGACCTCGGATTCTCCGATGCCGCTTATGGCGTGGGCGCGGGCATCTTCTTTCTCGGCTACGTGCTGTTCGAGATTCCGAGCAACCTGATGTTGCCGAAAGTCGGTGCACGCAAGACCTTCAGCCGCATCCTCGTACTGTGGGGCATCACGTCCGCGTGCATGCTCTTCGTGCGGAACGTGCCGATGTTCTACGCGATGCGCTTCCTGCTGGGCGTCTTCGAAGCCGGATTCGCGCCTGGCATGATCTATTACCTGTCGCGCTGGTACGGTCCCGCGCGCATGGCGCGCGCGATTGCCATCGTGTTCGTCGCTGGGCCGATTGGCGGCATTGTCGGCGGGCCGTTGTCCGCGTGGCTGATGTCGACGTCGTCAGGTGTCGGCGGACTGGCCGGATGGCAGTGGATGTTTCTGGTCGAAGGCCTGCCGTGCATCGTGCTCGGCGTGCTGACGCTGTTCGTATTGTCGGACCGACCCTCCGAAGCGAAGTGGCTTTCCGCCGACGAGCAACGCCTGCTCGAAAGCGAGGTCGGCGCACCCGCCACGCGCGACCATTCGTTCCGGGCCGTGGCGAAGAACCCGCGCGTCTACGTTCTCGCACTCGCGTACTTCTGCATCATCTTTCCGATCTATGCGATCAGCTTCTGGCTGCCGGCCTTGCTGAAAGACCACGGTGTAGCGGACATGACGCGGCTCGGCTGGTACGTCGCGATCCCGTATGCGGCGGCCGCGTTCGGCATGTACTTCGCCGGCCGCCGTTCGGATCGCGTCGGCGAGCGGCGCTATCACTGCGCGGTGCCCGCGCTCGTCGGCGCGTTGCTTCTCGCGTCGACCGTTTTCACCGACGGCAATCTGGTCCTGACGCTCGCTACGCTCACGCTCGCCACGGCAATGATGTGGATGGCGTACACGGTTTTCTGGGCCATTCCGTCCGAGTACATCAAAGGGCCGGCCGCGGCGGGCGGCATCGCGCTCATCAATACGATCGGGTTGTCCGGCGGTTTCTGGGGACCGGCCGTCATCGGCTGGACCAAGGCCGCCACGGGCAGCATGCACGCCGGTTTGCTCGTCATGGCGGGGATGGCTGCGATTGCATCGGTCGTGGTTGTCACGAACAAGCGCGGCATCCATTGACGATTCAACAGTGCCGCCATGCAGCGTCCGCCGGCTGAGTGTTTCCCCAGGGCAGCGAGTCATGACTTTGGAAAGGCCACGTCCTTTCCATATCGAACAGAAGGATGAATGGCAATGAAGATCCTGATTGCAGGCTTTCAGCATGAGACCAACACGTTCGCGCCGACCAAGGCGTCGTTCCAGAGCTTTGTTCAAGGCGAAGGATTTCCGCCGCTGGCGCGCGGCGTCGACGTGCTGAATCTGCGCGACGTGAACGTCCCGATCGGCGGCTTCATCAACGTAACGCAGGCGCAAGGACACGAGCTGATTCCAGTGATCTGGGCGGGCGCGAGCGCGTCGGCGCATGTGACTGTGGACGCATTCGAGCGCATTGCCGGCGAGATCACCGGCGCTGTCGAAGCGGGCGGCTTCGACGCCATCTATCTGGACCTGCACGGGGCGATGGTCGCGGAGCACACCGACGACGGCGAAGGCGAGCTGCTCGAGCGCGTGCGTGCGCTGGTCGGCGACAGCATGCCGCTCGTGGTGTCGCTCGATCTGCATGCAAACGTGACCGAGCGCATGTTGAAGCACGCGGATGCGATGGTTGCGTACCGGACGTACCCGCACGTCGACATGGCCGAAACGGGCGAGCGAGCGGCGCATCTGCTCGACAGGCTGATCGCGGAGAAGCGCAAATTCACGCGAGTCGTCCGGCGCGTTCCATTTCTGATTCCGGTGAACGGCATGTGCACGCTGATCGCGCCCGCCCGCGACATGTACACCGCGCTGGCATCGCTCGAGCGCGATACGGGCGTGTCGCTGTCGTTTGCACCGGGTTTTCCGGCTGCGGACTTCCCCGAGTGCGGTCCGGTGATCTGGGGTTACGGATTCGACAATGACGTGCTCACGAAGGCGATCGACTCGCTGTACGCCAGAATGCTCGCGGAAGAATCTTCATGGGAAGTGCCGTTCCTTACCCCGGACGAAGCGGTTGTCGAAGCCATGCGGATCGGCCGAAACGCCGACAAGCCGGTCATCATCGCCGACACGCAGGATAACCCCGGCGTGGGCGGCGACTCGAATACGATGGGCATGGTGCGCGCGCTGCTGCGCAATGGTGCGACCGATGCCGCGGTCGGTGTGATCTGGGATGCAGACGCAGCCGCCGCCGCGCATCGCGCCGGTGTCGGCGCGCGCATCGAGCTTGCGCTGGGGGGCCGTTCGGGCGTGCCCGGCGATGAGCCGCTGAATGGCATGTTCGAGGTGGACCATGTGTCCGACGGTCGTTTCCGCTTCGACGGTCCGATGCTGAACGGCATGACGGGCGAACTCGGACCGGTTGCTTGCCTGCGTATCGACGGCGTGCGAATCGCTGTCAGCAGCGTCAAGATGCAGATTTTCGATCGCAATCTCTATCGCGTTGCGGGCATCCAACCCGAGCAGATGAAGATTCTGGTCAATAAAAGCTCGGTCCATTTTCGTGCGGATTTTCAGGCTATCGCGGAGACCATTCTCGTTGCGAAGGCGCCCGGACCGATGGCGGCGGACCCGGCCGATCTGCCGTGGCAGCGTCTTGATCCGCACATCCGCGTACGTCCGAAAGGGCCTTCCTTCAACGAGATTCGCCCGGTCGTCGCATGACGACACGCTCGACCACGCGAACTTCGCATGGATACCGCCGCGATTCAGGCTCACGCGCGAACGGGTGAAATCCACCACGAGGAGCGTTCTCATGGCAGATCAGATCAACGCCCCGCGCCGCTTCGTGCGGACCACGGCAGTCGGTATCGGCGCAATGGAACCGAGCCTGACCGTGCTTGTTGCCAATGCCGTGATCGGCGTAGCGCGCATGTGACCCGCGGCGCATCACCCCGACGGCGCGCCAATCAGGAATGCGACACCGCTTTAACCCATCAGGACACGAAATGTCTCAAGCGAATGTATATGACACCCTGAAAGAACTCGGCATTGAATTGCCCGCAGTCAGCGCACCGGCCGCCGCTTACGTCATGAGCGTGCAGACCGGAAATACGATCCATTTGTCCGGGCATATCGCCAAAAAGGACGGCAAGGTGTGGGTCGGCAAGCTGGGCGACAATCTTTCGGCGGATGACGGCAAGGCAGCGGCGCGAGCAACGGCGATCGACCTGCTCGCTACGTTGCATGCGCAAGCGGGCGACCTCAATCGTGTGACGCGAATCGTCAAGGTGACGAGCATTGTGAATTCGACACAGGATTTCACGGACCAGCATCTGGTGACGAATGGCGCATCGGATCTGCTCGCTCAAGTATTTGGCGCACGCGGCAAGCATGCACGTTCCGCGTTCGGCGTGGCGCAGATTCCGCTTGGTGCTTGCGTCGAGATAGAACTGATCGCCGAGGTGCAATGACGCTTTGCGTCGAACGAACCGGCTGTGAGATATCGCCCCGATCAGCGGTATCTTCCGGATTCGGACCTTTTCGCACGATAGCCACATTGCAGCGTCAACGGTTCAGAGGGATATCGGTCGCTCCAGTTGCATGCGATGCTATCCGCTGTCGGACCGACCCGATCGACCGGCGTTGCCGCCGCCGCTCGCCTTGACAAAGGCGAGCCAGCTCCACGTCACGCCGCGTCGCCGATTTGCGTGTTGGACCGATTCGGTTTCGATATTCAGCACGGTTCTGTAGTGATGGTTCCTCGCCAACCGCACGGTTTCTGCCGCTGAAACGTCAAACATTCGGCGACCGTCGGGGACAGGGCCGTGGCGCAGGGACATTACGATCATGCCGTCGTCCCGTAGCAAGGAATCGACAGTCGACATCGCCTCGCTACGTTCGCGTTCGTCCAGATGCATCCAGACGGCGGAAAGGATGATCAAGCCGAATGTTCTCTGCCGGGAACGCAAATACGCGAGATGCGGCAGACTGTCGTCCACCCATTCGATCCGCAAAGACGAGTGCAGCTCCATTCCTGCACGGCGCAACGCGTCCACCGGTTCTACTGCCACAACGGTATGCCCCATCGCTGCCAGCGCGGCTGCGTCGGTTCCGATGCCGGCGCCCACGTCGAGCACGTCGGACGGACAGACGGGAAGGAGATGGATAACCGCTTTGTGTTTCATTTCGAATGAGACGTCCTGCCAACGCGCGATGAGCGACTTGGCATCTGTGTCGTAGCCTTCCGTTCCGTTTACGCCGATGGACACCATCGCCTCCACGTGCAGCGAGCCTGCGCGAATTGCCGGATTCTCGCCAATCTGGCGACCGGCGTCCAACGCGCGGCGATGACCGACACCCGCAGGTGATGAGCTCTGGCAACTGGCCCCAGCGGTGAACTTCGAGCGATTTTGCGCGGCTCGCTGCAGCCTGTGCGTTGTGGGGCGTCGTCAAGGAGCCCCGAACGGCCGTCTCCGCATGCAGGGTGCGTCGCGATCATTCTGCCGAGCCGAAGCGGAAAGCCGAGCCGCCGCCCACCACCGTTTCCCCTTAAGGAAAACCCTGATTCGACTCGTCGAAGCACGGACATCAACCCAGGTTTCCGCTCGCGGACGCAGCCGCGTCGCAGCAGCGTCCATGCACCGCGCCGAACCTCCGCGACCGCGCTCCATCAAGCCTCCCGGCGCACATGTCTAACCAAAAAAGGTATGGCGCACCGCAATATTTCCGCAGTTAGCCCACGTTTCAATACCCAGCAGGTATCAAAAAACGAAACCAAAAGTATTGGACGCTCCATTTCCCCGCCGCGTATAAATCCGTTCCATGAACTCCCGACACGCAGCGAACCCCATGTCCCCGATCACCATCGAACGCATTGAAACCCGCCTCGTCGACCTGCCGACGATCCGTCCGCACAAGCTGTCGGTTGCCACGATGCACGGCCAGACGCTGATGCTCGTGAAGGTGACGTGCAGCGATGGCGTGACGGGTATCGGCGAAGGCACGACGATCGCCGGGATGGCCTACGGCCCGGAAAGTCCCGAAGCGATGAAGCTCGCGATCGATGCATACCTCGCACCGGCGATCATCGGCCACGACGCGACGCGCATCCAGACGCTGATGGCGTTCCTCGGCAAGCTCGCGAAGGTCAATCACTTTGCGAAGAGCGCACTCGAAACCGCGCTGCTCGACGCGCACGGCAAGCGTCTCGGCGTGCCGGTCAGCGAACTGCTGGGCGGCCGCCGCCGCGATCGGCTGCCGGTCGCATGGACGCTCGCATCGGGCAACACGGCAACCGATATCGCCGAAGCCGAACGAATGCTCGACCTGCGCCGCCACAACGTGTTCAAGCTGAAGATCGGCGCGAAGGCGCTTGACGCGGACATCCGGCACGTGGCCGAGATCAAGCGGGCCGTGGGCGAGCGCGCGTCGGTGCGCGTCGACGTGAACATGGCATGGACCGAAACGCAGGCTGCGCGCGCGATTCCGGCGCTCGCCGATGCCGGTTGCGAACTGGTCGAGCAGCCGGTGGCGTCGGCGGCCGCGCTGGCGCGGCTGATGCGCCGCTTCCCGGTCGCCCTGATGGCCGACGAAATTCTGCAAGGCCCCGACAGCGCGTTCGAAATCGCGAAGCACCACGGCGCCGACGTGTTCGCGATCAAGATCGAGCAGAGCGGCGGCCTGTTCGCCGCGCAGCGCGTCGCGGCGATCGCGGATGCGGCCGGCATCGAGCTGTACGGCGGCACGATGCTCGAAGGCGCGTTCAGCACGGTCGCCTCCGCGCACCTGTTTGCGAGCTTCGCGAACCTGCAGTGGGGCACCGAACTGTTCGGGCCGCTGCTGATTACCGAAGAGATTCTCGCGACCCCGCTCGACTACAGCGATTTCGAGCTGACCGTGCCGAACGGCCCGGGCCTCGGCATCGAACTCGACGAAGCAAAGGTCGCACGCTTCACCCGAGACGGGCTGACGAAAGTGTCCCGCTGAAGCGAGCGGCGCCGCCCCAACTGAACGACGTATCAGGACATCACGATGCTTTTCCACGTACGCATGGACGTCAACATCCCGGCCGACTTGCCCGCCGCGGTGGCCGACGAGATCAAAGCCCGCGAGAAGGCGTATTCGCAGGATCTGCAGCGCACCGGCAAGTGGCGCCACATCTGGCGCATCGCAGGCGAATACGCGAACTACAGTGTGTTCGACGTGTCGGGCAACGCCGAACTGCACGAGATACTGACCGGCCTGCCGCTGTTTCCGTACATGAAGATTTCGGTGACGCCGTTGTGTCGCCACCCGTCGTCGGTACACGACGGCGACGTTTGAGCCGCGGCGGCGCCGCTGCATCGGCAGCGAGCACGCCCCGGTCGCCATTCCCCCAAATACACGTGGAGACACCATCATGAGCGTCAAAGTTTTCGAAACGAAGGAAGTGCAGGATCTGCTGAAGGCCGCATCCAACGCGGACGCGAAAGGCGCGAACGGCGATGCGCGCACGCAGCAAATCGTGCTGCGGCTGCTCGGCGACCTGTTCAAGGCGATCGACGACCTCGACATCACGCCCGACGAAGTGTGGGCCGGCGTGAACTACCTGAACAAGCTCGGCCAGGACGGCGAAGCCGCGCTGCTCGCGGCTGGCCTCGGCCTCGAGAAGTATCTCGACATCCGGATGGACGCCGAGGACGAGGCGCTTGGCCTCGACGGCGGCACGCCGCGCACGATCGAAGGACCGCTGTACGTTGCCGGTGCGCCGGTGCGCGATGGCGTCTCGAAGATCGACGTCGATGCGGACGAAGGCGCGGGCCCGCTGGTGATTCACGGCACGGTGAAGGATCTCGACGGCAAGCCGGTGGCCGGCGCGCTGGTCGAATGCTGGCACGCGAATTCGCACGGCTTCTATTCGCACTTCGATCCGACCGGCAAGCAGAGCGATTTCAACCTGCGCGGCGCGGTACGCACGGGCGCGGACGGCAAGTACGAATTCCGCACGCTGATGCCGGTCGGCTACGGCTGCCCGCCGCAGGGCGCGACGCAGCAACTGCTCGACCGCCTCGGCCGCCACGGCAACCGTCCGGCGCACGTGCACTTCTTCGTGACGAGCGACGACCACCGCAAGTTGACGACGCAGTTCAACATCGACGGCGACCCGCTGATCTGGGACGACTTCGCGTATGCGACGCGCGAGGAGCTGATCCCGCCCGTGACCGAAAAGACCGGCGGCACCGCGCTCGGGATGAAGGCGGACGCGTATCAGGACATCGAGTTCGACTTCGTGCTGACGCCGCGCGTCGGCGGCAAGGACAACCAGATCGTCGAACGCCTGCGCGCTTCGGCCGCGGCATAACGCACCCGACGGCGCGGCGGCGCGCGTGCGCCGCTGCTGCCGGCCCCGAGATTCAATCGATACCGATGCGAGCGCGCTTGCAGGACCCGTCGCGCGCGCAGGAGGAACCACCATGTCCACCACGATCGACCCCACCACCGAACTGGACCAGCTGCTCGCGACCGCCGTGCAGGACGACAAGGAGGCCGGCATCTTCCGCTGCCGCCGCGACATCTTCACGAACGAGGCGCTGTACGAACTCGAGATGAAGCACATCTTCGAGCGAAACTGGGTGTACCTCGCGCACGAGAGCCAGATCCCGAACAACAACGATTACTACACGACGTGGATCGGCCGTCAGCCGATCGTCATCACGCGCGACAAGACCGGCGAGCTGCACGCGGTGATCAATGCATGCGCGCACAAGGGCGCGATGCTGTGCCGCCGCAAGCACGGCAACAAGGGCAGCTTCACGTGCCCGTTCCACGGCTGGACCTTCTCGAACACCGGCAAGCTGCTGAAGGTGAAGGACGAGAAGACGACCGAGTATCCGGTGCAGTTCAACACGCACGGCTCGCACGACCTGAAAAAAGTCGCGCGCTTCCAGAGCTATCGCGGCTTCCTGTTCGGCAGCCTCAGCGACGACGTGTTGCCGCTGGAAGACTACCTCGGCGAGGCGCGCGTGATCATCGACCAGATCGTCGACCAGGCGCCGAACGGTCTCGAAGTGCTGCGCGGCAACTCCTCCTACATCTACGAAGGCAACTGGAAGATGCAGATGGAGAACGGCTGCGACGGCTATCACGTGAGCACCGTGCACTGGAACTACGCGGCGACGATGGGCCGCCGCAAGGAAGACGGCACGAAGGCCGTCGATGCGAACAGCTGGAGCAAGTCGGTCGCGGGCGTGTACGGCTTCGACAACGGCCACATCCTGCTGTGGACCAAGACGATGAACCCGGAAGTGCGGCCGGTGTACCGGCATCGCGACGAGATCAAGGCGCGCGTGGGCGAAGTGCGGGCGGACTTCATCGTGAACCAGACGCGCAACCTGTGCGTGTATCCGAACGTGTTCCTGATGGACCAGTTCAGCACGCAGATCCGCGTCGTGCGGCCGCTCGCGGTCGACAAGACCGAAGTCAGCATCTTCTGCTTCGCACCGAAGGGCGAGAGCGAAGCCGACCGCGCCACGCGGATTCGTCAGTACGAGGACTTCTTCAACGTGACCGGAATGGGCACGGCCGACGACCTGGAGGAGTTCCGCGCATGCCAGGCCGGCTACGCGGGCATCACGGCGATGTGGAACGACCTGTCGCGCGGCGCGCCGTTGTGGATCGACGGTCCGGACGAGAACGCGACGAAGATGGGGCTGAACCCGCGCATTTCCGGCGAGCGCAGCGAAGACGAAGGGCTGTTCGTGTGCCAGCACGAACACTGGGTGCACGTGATGCGCGACGCACTGAAGAAGGAACGCGGAGAGGTGGCGGCATGAACATCGATTACCGGACGATTTGCGCGACGCTGTATCGCGAGGCGCGCCTGCTCGACGATCGCGAGTGGGACGAGTGGCTGACCTGCTACACGGAGGACGTCACGTACTGGATGCCCGCATGGGACGACGACGACCGGCCGACCGACGATCCGCACAGCCAGATCTCGCTGATGTATTACGCGGATCGCGGCGGGCTCGAGGATCGCGTGTTCCGGATCAAGACCGAGCGCAGCGGCGCATCGACGCCGGAGCCGCGCACGAGCCACAACGTGACGAACGTCGAGGTGCTGGCCGAGCGCGACGGCGAGGTGGACGTGCGCTACAACTTCCACACGCTGAACCACCGCTATCGCGTGACCGACCACTTCTTCGGCACGATGTTCGTCACGCTGCGCCAGGTGGGCGATGCACTGCTGATCTCGAACAAGAAGATCGTGCTGAAAAACGACTACATCCGGCAGGTGCTCGACGTGTACCACGTCTGACGCCCATTGTTTCGACACGTAACACAGGGAGACGAGGTCATGTCCACCTACAAAATTGCACTGAACTTCGAGGACGGGGTCACCCGCTTCATCGACTGCAAGGCCGGCGAAAAAGTGCTGGATGCGGCGTTCCGCGCGAAGATCAACCTGCCGATGGATTGCTCCGACGGCGTGTGCGGCACCTGCAAGTGCCGTGCGGAAAGCGGCGCCTACGACCTCGGCGACGACTACATCGACGACGCGCTCACCGAGGACGAGAAGGAGAGCGGCCTCGTGCTCACGTGCCAGATGGTGCCGCAAAGCGACTGCGTGATCGCGGTGCCGACGTCGTCGGTCGCGTGCAAGACCGGCCACAGCGCGTTCGTCGCGACCGTGACGAAGGTCGAGCCGCACAACGATGCGGCGATCGTCCTCGAGCTCGACGTCGGCGCGGCCGCACCGGCGTTCCTGCCGGGCCAGTACGTGAACATCGGCGTGCCCGGCAGCGGCCAGCACCGGTCGTATTCGTTCTCGTCCGCGCCGGGCGACGCGAAAATCGGGTTCCTGATCAAGAAGATTCCGGGCGGTGTGATGAGCACGTGGCTCGCTTCCGCGAAACCTGGCGACACGCTCGAACTGAACGGGCCGCTCGGCAGCTTTTACCTGCGCGACGTCGAGCGGCCGCTGCTGTTCCTCGCCGGCGGCACGGGCCTCGCGCCGTTCCTGTCGATGCTGGAAATGCTCGCGCGTAGCGGGTCGCAGCAGAAGGTGCACCTGATCTACGGCGTGACGCGCGATCTCGATCTCGTGCTGGTCGATTCGATCGAAGCGTATGCGGCGAAGCTGCCGAACTTCAGCTTTGCGACGGTCGTCGCCGATTCCGCGTCGAACCACGCACGCAAGGGCTGGGTCACGCAGCACATTCCGGCCGATGCGCTGAACGACGGCGACGTGGACGTCTATCTGTGCGGCCCGCCGCCGATGGTCGATGCGGTGCGCCAGTATTTCGACGATCACGGCGTGAAGCCGCACAGCTTCCACTACGAGAAATTCACGCCGAACGTAACGGCAAAGGCGGCGTGACCATGCAGCGATTCTCGGGAAAAGTCGTCGTCGTCACCGGCGCGGCGCAAGGTATCGGCCGCGGCGTCGCGCTGCGCGCCGCAGCCGAAGGCGGCAACGTGCTGTTCGTCGATCGCGCGGATTTCGTCGCCGACGTGGCGGCCGAAGCGCCGGGCGGCAACACCGCCGGCTTCGTCGCCGACCTGGAGACCTACGACGGCGCACGGGCGGCGATGGCGTGCGCGGTCGCGACGTTCGGCCGGATCGACGTGCTGATCAACGGCGTCGGCGGTGCGATCCGGATGCGCCCGTTCGCCGAGTTCGAGCCCGCACAGATCGACGCGGAAATCCGCCGTTCGCTGATGCCGACGCTCTACAGTTGCCACGCGGTGCTGCCGCACCTGCTCGCGGCAGGCGGCGGCACCATCGTGAACGTGTCGTCGAACGCGACACGCGGGATTCGCCGCGTGCCGTACTCGGCGGCGAAAGGCGGCGTGAATGCGCTGACGGCCGCGCTCGCGATGGAATATGCGGAGCACAACATCCGCGTGGTCGCGACCGCGCCCGGCGGTACGACCGCACCGCCGCGCCGCGTGCCGCGCAATGCGGCCGGCGACACCGCGCAGGAACAGGCGTGGATGGCCGAAGCGGTACGGCAGGTGACCGATTCGACGTTCTTCAAGCGCTACGGCACGCTCGACGAACAGATCGCGCCAATCCTGTTCCTTGCGTCGGACGAGGCCAGCTACATCACCGGCACGGTGCTGCCGGTCGCGGGCGGCGATACGGGTTGAGCGGCCCGCGTGGCGGGAAGCCGTGCTTCCGCCGGCATGCGCAATCCGCAACGCGGCGTGCATGCCGGCATCATCCAACTACAACCGGCCGGCACGACAAGACCGGCCACGGAGACACTCATGCACCAACGCGAAGCGATCATTCCGCCCGGCATGGAAGCCGTGTACGAAAAAATCGGCTATGCACCGGCGATCAAGGTTGGCGATACGGTGTACGTATCCGGCCAGATCGGCCGCGACGCGGCGATGAAACTGGTCGAGGACCGGGAAGCGCAAATCGTGCAGGCATTCGAAAACCTGAAGCGCGTGCTCGAAGCGGGCGGGGCGTCGCTCGACGACGTCGTCGATTTGACGACCTTCCATACCGACATGCGCGACCTGCCGCTGTTCATGCAGGTGCGCGACCGCTATTTCCATGCGCACCCGCGGCCGGCGTGGACCGCGGTCGGCGCGCACATGCTCGGCGGCGCGCCCGGTTATATCGTCGAGATCAAGGCGGTGGCGGTGCTGTCGCGGTGAACCGCTTCGAAGCGGTTCACCGCATCATGCAAGCCGGAATTACTTGCGCAGGCTTCGACACGGTGAGCGTGGATGTCAATCGCGCGCATCCAGCGCGGGCTGCAGTGCCGGCTCGGCCGGCGATGCCGGTTCATGCCGGCCGTGGTGCGCGGCGGCGGAATGGCCGGGGCGGATCCTGTACCAGATCGCGTACATCGCCGGCAGGAACACGAGCGTGAGGATCGTCCCCGCGAACGTGCCGCCGATCAGTGTGTACGCGAGCGTGCCCCAGAACACCGAATGCGTGAGCGGAATGAACGCGAGCACGGCCGCCATCGCGGTCAGGATCACCGGGCGCGCACGCTGCACGGTCGCTTCGACCACCGCATGGAATGGATCGAGTCCCGCCTGTTCGTTCTGATGGATCTGCCCGATCAGGATCAGCGTGTTGCGCATCAGGATCCCCGATAGCGCGATGAGGCCGACCAGCGCATTGATGCCGAACGGCTGCCCGAACAGGATCAGCGTCGGCACCACGCCAATCAGCCCGAGCGGGCTCGTCATGAACACCATCACCATCGCGGAGATCGATCGCACCTGAAAGATGATGATCACGAGCGTGATCGCCAGCATGATCGGGAACAGCGGCAGCATCGCCTTCGTCGCCTTGCCCGATTCCTCGACGGAGCCGGCTTCCTCGATCCGGTAGCCGTTCGGCAACCGCGCGATGATCGGCTGCAGCTGCTTCGTGATCGCGGCCGAGACGTCGGGCGGCTGCAAGCCGTCGGCGATGTCGCCGCGCACGGTGATGGTCGGCACGCGGTCGCGCCAGCGCATGATCGGTTCCTCCATCCGCACGTCGACCTTGCCGACCTGAGACAGCGGAATGCGCTGCCCGTTCGCGCCGGCGAGCGTGAAGTCGTCGAGCCGCGCCGGGTCGAGCCGCGCATTGCCGCCCGAGCGCGCGATCACCTGCACGGTCCGGATGTCCTCGCGCACCGCGGTGACGGGCACGCCGGTCAACAGGAACTGCAATTGCTGGGCAACCGCGCTGGACGTCAGCCCGACGGCCTGCAGGCGATCCTGCTGCAGCGTGAAGTGCAGCGTCGGCGCGCGCGTGCCCCAGTCGGCATTGACGGTGCGCATCATCGGGCTGCCGTTCATCACGTGCTGCACGTTGGCCGCGATGCCGCGCAGCGTGTCGGGATCGGGACCGGTGACGCGATACGCCACCGGGAACGGCGAATACGGGCCGAACACGAGTTGCGTGACGCGTACGCGCGCTTCTGGCGCGAGCCCGTCGGCGATCGCACGCCGCAGCCGCGCCTTCAGCGCTTCGCGCTCCTCCTGACTGTCCGTGCGGATCACGATCTTCGCGAACGACGGATCGGGCAACTCCGGCCCCATCGCCAGATAGAAGCGCGGCGCGCCCTGGCCGACGTACGCGGTCACGATACGCGCTTCCTTCTGTTTCGCGAGCCATGCTTCGACCTTCGACGTCGCGGCGCTCGTTTGCGAAATCGACGTGCCGTACGGCATCTGCACTTCGATCAGCACCTCGGGGCGATCGGAAATCGGAAAGAACTGCTTCTTGACGATCGCCATCCCGAGGACCGCGAGCACGAACAGGCCGACGACCGAGCCGGCGACGAGCCATTTGCGTGCGATGACGCGCGCGAGCACGCGACGGAAGCGGTTGTAGCGCGGCGTATCGTAGATCCCGTCGTGGCCGCCCTCGATCTTCCCGAACTCGGGCAGCATCTTCACGCCGAGGTACGGCGTGAACACCACGGCGACGACCCACGAGGCGATCAGCGCGATCCCGACGATCCAGAACATGTTGCTGGTGTATTCGCCGGCGGTCGAGCGCGCGAAGCCGTTCGGCATGAAGCCGACCGCGGTGACCAGCGTGCCGGCCAGCATCGGCGCGGCCGTATGGCTCCATGCGTACGCGGACGCGGCCACGCGGCCGTAGCCTTCCTCCATTTTCACGACCATCATTTCGATCGCGATGATCGCGTCGTCGACGAGCAGCCCGAGCGCGAGGATCAGCGAGCCGAGCGTGATGCGGTCGAAGTTCTTGCCGGTGGCGGCCATCACGACGAACACCACGGCGAGCGTCAGCGGCACGGCAGCGGCGACGACGAGGCCCACTCGCCAGCCCATGCTGACGAAGCTCACGAGCATGACGACGAGCAGCGCGGCGAAGAACTTGACCATGAACTCGTCGACGGCGGAGCTGATGTTCACCGACTGGTCGGTGACCTTGGTCACGCTCATGCCGAGCGGCAGCTCCGCATTGATCGCGCGGACTTCGCGGTCGAGCGCGCGGCCGAGATCGAGGCCGTTCCAGCCGTCGCGCATCACGATGCCAAGCAGCAGCGCGGACTCGCCGTTGTTGCGGATCAGGAACGTCGACGGATCCTCGTAGCCGCGCTCGACGGTGGCGATGTCGGACAGTTTCAGCGTGCGGCCCTGCGACACGATCGGCGTGTCGCGGATCTTCTGCAGTTTGTCGAATGCGCCGTCCACGCGAATGAAGATCTCGGGCCCGCGCGTCTCGACGGAGCCGGCCGCCGTCAGCAGGTTTTGGCCGTTGAGCGCGGCGAACACGTCCTGCGGGCTGACGCCGAGCGTCGCGAGCCGCTCGTGCGACAACTGCACGTAGATGCGCTCGGCCTGCTCGCCGAGGATGTCGACCTTCTTCACGCCGGCCACGTGCAGCAGCCGCTGGCGCAACGCCTCGGCGTCGCGCACCAGCAGCCGTTGCGGCTCGCCGCGAGCCTTCAGCGCGAACAGCGCGAACGTGACGTCCGCGTATTCGTCGTTGACCAGCGGCCCGATCACGCCGGCTGGCAGATCGTTCGCCGTATCGCCGATCTTCTTGCGCGCCTGATAGAACTGCTCCTGCACCTCGGACGGCGGCGTGCTGTCGAGCAGCGTCAGCGTCGTGATCGCGAGGCCGGGGCGCGTATACGTTTCGGTACGGTCGTACCAGCGCAGCTCCTGCATGCGCTTTTCGATCTTTTCCGCGACCTGATCGTGCATTTCCTGCGCGGTCGCACCAGGCCATGCGCTGACGATCGTCATCACCTTGATCGTGAACGCCGGGTCTTCCGCACGGCCCAGCTTGAAGAACGACACGAGGCCTGCGAGCGAAATCAGGCAGATCAGGAACAGCGTGATCGCGCGCTCGCGCACGGCGAGTGCCGACAGGTTGAAACGGCGTTCGCTCACGGCCGTGCTCCTTCGTTCGCGGCCGTCGCCACGGTGGCGGCCGGCGCGGACACGCGCACCGCTTCGCCGTCGCGCAGCATCTGCGCGCCGAGCGCGACGACCCGCTCGCCTTGCTTCAGGGCGCCGGATACGCGCGCGCTGTCGTCGTCTACGTGCTCGACCGTAACCGGCCGCCATCCCACCTTCGGAGGCTCTCCGGCGACGACCCACACGCCCGGCCCCTTGCCGGCGTCCAGCAGCGCGCCGATCGGCACTTGCATCGCGCGTTGCGGCGCCGAGCGCGCGTCATCCGGAATGCGGATCGTGACGGTCGCGCCGAGCGGTGCGTCGGCCAGCGCGCCTTGAAGCACGTAGCGCGCTTCAAACGTGCGCGTTCGCGCGTCCGCGGTGTCGGACAACTGACGCAGCGCCGCGGGCACGCTCACGCCCGGCTTACCGAACAGCTCGGCCTGCGCGACCGATCCGATCGCGGGGCGCAGGGTTTCCGGCAGCTGGATTGCGGCCTCGCGGCTGCCGGCGTGCGCGAGCCGCACCACCGGCTGCCCGGCGCTGACGACCTGGCCGGGTTCCGCGAGCGTTTCCATCACGACGCCGTCACCGTCCGCGACGAGTTCCGCATAGCCGGTCGCGTTGCGCGCGACGTCGGCGTCGGCCTCGGCGGCGCTCAGTTGCGCTCTCGCCGCATCGGCCGCGGCCTTGACCTGGTCGTAGGCCGACGCCGATATCGCGCCGGTGCCGCGCAGGTCGCGGTAGCGCGCTTCGTCTTCGGCGGTTTGCCGCGCGCGGGCCCGTGCGGCGGCCACGGCCTCGTCGCGTGCGCGCGCCGCGAGTTTCAGGTCGACGGGATCGATCCGCATCAGCGGCTGGCCGCGCCGGACGGTCTGCCCGGTGTCGACCAGGCGCGCCAGCACCTTGCCGGACACCCGGAACCCGAGGTCGCTTTGCACGCGGGCGGCGACGGTGCCGGTAAAGGCGCGCGATGCGGGAGCCGACACCTGCACGACGGCGGTACGCACGAGCGGCGCTTCGGTGCGCGGATCGGACGGCGCTTTTCCGCTGCAGGCGGCTAGCGCGACGGGCAGTGCGGACGCGGTTGCGAGGACAAGAAGAGGGCGACGCCGGACCATGAAAGACCCACTGACGAAGTGATCGGGGCTTTCATTGTGGTTCTTGTGACCAAATGAGTCAATGGTCACACGCGGGGCCGGTTCAGGGGGCGAGGCTGCGCAGCACGAGGCTCGACAATTGGGCAGGCGCGGCGTCGGTCGTGTCGAGGTTGTATTGCAGCAGCAGCGGATTCAGGTACGGCCGCATCACCAGGTAGATCGCCGTCGCGGCTTCGTCCAGCGGCGTCTTGCGCTCGAACTCGCCGCCTTGCCGGCCTTCCTGCAGCACGTCCTGCAGCAATTGCTGCACGCGCGCCTCGTAGGCCTGCACCGACTGCCAGTTTTCGGTGGCGGCCGACGCGGCGATGTCGTACAGCTTGCGGTCGCGGAAGAACAACCGCAGGCTCGCTTCGGTGGAGACCTTGAACATCCGCCGCAGTTTTTCGGTGGGCCGCTCGGCGCCGGCAACGGCCGCGCGCACCTCCGTCTCGATCTCGCGCAGGCAGTTCGCGCAGATCATCTCGCCGATCGCCTGCTTCGACTCGAAGAACTTGTAAATGTAGGCCTTCGAGAAGCCGATCGCCTTCGCCAGGTCGGACACGGTCGTCTTTTCATAGCCGTACCGGCTGAAGTGCTCGGTGGCCGCGACGACGATCTGATCCCGCACGTCGTGGTCGGCCGGCCCGCGCGCGGGGGCGTCGGAAGGAAGGTTTTTTTTCATGAGCTGCAGCTGACAGGAATGGACAACGAGTGACCATTTGGTATTATAGTCACTACCGTGTTCGTGCTAAAAACCGTCATGCTACCCAAACCCATCGTTGCCGCGGTGCTTGCCGCGATCCTGTCGGCCGGGTGTGCCGTCGGCCCCGATTACGTGCGGCCGGACGTCGCGATGCCGCAGCGGTTCCACGGCCAGAGCGCGGTCGATCAACGCCGTGCGGCTGCGGAAGCCGACCTCGCGGCGTGGTGGGCCGCCTTCGGCGATCCGCAGATGACGCGCTTCATCACGCTGGCGCTCGCGCAGAACCTCGATCTCGCGCAGGCTGCGGCGCGTGTCGAGCAAGCGCGCGCGGGGCTCGGCGCGGCGAATGCGGCGCTGCTGCCGTCGGGCAGCGTGAGCGGGCAGGCCGCGCGCGTGTACCAGTCGGTCGAAACGCCATTGGGGCGGGTGTTGAACGCGACGCCCGGGTTCGATCGCCACGGCAACGACTACGAGGCCGATCTCGACGCGAGCTGGGAGCTGGACCTGTTTGGCGGATTGCGCCGCGGCCGCGAAGCAGCACTCGCCGACTATCAGGCATCCGAAGCGGCGGCGGTCGCGACGCGGCTCGCCGTCGCCGCACAAACCGCGGACACCTACATCACGATCCGCGGGCTGCAGGGCCGGCTGAAGGTCGCGCGGCATCAGGTGCAGACCGAGCAGGATCTGCTGTCGACCATCAATCTGCTGTATGGAAAGGGGCTCGCGGCGGAGCTGCAGGTCAGGCAGGCCGAAGGCGCGCTCGCGCAGGTGCGCGCGACGGTGCCGGTGCTCGAAGCGGCGCTCGACGCGGCGATGAACGCGCTCGACGTGATGCTCGGGTCGCAGCCCGGCACGCATCGCGCCGAACTGCGCGCCGACGGCGACGTGCCGGCGGCGCCGGGAATCGCGGCGACGGGCACGCCCGGCGAACTGCTCACGCGCAGGCCCGACCTGATCGCCGCCGAGCGGCGCGTGGCGGCGTCGAATGCGCGCATTGGCGTGGCGATCGCCGAGTACTACCCGAAGCTCTCGCTGAGCGGATTGCTCGGCAGCGCGACGACGATGGGTGCGGGCAATCTCTTCGCAGGCGGCGCGAACCAGGCTGCGGGCGTGCTCGGCCTGCGCTGGCGCCTGTTCGATTTCGGCCGGATCAACGCGCAGATCGCGCAGGCGAAAGGGCAGGATGCCGAAATGCTGGCTGCGTACCGGCTCGCGGCGCTGCACGCCACCGAGGATGTCGAAAACGCGTTATCGGCGCTCGTCAAACGCGACGAACAGGCAGCCGTGCTCGCCGACGGTGTAGCGTCGCTCGGCCGTGCGCGGGCCGCATCGTTCGCGGCGTACCAGAAAGGTGTCGTCAGCCTGATCGAAGTGTTGCAGGCCGACGAAAGCTTGCTGCGCGCGTCCGACCAGCGCGTGCAGGCACAAACCGAATCCGCGCGCGCGGCCGTGGCCGCGTTCAAGGCGCTCGGCGGCGGCTGGCAGCCGCCGGCAACCGAGGCTGTTGCGAGCCGGTAACGGGTGCGCGGATCGGCGTCGGCGCGCAAGCGGTGAAAAGCCACATGGAGAGATGCGGCGCCGATTTCGTCGGGTGTGGCGCGGGGCCAAACATGAGCTGCGGTGCAGACGTTCGTCGTCCGCGCACCCTCCGGGTCCCGATGTCGCGCTCGCGCGCCGGTACCCACGCCTCCCGGTCGTTCGGCTCGTCGAATCCGGTCGAGTCGCGACGCTATCACTGATTCGGGAATGCCGCGGACGGCACCAGGCATGCATTCCACCGACGGGGCGCAGCGTACACGCAGCCGGTCCGGCAGTGCACCGGCTACGCCGCTATCGATGAATCTCCGTCCGCAACCGCCTTACATCCTGTTCCGACACCGGCGCGGCGCGATTGCTCCATGCGCCGCGCACATAGCTGACGACCGCCGCGATCTCGCTGCTCGTCAGCGCGCCGCGCATCGCGGGCATCCGCCGCACCGGCCCGTCCGAACCCGGCGCCGGCCGCGCGCCTTCCACCACGATCCGGATCACGCTCGTCGGATCCGCGGCGAGCACGACCGAATTGCCGACCAGCGGCGGCCCGTGATCGCGCACGCCGGTGCCGTCCGCGCCATGGCATCGCGCGCAAAACCCCGCATACACGCCGGCCCCCGGCGCCTGCTGGCCGCCTTCCGGGCGCGGCCCGGCGGGCGTCAGCCGCGCCACCCCGATGCCGAGCGGATTGGTCGCGGCAGTCGGTTGCGCGGGCAACGATTTGAGGTACACGGCAATCGCGTGGCGGTCGGCATCGGTCAGCAATGCCGTGCTCTCGCCGACGACCGGCCCCATCGCGCCGAACACGTAGCCGCGCACCGCATGGCCGCTGCGCAGGAACGCGGCGACGTCGTCGACGCTCCAGCGGCCGAGGCCGTCCTGGTCCGCGCCGGTCAGGTTCGGCGCGAACCAGTGATCGTTGACGCCGCCGGTCAGGAATGCCGCGCTGTGCTCGTCGTAGCCGCGCTCGTTGTACGCCGGCCCGCGCGGCGTGTGGCACGCGCCGCAGTGACCGAGCCCCTGCACGAGATACGCGCCGCGATTCCATTCCGACGATCGCGACGGCTGCGGCACGAAACGGTCGCGGTTCGCGAACGCGAGACTCCACAACCCGAGCGCCCAGCGCTGGTTGAACGGAAACGGCAACTGCGTGAGCCTGGCCGCGTTCGCGGACGGCGCGACGCCGCGCATGAAGTAAGCATAGAGCGCGCGCACGTCGTCGTCGGTCATGCGCGCGAACGACGGATACGGCATCGCCGGATACAGGCGGCTGCCGTCCGCGCGCACGCCGCGCCGCACGGCATCGTCGAATTCGCGCAGCGTGTAGTTGCCGATCCCGTGCGTGCGGTCCGGCGTGATGTTCGGCGCATAGATCGGCCCGAACGGCGAATTCACCGGCTGGCCGCCCGCGTACGGCGTGTGATCGGCCGCGTCGTGACACGCCGAGCAGTCGCCGGCGAGCGCCAGGTAGCGGCCGCGCGCGATCGCCGCGGCGTCCGCGCTCGCGGCGGCAGCGGCCACGACCGGACGCCGCGCGGCCGCGGCGGACGACGCATCGGGCGGCGCGGCCGTCGCAGCCGTCGCGGCAGGCGATGCGGCCAGCCGCGAATCGCCGTTGACGCGTGCCGACATCGACCCACCGGTATCGGCTGCCGACGCGCGAATCCGCACGAAGCGCCAGCCCGATGCGGGCTCGGGCGCTTCCGCCTGCGACGCGGCGTCGGCCGTATCGCCGGCAGACGTCGCGCGATCGTCGTCGTGCGCGTCGCATGCGGCAAGTGCGGCGCACAGCGCGAGCGCGAGCGCAATGCCCGCGCCGCGACGCGTGCTCGGGCGCGTACCGGATCCGGTCATCGCCATGGACTGCAAGGCCCCACGAAAGCGGTGACGATCCCCGTGAATGCGAGGCCGATGACGAAGCCCGCCGCGGCTAGCATCCCGCAGCGGGCGAGGAATCGCGTGCTGTCGTCGCGCGTCGAGGCCTGCGTGTTCGCATCATGCGCGCTTTGCCACGTGCGCGCGAGCCATGCGGCGAACGCGGCCGCCAGCGCGAACGTGCCCGCGGCGATCAGCGCCAGCCACACGCCGACGTGCGACCAGCGCGGCACGGCCTGCGCGACGCCGAGCGGATAGCACGCGGTCGACGCGAGCGTCTCCGACGCGAGCATCTGCGCGAACCACAGCGCGGGTGCGCCGATCAGTCCGGCCGCGATCGCGAGCAACGGAGTCCACGCGTGTCGTGTGCCGTTCATCGCGCGCTCCTGAGCCAGTACGGCGACACGTACAGCGCGGTGAAGATGAACAGCCACACGAGATCGACGAAGTGCCAGTAGAGCCCGCCGACGGTGAGCGCGACGCGCCGTTCGCGACCGAAGAAGCCGGCGGCGGTCCAGCCCGCGAGCAGCGCAAGGATCACGAGGCCGGCCGCCACGTGCGCAAGGTGAAAGCCGGTGATCGTGAAGTACAGGCTGCCGTAAAGGTGCGCGGTCGGCCCGTACGGATGGTCGCGCCATTCGTGCAACTGCACGAGCGTGAACGCGATGCCGAGCACCAGCGCGACGGCGAGCGCGCCCACCGCATGCGGCCGCTTGCCGGCGCGCACCGCGCGCTCGGCGAGCCACACGAACACGCTGCTCGACAGCAGCACGGCCGTGTTGCCCGCGGCGAGGCCGATCTTCGGCATGCCTTCCGGCGGCCAAGGTGCGGCCGATTGCGACTGCAGGTAGAAGTAGCAGAACAGCAGATAGCCGAACAGTCCCGCCTCGGTGACGATCAGCGTCAGCACGCCCCACCAGCCGCCCGCGCGCTCGCCGCAACTGCCGACCGGCAGCGGTTCGATGCACGCCGCCGGCGCGGCTGCCGGCAGCGCGGGCGATGGCGCTTCGTCCGGATGCGGGAAGGCCCGGGCCGACGGCGCCTGCGTGTCCTCGCGACCGGCCGGCCGCGCACGCTGCCCGAGCGTGTGGCGCGGCCACAGCCACACGGTGGTCGCGATCGCGCAGCCGGCCGTGGCCGCGCAGACGAGCGACGGCGAACGCACGAGCATCGCCGCGAACAAGGCGGTGGCGGCGAGCGCGAGCACGAAGGGCACGCAGGTGTCGTCCGGCATCTTCAGGATTGCGCTCGGCTTCGCGGCGAGCGGCGTGACCGCGAGCGCTTCGCGGCCGTCGGCAAGCCGGTAGCCGGCCCGCAGCCTCGTGCGTTGCGGATCGTCGTGGGTTTCCCACAGCGGATGCCGCGACGCGACGAGCGGCAGCACCGCGAAGTTGTATGCGGGCGCGGGCGACGCGACCGACCATTCGAGGCCGGGCGCGCCCCACGGATTCGCGCCGACGCGCGCGCCGCGCCGCGCGCTGACGAGCGCGTTGACGACGAACATCACGATGCCGATGCCGAAAACGAACGAGCCGACGGTGGTTAGCAGGTTCGACGTGTCCCAGCCCATCCCGGCAGGATACGTATAGATGCGGCGCGGCATGCCGAGCAGCCCGGAGATGTGCATCGGAAAGAAGCCGACGTTGAAGCCCGCGAGCACGACCCAGAACGTCAGCTTGCCTAACCGCTCGTTCATCATTCGTCCGGTGAACTTCGGGAACCAGTACGTGATGCCGCCGAGCACCGGAAACACGTTGATGCCGAGCAGCACGTAATGCAGGTGTGCGACGACGAAGTACGTATCGGTCAGCTGCCAGTCGAGCGGCACCGCGGCGGTCATCACGCCGGACACGCCGCCGATCACGAACATCAGCACGAAGCCCGCGAAATACAGGAACGGCGTGCGGAACACCGGGCGCCCGGTCCAGATCGTCGCAATCCATGCGAACACAGCGACCGCGCTCGGGATCGAGATCAGCATGCTCGCCGCGCCGAAGAACGCGAGCGCGAGCGGCGCGATGCCGGTTGCGAACATGTGGTGAACCCACACCTCGAAGCCGATCAGCATCGTCGCGACCGTCGACACCGCGACCGCCTCGTACGCGACGAGCGGCCGCCGGCAGAAGGTCGGCAGCGCGTCGGACACGATCCCCATCGCCGGCAGCACGACCACGTAGACCCACGGATGCGCGAACATCCAGAACAGGTGCTGCCACAGCAGCGGCCGCCCGCCGTTCGCGACGTCGAAGAAGTGCGTGCCGGCATTGCGGTCGAGCCACAGCAGGAAAAAGGCGAGACTGACCGCCGGGACGGCGAGGAGGTTCGCCACGGACGCAGTCAGCGTGCCCCACACGATAATCGGCAGCCGGTCGATCGACATTCCGTGCGCGCGCATCCGCAGCAGCGTGACGACGAAGTTCGCGGCGCCGCCGGTCGTCGAGATGCCGAGCAGGATCATCCCGAGCGCGTAGATGTCGATGTTCGCGCCGGCACTGTAGTCGAGTGACGTGAGCGGCACGTAATTGAACCACCCGCCGTCGGGCACCGCGCCGAGCGGAAAGCTCGCGTACAGGAACAGCCCGGCGAACAGGAACGCCCAGTACGAAAATGCGTTCAGGCGCGGGAACGCCATGTCGCGCGAGCCCAGCATCAGTGGCCACAGGTAGTTCGCGAAACCCGACAGCACCGGCAGCGCGTACAGGAAAATCATCGTGACGCCGTGCATCGTAAACAGCGAGTCGTATTGCGCGGGCGTGAGCACGGTCGCATTGGGCCGCGCGAGCTGGACGCGCATCACCAGCGCCTCGACGCCGCCGAGCAGCAGGAATGCGAACGCGGTGACGATGTAGCGCAGCCCGATGCGCTTGTGGTCGACCGTGCCGAGCCAGCCGCGCCAGCCGGGCTCCGATTCCCACAGCGCGGCGAGTTCGCGCTCGTGCGCGGAGCCCGGCGGCGCTTCGCCGAGCTCCGGCACGCGGCTGAGCGGCGTGGGCGTGTCGTGCGCAACGGCCATCGTCATCCTCCGTTCAGTGCAGCGTGGCGAGATACGCGGCGAGATCGTCGGCGTCGCGCGGCGCGAGCGCGAACGACGGCATCAGCGTCCGCGGCTTGATCTGCTGCGCCTGTGCGATCCAGCGCCGCAGGTTGTCGGGCGTGTTGTCGAGCGTGCCGGCGGCGAGCAGCCGGCGCGAGCCGAGATGCGTCAGGTCCGGGCCGGCGTCGCCCGCCGCGTCGGTGCCGCGCACCGTGTGGCAGCCCGCGCAGCGCGCGGCGAATACGCGCTGGCCGCGCCGTTCGGCGCCGGCTGCCGGAGCCGGCGGCGGTTGCCGCTGGGCGGCGAGCCACGCGCGAAACGCATCGGGCGACTCGGCCACCACTTCGAACGCCATGTGCGCATGCTGCGCGCCGCAGTATTGCGAGCATTGCCCGCGATAGACGCCGGCGCGATCGGCCTGCAGCCACTGATGGTTGGTCTGGCCGGGGATCGTCTGCGTCTTGCCGGCCAGTTGCGGCACCCAGAATGCGTGGATCACGTCGGCGCTCTTCAGGTCGATCGCGACCGGCTCGCCGACGGGAACATGAATCTCGTTCGCGGTGACGAACGCGGCGCCGCCTGCGTCGTCCGGATAGCGGACCGACCACCACCAGTCGTGTGCGGTCACGACGATCGTCAGCGCGGGCGCGCGCGGCGGAGACGCGACCGCGCCGAGTACGCGCAGCATGTACACCAGCGCGCCGAACAGCAGCACGATCGAGATCGCGGTTCCGACCGTCACGATCGTCAGCCCGCTGCCGTGGCCGCCGCCCGGCTGCGCGCGGCGGCGAAACAGCGCGATCAGCAGCAGCACCGCGATCGCGACGCACACGAACGTGCATAGCGCAAGCAGCGCCCAGCCCAGCACGAACACCGGCCGCGCAGCGGGGCCCGCCGCATGCGCGACGTATGCGAGCGGCAACGGGCCGGCCGGGGCGCTCGACGGATCGGACACGGACACTGACGCGGCGTGCGCGAGCGCCGGCGCGACGGTGCACGCGGCGACGGCGCTGCAAACCATACGATGTGCTTTCAGGAACGGCGGGGCGCGCAATACGACTCCTTGCCGGATTCGACGACATGACTACAAACCGTTCGTCGCGCAGCAAATTTCGTGCGTGCGCGGCACGAACGCGACGGGCGCCGCCACTGAAGACGCGGCGCGGCGCGTTACAGCGCGCTTGTAAATCCGGGGGGCGGTTGGGCCGAACGGGTGGATCGCTTGTCCGTCCTGCTGTGCGGTACGTCGCTTGCTCGGGTCGATCGCGTTCCGGCGCGCAGATCCGTGGCCGCCTCGGCGGCGCGCCGGCCTTGACCGAAAATCCGGAGGAATCGACCGTGAAGACCGTCGCGATTACCGGCGCGAGCGCCGGCGTCGGCCGCGCGACTGCCCATGCGTTCGCGCGCCTTGGTGTCAACGTCGCGCTGCTTGCACGCGATTCGGGGGCGCTGGAGGACGCCGCGAGCGAAGTGCGCGCCTATGGCGTCGACGCGCTGCCCGTCGCCGTGGACGTCAGCGACGCGGCGGCGCTCGATGCGGCAGCCGAACGTATCGAGCGCGAACTCGGCCCGCTCGACGTGTGGGTCAACAATGCGATGGTGACGGTGTTCGCGCCGTTCGACGAGATCTCCCCGGAAGACTATGCGCGCGTGACCGACGTTACCTATCTGGGCTGCGTCAACGGCACGCGCGCCGCGCTCGCTCGGATGGTCGCGCGCAATCGCGGCACGATCGTGCAGGTCGGCTCCGCACTCGCATACCGGTCGATTCCGCTGCAGGCGCCGTACTGCGGCGCAAAGCACGCGATCCGCGGCTTCACCGACGCGCTCCGTTGCGAGCTTCTGCATGCGCGCAGCCGCGTGCGCGTGACGATGGTGCAGTTGCCCGCGATCGATACGCCGCAGTTCGACTGGGCCGAATCGAAGTTGCCGCACGAACCGCGCCCGGTCGCACCCGTCTACGCGCCGGAAGTCGCGGCCGACGCGATCGTCGACGCCGCACGGCATCCGGGCCGCGAGCGCTGGGTGGGCTGGTCGTCGCTGGCCGCGATCGTCGCGAATGCGCTCGCGCCCGCCTGTTTCGACCGCTATCTCGCATATACGGCCGTGCGCGGCCAGCAACGCAAGACGCTCGCCGGCCCGCGCGAGTCGAACCTGTGGCGTACGGTGCCGGGCCGTCATGCGACGCGCGGCGCGTTCGGGGCCGAAGCACGCCGCACCGGCGCGGACGCCGGGCTCGGCACAACCCGCGCGCTCGCGTATGGCGCGATTGCCGCGATGCTCGCCGCCGCGTGGGTCGCCGCGCGCAAGATCGACCGGTGAGCGCGATGCGCATCGAGGACCACGCGCTGATCGGCGACGGCCGCAGCGCCGCGCTTGTCGCGCTCGACGGCAGCATCGACTGGCTGTGCTGGCCGGACTTCGATTCGCCGCCATGCTTCGCCGCGCTTGTCGGCACGCCGGACAACGGTTGTTTTCGCATCGCGCCGCACGAGCCGGCCGCGCGGGCGACGCGCCGCTATCTGCCCGGCACCGCGGTGCTCGAAACGCGCTTCGAAACCGCGTCCGGGTGCATCGTGGTCACTGACTGGATGAGCTGGAACGCGCCCGATCCGTGCCTGATCCGCAGCGTGAGCGGCGAGCGCGGGACGGTCGACATCGACGTCGATCTCGGCGTGCGCTTCGACTACGGCAGCGCGTTGCCGTGGTGCCGCCGCTTGGGCCGTCGTTGGCGGATGATGACGGGCGGCGACGCGATGTGGCTCGACACCGACGCGAAGCTCGACGTGCGGAGCGACCGGCTCGTCGGCACGCACCAGGTCGCGGCGGGCGCACGCGTCGATTTCTGCATCAGCTACGCGCGCTCGTTCGACCAGCCGCCGGCCGTGCCCGATCCGCATGCGTCGCTGCGCGACACGCACGCGTTCTGGCGCGTCTGGTCCGATTGCAACGCCGCCCGAGGCCCGTATCGCGACGCGATCGAGCGCGCGTTGATCACGGTCAGGCTGTTGTCGAGCGTGCGCACCGGCGGGATCGTCGCCGCGCCCACCAGTTCGCTGCCCGAGCGCTTCGGCGGCGAGCGCAACTGGGATTACCGGTTCTGCTGGTTGCGCGACGCGAGCTTCACGCTGCGCGCGCTGGTGCGCTGCGGCTACCGCGACGAGGCCGCGAAGTGGCGCGACTGGCTGGTGCGCGCGATCGCCGATCATCCGTCGCAGCTGCAGGTGCTGTACGCGGCCGACGGCGGCCGCCGCGCGGCGGAGTGGCGCGCCGAGCACCTCGCCGGATACGAAGGCGCGCGGCCGGTGCGCTTCGGCAACGCGGCGGCCAACCAGTTGCAGCTCGACGTGTACGGCGAGGTGCTCGGCGCGCTGTACCAGGCGCGCCGGCACGGCCTGCCGCCCGACGACGACGCGTGGATGCTCGAACGGCGCCTGCTCGAACATCTCGCGACGATCTGGCGCGAGCCGGACGAAGGCATCTGGGAAGTGCGCAGCGGCCGGCACCGGTTTACGTCGTCGAAGGTGATGGTGTGGACCGCCGTCGAAAGCGCATATCGCTCCGCGCAGACGTTCGGCCATCATGCGCCGCTCGACGTGTGGCGGCGCTGGGCCGACGCGGTGCGCGCCGACGTGCTGGCGCGCGGCTACCACGCGAAGCTCGGCCGCTTCGTCGACCGCTACGACGGCGACGGGCTCGACGTGAGCCTGTTGCTGATTCCGCTGACGGGGATGCTCGATGCGTCCGACCCGCGCGTCGTTGCGACGGTTGCCGCGATCGAGCGGGAGCTGATGGAGGACGGCCTGCCGTTCCGCTATCGGCCGCAACATTTCGCGGACGGCTGCGAGGGCGACGAGGGCGCGTTCGTCGCGGCCGGTTTCTGGCTCACGCAGGTTTACCGGATGCAGGGCCGCGACGACGATGCGCATGCGCAGTTCGAGCGGCTGCTGCGGCTGCGCAACGACGTCGGGCTGCTGGCGGAGGAGTACGACCTGCATGCGCGGCGCATGTGCGGGAATTTTCCGTTCACGCTCGCACACGTCGGGCTCGTGAACGCGGCGCTCGCGTTGCAGGGCGACGGCCGCGACGACGTCGATATCGGCTGACGCGCCGGCTCGCGCCGCACGACCCGAAAGTCGCGTCGTGCGGTTCCGGCGAGCCGTTCGCTACGACTCCTGCTTGCCGCCGTTGCCCGGCAGCACGGCCGACAGCACCTGTCGCGCGGTCTCGACGATCACGTTCGCTTCGCGCGCATCGCCCTTCAGCAGCGTTTCGGCGAAATGCTTCGCCTGCTGCAGCGTCACGTGCGGCGGCAGCGGCGGCACCTCCGGATCGCTCTTCACCTCGAGCACGACCGGGCGGTCCGACGCGAGCGCCTCGTCCCATGCGGCGCCGAGCTGCTCCGGATCGTCCACGTAGATACCCTTCAGCCCCAGCAGCGTCGCGAAGCGGTAGTACGGCACGTTCGGAATCTGCTGCGACGCGCCGAACTTCGGATCGCCCTCCATCACGCGCTGCTCCCACGTGACCTGGTTCAGATCCTCGTTGTTCAGCACCATGCAGATCCACCGCGGATCGGGCCATTGCCGCCAGTACTTCGCGACCGTGATCAGCTCGGCCATGTTGTTCATCTGCATCGCGCCGTCGCCGACCATCGCGATCACCGGGCGCACCGGATACGCGAACTTCGCGGCGATCGCGTACGGCACCGCCGCACCCATCGACGCGAGGCCGCCGGACAGCGAACCCATCATCCCGCGCCGCATCATCAGGTCGCGCGCGTACCAGTTTGCGCAGGATCCCGAATCGCTCGTCAGGATCACGTCGTCGGGCAGGCGCGGCGACAGCTCGGTGAACGCACGCTGCGGATTCACGCCGCGCCCCGCGCTGGCCTTTGCGGCCGCACGCGCGGCCAACGTGTCATGCCAGTCGGTGTTCCATTTTGCGATCTGGTCGCGCCATGCGGCGTCCTTGTGCTCGTTCAGCAGCGGCAGCAGCGCGCGCAGCGTCTCGGCGCTATCGCCGACGAGGTTCACCTCCATCGGATAGCGCAGGCTCAGCATGTCCGCCTTCAGGTCGATCTGCACGCCGCGCGCCTGGCCTTCCTTCGGCAGGAATTCGGAATACGGGAAGCCGGAGCCGACCACGAGCAGCGTGTCGCACTCGGTCATCAGTTCGTAGCTCGGCTTGGTGCCGAGCAGCCCGATCGAGCCGGTTACCCACGGCAGGTCGTCCGGCAACGCAGCCTTGCCGAGCAGCGCCTTCGCGGCGCCCGCGCCAAGCCGGTCGGCCACTGCGATCACTTCGTCCGTCGCGTGCAGCGCGCCCGCGCCGACCAGCATCGCGACCTTCTTGCCGGCATTCAGCACGTCGGCCGCGCGTTGCAGATCTTCCGCGTACGGCACGACTTTCGGCGCCGTGTAGCCGATGCCGGAATGGACGGTGCCGTGCGCGCGCTTCGGCGGCGCGTAGTCGAGCTCCTGCAGGTCGTTCGGCAGCACCAGCGCGGTGACCGTGCGCGCGCCGAGCGCGGTGCGCACCGCGCGATCGACCAGATGGCGCACCTGGGCTGGCACCACCGCGAGCTGGACGAATGCGCCCGCAACGTCCTTGAACAGCGCCGGCAGATCGACTTCCTGCTGATAGTGGCCGCCGAGCGCCGCGCGCGCCTGCTGGCCGACGATCGCGAGCACCGGCATGTGGTCGAGCCGCGCGTCGTAAAGGCCCGTCACGAGGTGCGCGGCGCCCGGGCCCGACGTCGCGACGCACACGCCGAGCTCGCCTGTAAATTTTGCATGCGCGGACGCCATGAAGGCTGCCATCTCCTCGTGTCGCGCCTGGATGAACTCGATCTTGCCCTCGGCGCGATTGAGTGCGCCGAAAAAGCCGTTGATGCCGTCGCCCGGGTAGCCGTAGATGCGGCGCACGCCCCAGTCGTACAGCCGTTCGACGATGAAATCCGCCACTGTTGCCATGCCGTTTCTCCTTGGTTCCGGATGAGCCGATGAGCCGCGCGCAGGTCGTTGCCGTGCGCGGCGCTGCCGGGGCGGCGCGCAAGGCGCATGCCGTGCAGATCGGGGCGGCGGTGACGGGAATGGGCGTTGCGCGCCGACGTTGCAAGCAGACAGCAAGGAATCCGGAGCGACGATGGCACTTTCCGCCGCGCCGGCGATCGACGACGTGCGCGCCCGCGCGTACCGCGTGCCGACCGACCGGCCCGAAGCCGATGGCACTTACGCATGGCACGCGACGACGATCGTCGTCGTCGGCATCGACGCGGGGCCGGTGACCGGCCTCGGCTATACGTACACCGACGCGAGCGCCGCGTCGCTCGTCACGTCCATGCTGGCGGACGTGCTGCGCAACCGGCCGCTCGCGGACATCCCGGCCGCCGTCGATGCGATGTGGCGCGCGGCGCGCAATATCGGGCGCGCCGGCATCGCGGCGACCGCGATCTCCGCACTCGACACCGCGCTGTGGGACGCGAAGGCCAAGCTCGCCGGCGTGCCGCTCGCGCTGCTGCTCGGCCGGATGCGCGAGCGCGTGCCGGTGTACGGCAGCGGCGGCTTCACGACCTACGACGATGCAACGCTCGCCGCGCAGTTCGACGGCTGGCGCGGCGAAGGCGTCCGTGCATGCAAGATGAAGATCGGCTTACACGATGCGTGCGATCCGTCGCGCGTGCGCGTCGCGCGCGACGCGCTCGGCCCCGACGTCGAGCTGTTCGTCGATGCAAACGGTGCGTATGCGCCGCGCACCGCGCTCGCGTTCGCGGAGTCGGTCGCCGATTGCGCGATTCGCTGGTTCGAAGAGCCGGTCAGCAGCGACGACGTCGAAGGGTTGCGGTTCGTGCGCGAACACGTTGGCGCGCGGGTGGACGTCGCCGCCGGCGAATACGCGTACACGCCCGACGATTTTCGGCGCCTGCTCGAACGCGGCGCGGTTGACGTGCTGCAGGCCGACGCGACGCGCTGCGGCGGCATCAGCGGGTTTCTCGCGGCGGCCGCGCTCGCCGATGCGCATCACGTCGACGTGTCCGCGCATTGCGCACCCGCGCTGCACCGGCACGTCGGTTGCGTCGCGCCGCGCATGCGCCACATCGAATGGTTCCACGATCACGTGCGGATCGAACGAATGATGTTCGACGGCGCACCGGTGATCGTCGACGGCGCGCTCGAGATCGACGCGGCGCGCCCTGGCCTCGGCCTCGAACTGCGCACCGCCGACGTCGCCGAGTTCGCAATGTGAATGCTCCCGGAAAATTCCGGCGTCACGGCGCGTCATCATCAACAAGGAGGACCGATGCGACACCCCCGACACCGCGCGGACGAGCACGACAGGTTGATGACCGATGCCGCGCGGCTGCTGAACCGCAGCGCGCTGCTGCTCGCCGGATCGGTGCTTGCCGACAGCGGCATCGAGCACTATCGCGGCACGTTCCACAATCGCGCGATGATCGCGCCGCTGGCCGCGTCGACGCTGTCGGTGCTCGCAAGCGTGCACGGTCACGCCGACGACACGCCCGAACGGCATCGTTTGCGCGACGCGGTGCACGTCGCGTCGGCGGCGGTCGGTCTCGCCGGGTCCGCGTTCCATCTGTACAACGTGACGAAGCGGCCGGGCCGGTTCAGCTGGCACAACCTGTTCTACGGGGCGCCGCTCGGCGCGCCGTTCGCGCTGCTGTTGTCGGGCCTGCTCGGCGCAACGGGCGAGCGGCTGCGCGCGCGTCCGGCCGACGCGCCGCGTCTCGCGGGCCTGCCTGCGGGCCGCGCGCTGGCCGGGCTGGTCGCGGCCGGGCTCGTCGGCACGTTCGGTGAAGTCGGGTTGCTGCATTTTCGCGGTGCGTTCCAGCATCGCGCGATGTTCGCGCCGCTCATCGTGCCGCCGATAGCCGCACTGAGCGCCGCGCGGATCGCGACGTCCCGCCCGTGCGGCGACCGGCGCTTCAGCCGCTGGTGGATGCGCGCGACGGCCTTGCTCGGCTTCGTCGGCGTCGCGTTCCATGCGCGCGGGGTCGCGCGGCAAATGGGCGGCTGGCGCAACTGGTCGCAGAACGTGTTGTCCGGGCCGCCGCTGCCGGCGCCGCCGAGCTTCACCGCACTCGCGATCGCCGGTCTCGCCGCGACCGCGCTCGCCGAACGGGAGGGACGATGAAGCGAGTCAGCGACGACGCGGTCGCGCTGCCGCGCTATTCCGGCTACGACGTGCTCGCGAAGCGCGACACGCCATCGTGGAACGACGCGACCCGTCGTGCGATCGACGCGCGGCTGCGGGTCGCCGCGACCGCGCCGCGCCATTTCGATGCCGAGCAGTACGCGACGCTCGGCGCGCTGTGCGACCGCATCGTCCCGCAGCGGGAGGGCGGCTCCGGTACGGTGCCCACCGCCGCACTGATCGACGCCCGGCTCGCGACCGACGAAGGCGACGGCTTTCGCGACGCGCGTCTGCCGCCGTTGCGTGTCGCGTGGCACACGGGCCTCGCCGCGCTCGACACGATGGCGCGCCACGCGTACGGCCTGCCGTTCGCGTCACTCGCCGCGAGCGACGCCGATGCATTGCTGCGCGCGGTCCAGCACGGGCAAGTCGACCGCGAGGTCGAAGCCGCATGGGCCGGCATGGACCCGCGGATGTTCTTCTCGAAACGCGTGCTGATGGACATTTGCGGCGCGTACTACAGCCACCCGTTCGCATGGAACGAGATCGGCTTCGGCGGCCCGGCGAGCCCGCGCGGCTACGTGCGGATGGATTTCAACCGGCGCGATCCGTGGGAAGCGAGGATGGACGGGGAGGGCGATCGCGATGGACGCTGATTCGCTGTACGCCGGCAAGCCGCGCGGTTGCGACGGCCGCGCGCCCGATCCGTTGCGCGTGGGCGGCTGGTCGCCGATGCGAATGTTCCGCGACGACGAGCCTGTCGACTTCGTGATCGTCGGCACCGGCGCGGGCGGCGGCACGCTCGCGTGCCGGCTTGCCGAGCATGGTTTTTCCGTCGTCGCGCTCGATGCGGGCGCGTGGTGGCGGCCTCTGGAGGAATTCGCCTCCGACGAATCGCACCAGCGCAAGCTGTTCTGGACCGACGAGCGGATCTGCGACGGCGCGAACCCGCTGACGCTCGGCACCAACAACAGCGGCCGCGCGATCGGCGGCAGCACCGTGCACTTCGCGATGGTGTCGCTGCGCTTTCGGCCCGAATGGTTCCGCTCGCGCACGCTGCTCGGCTATGGCGTCGACTGGCCGCTCGACTGGCGAGAGATGTGGCGCTACTACCGCGAAGTCGAGCAGGCGCTGAAGATCAGCGGGCCGGTGAACTATCCGTGGGGACCGCCGCGCCCGCGCTACCCGTACCGCGCCCATGAACTGAACGCGGCCGCGCTCGTGCTCGCGCGCGGCGCCGACGCGCTCGGCATCGGCTGGACGCCGACGCCGCTCGCAACGCTGTCCGCGCCGCGCGGCCGTGCGCATCCGTGCGTGTATCGCGGTTTCTGCATCGCCGGCTGCGCGACGAACGCGAAGCAGAGTGCGCTCGTCACGTGGATCCCGCGCGCGGTCGCAGCAGGCGCCGAAGTGCGGGATCTCGCGATGGCGCTGCGGATCGAAGCCGACGGCGATCGCGTGACCGGCGTCCACTACCGGCGCGACGGCCGCACGCAGTTCCAGCGCGCGCGCAACGTCGTCGTCGCCGGCTACGCGATCGAGACGCCGCGGTTGCTGCTCGTATCCGCGAACGGGCGTCATCCGCACGGGCTCGCAAACAGCTCGGGCCTCGTCGGCCGCTATCTGATGGCGCAGCTGAACCAGGCATCGTGGGGCACCATGGACGACGAGGTGCGCTGGTACAAGGGGCCGCCGTCACTGTCGCTCACCGAGCACTGGAACTACGCCGACGACGGCAAGGACTTCTTCGGCGGCTACTGCTGGATGAGCCAGGGCCCGCTACCGATCGAATGGGCGCGCAAGGTTGCCGCGCGCGGGCTGTGGGGCGACGCGCTGAAGCGCGAGATGGCGCGCTACAACTTCCAGGCGGGGCTGAAGATCGTCGGCGAGACGCTGCCGCGCGTGGACAACCGCGTAACGCTGGCGGACGAGCGCGACGCGTTCGGGCTGCCGGTCGCGCGCGTCACCTATTCGTACGACGACAACGATCGCCGGATGATCCGTCATGCGTTCGCGCAGATGGACCGGTCGCTCGAAGCCGCCGGGGCGCGCGACATCTGGCACGAGGAAGACGACACGTGCCACCTCGCGGGCACGGTGCGGATGGGCGACGATCCGGCGACGAGCGTCGTCGATGCCGACTGCCGCAGCTGGGACATTCCGAACCTGTGGGTCTGCGACGGCTCGGTGTTTCCGACGGTCGGCGGCGTCAACCCGTCGCTGACGATCCAGGCGATCGCGTGCCGCACGGCCGATCGCATCCGCGCGCTCGTCGCGCGCGGCGACGCGCATGCGCGCGCACGGTGGCGGTAGGCGCGGCGTGAGCGCCGCGGGCCGTGCGTGCTGTGCCGTCCCGCCCCTTCGACAACCCACCTCAAGGAGTTACGACATGCGTGTTCTCACCCGTCGCCCCGTGCATGCGGCCCGGTATTGCGCCGCGTGCGCACTGCTGGCCGCCGCCGTCGTCGCATCGCCGGCCCGGGCGCAACTGCGCCCGCCCGATCAAGCGGCCGTTTCCGAATCGTCGACGCACGCGTACAAGCGCGCCGATCGCAAGATGATGGACGCGATGGAGGGCGCGCCCTACACCGGCGACGCCGACCGCGATTTCGTCGCGCACATGGCGCCGCATCATCAGGGTGCGATCGACATGGCGCAGGTCGAGCTGAAATACGGCAAGGATCCGACGCTGCGCAAGCTTGCGACCCGCATCATCGCCGCGCAACGCGACGAGATCGCGCTGATGGAGCGCTGGCAGAAGGAACACGGCGCGACGCCCTGAGCGCGAACGCGTGGTGCGCGCGAGCCGCCGATTGCGAGCGCCGGTCGGCGGTGCGTGCCGATGCGGTATCGCGCTTGCGCGATCCTGCGCATCCGCCCGGGGAAGCACAGTACCGAAATCGACGCATGACCGTCGTCAAGGTCGAGTTCGCGTGCTGGCCGCACCGGGTATGCCGCGGCACGTCGCGCGGCAATTTCGGCTACGAGCGCCGGTGACGATGATGAACGGGGAGACGGCAGCATGGGACGTGAACGCGGCACACCGAAAGAGTCGATCGGCAGCATTGCCGACTACATCGGTGCGATCGGCGCGGCGAACGGCGCGACGGCGGCGCGGCTGTTCCGCGGGCAATGCAACGCGGGCTGGCCGCTCGTGCCGAGCATCGCGCGGCAATGCGCATCGCCCGACGTCGAAGCGAGAATGCTCGACGAATTCGTGCGGCGCGCGCTGCCGCATCTCGATCCTGCGCCGAACCTCGACGCGTGCGACTGGCTCGCGCTCGCGCAGCAGCACGGGATGCGCACACGGCTGCTCGACTGGTCGGGCAATGCGCTCGCCGCACTGTGGTTCGCGGTCAGGAGCGCGAACGGCACCGGCGGCGACGGTGCGGTGTGGTGCCTGTCGCACGATGCCGACGACATCGCGACGGCCGCCGAGCGGCGCGCGCCGCTTCGGATCACGCGCACCAAGGTGTTTCGCCCGCGCCATGTGATGCCGAGAATCACCGCGCAGGACGGCTGGTTCACGATTCATCGCTACGACGGCGCGCGTGGATTCGCGCCGCTCGACGAGGATCCGGATCTCGCCGGCCGCCTGACGCGCATCGTGGTGCCGGGCGAGCGCTTTGGCGCGATCCGGCGCGAACTGGCTGGCGTCGGCGTGAGCATCGGCACGATCTTTCCCGATCTCGACGGCATTGCGCAACTAACGGACATCCGCTTTTTCCCCGACGACGAAGACACGCACGCGCCGCAGTGAGGGCCGCGGGTTCGCTTGCGTGCTTGCAGTGGGGCGGGTGTCGACGTTGGTGGACGTTCGCTTGTGCGGCGCCGGCGCTCGCACGGCGTGCCACTGCGTGCGACGGCGGAATCGTTGGCGAGCGCACGTGCCCGTATGGCCGCCGGCCTGGCACGTCGTTGCAGCGCCAAGATCCGGGAGGGCGGGGCGATCCATGCGGGCCGTTTGACGGCGAGCGGACCGCCACCCGCCCGCGCGTATCGATGCAAGCCGGCGCGTTTCGCGTGCTTCCCCATGCAGCGTGTGAACCGCGAATTTTTCAAGCGCTTGTCATTTCGATTGCACGTTTCCGTGCGACACGCTTCGTCCGCCGCACGCCGGTGCCGCCGCCGCGGGCCGGTGCGGAGGAGGAACGGCCCGTGCTGCTGCGGATGACAAGCCCGGCGGTTCCGGGTATCGACTATGGTGCTCCCATGACTTCCAGAACTCGTTCGAACAACCCGCTGTTGAACCTGGCGGTGGCCGTCGCATGCGGCGCGGCGGCGATGTATTTCTTCGACCCGGCTTCGGGCAAGCGCCGGCGCGCGTACGTGCGTGACAAGGCGGTCGCAGGCCAACACAGCGTCGCCGACTACGCGACCACGCAAGCGAAGCGCGCGGCCGATCATGCGCGCGGTGCGATCGCGGGGCTGCGCGCGGACTGGCTCGCCGGCGACGCCAACGACGCGCAGGTCACCGAGCGCGTGCGGGCCGCGCTCGGCCATCTGGTTTCGCATCCGCGCGACGTCGACGTGACCGTCGAGCACGGTAACGTCCGCCTGAGCGGCCAGGTGGAAGAAGCGGAACGGCATGCGGTCGTCGACGGCGTGGCAGCGTTGCACGGCGTGAAGGCGGTCGAGGACGCAATGGGCGCGCGCAGCGAGTACAAGGCGCCGCCCGGCGGCCCGATGCATTGACGCCGGCGCGCGCGGCCGCGCACCGGCCGGCCTCGGCATGCTGCGGTGGCGCGGCGCGCCGAGCCGCGCCGCTGCGCCAGCTCATTTGTGCAGCTTCTCGCGCAGGCTGGACACGTCGTTCGCAGTAACCGGCAACGCATCGTTTCCCCACGCGCTGCGGATCCACGTGAGCGCGCCGGCGATCTGCGCGTCCGTCAGCACGCCGGCAAAGCCGGGCATCGATGTGCGGGGCGGCCCCGTCAGTGTGCGCGGCGCGTTGCCGCCTTCCACGAGCAGCCGGATCAGCGATGTCGTGTCGGCCGTCAGCACGGCCGGATTGCCGGCGAGCCGCGGGAACGCAGGCGGCGCGCCCATGCCGTCCGCGCCGTGGCAGCGCGCACAGGCCGAACGGTAGACGTTCGCGCCGGTCGATTGCGCATCGGGTACGCGATTGCCGTGCCGCACCGGCGTCGGTGTCGCGCCGGGCGTGTAGCCGCCGGTCGGCTGCCGCGCCGGCAGCGATTTCAGGAACACGGCAATCGCGCGTGCGTCGTCGTCGCTCAGATACTGCGTACCGTCCTCGACTTGCGCGACCATCGTGCCGAACGCGGAGAATCCCGCCGCGTGCCCGGTCTTCAGGAACGCCGCGATGTCGTCTGCGGACAAGCGGCCGAGCCCGGCGCCCGGGTCGCCGGTCAGGTTCGGCGCAAACCAGTGGTCGTTCGTGCCGCCGGTCAGCCAGCGCGACGACGATTCATCGTAGCCGCGCTCCTGGTACGCGGGTCCCCGCGGCGTGTGGCACGCGCCGCAATGGCCGAGAGATTGCACGAGATACGCACCGCGATTCCAGCGTGCATCGCGACCGGGACGCGGCGCGTACACGTGGCGCGGCGCGAACGCCCATTGCCAGAATACGAGCGTCCAGCGCTGGTTGAACGGGAACGCGACGTCGCTCGACGGCGACGGCCGTGCGACCGGCTTCACGCCTAGCATCATGTACGCGTAAAGCGCGCGAACGTCGTCGTCCGTCAGCTTCGAGAACGATGCGTACGGCATCGCCGGATAGAGTCGCTTGTTGCCGCGCGCGATGCCGCGCCGGAGCGCGCGGTCGAAATCCTTGAGCGTATAGCGGCCGATCCCGAACAGCGGATCGGGTGTGATGTTGGTCGTCATGATCGTGCCGAACGGCGAGCCGAGACCCTGGCCGCCGGCGTACGGGATGCCGCCGGCAGGCGCCGTGTGGCAACCGGCGCAGTCGCCGATGCGCGCGAGATACGCGCCGCGCTCGACGAGCGCCGGGTCGGGATCGACCGCGCGCGCCGGTTCCGCGATCGCGAGCACGGTCGCCGCGACCGCGACAGCAACAGCGACGCGCAGGCGAGCAGCGCGCATCATGGCGCCTCCGCGCGAAGGCCGGCCGGCCGCCGCAACCAGCGCGCGACGAGCGCGAGCGCGGCGGCGACGTATGCGAGCCCGGCCGGTACCCACATCACGAGGCCGCCGAGTTGCTGGTCTTCGAGCGGCGCGAGACCGAGCGCGGTGGTCGTTTCCGCGTACGGCAGGTACCAGAGCCCCGGCGACAGCGTGATCAGTGCGCCGAGCGCGGCCGTGTGGACCATCGTCGTGAACAGCGACAGCGCGGCCGACGCGCCGTGCGCTGGCCGCGCGGCATCGTCGAACACCGCGCGCCAGAACAGCAGCGCGCTGCCGAGGAAGCTCGCATGCTGAAGCGTATGAACGCCGGGCGCCGCGAGCGCCGCATCGAAGCAGCGCGGGATATGCCAGATCCACAGTGCGGCCGCATGCAGGAGCCATGCCGGTACCGGCGCCGTCGCGGCGCGCCACGACGTGCGCAGCCAGCGCGTGCGGGCAACCCGGGCCACACGGAACCGCGCGCTCGGCGGCAGCGCCCACAGCCACGTCGGCAGCGGGCGTCCGAGCACCGCCAGCGGCGCCGCGACGATCATCAGCAACTCGTGCTGCACCATGTGCGCGGAAAACAGCACGCCGCTCAGCGTGTCGAGCGGCGTGCACAGCGCGACGAACAGCGTCGCGAGGCCGACCGAGAAGGCGGCCGCGCGGCGCATCAGTTGCGTGCGTCCACGCCGGCTTTGCCGCGCGAGCCGCCGATATCCGAGCGCATAACCGACAGCGGCCGTCGCAAGCAGCGCGATGACGAACGGCTCGAACGGCCAGCCGAGCGCGTTCGTATCCACGCTGCCGGCCGCGATCACATGCGCGTGGGCGTCCAGCGTCTGCGCGCCCGCGATCAGCATCGCGCCGCGTACGAGCGCGGTGAAAGCCGTTGACCTGCGCGAACCCGGTGCCCTCATGATCGCGGCTCCCATCGTCATGACGCGCAGATCGGCACGATCCACGATGCAACGCAGAACGCCGCCAGCGCGAACGTCGACAACGCGCCGGCCCCCGCACCGACTTGCGCAAGCAATGCCCGGGGCGTGCCGCCGCCGGCCGCGCGGCGATGCGCGTGCGGCGTGCGCCACGCGAGCACCGCACACGTGCCGGTGGCCGCCGCGGCGACGGCCGTCAGCGCGAGTATCGGCAGCGTGCTGCGCCAGACGCAAGCCGGGTCGGCCATCGCATAGTCGACGGACAGTACGGCAAGCACCGCCGACGGCGCACCGAGTAGCGCGATCCAGATCCGCATCGGCATCTTCTTCATAGTCGCGGCACCAGGTAGACGGTCGCGTAGATCGGCAGCCAGCTCAGCACGACGAAATACCAGTAGAGCGCGTTCTCGCCGACGTTGCCGAAGCGTTTGCGTTCGAACGGCCCCGTAAACAGCAGCGCGGCAAGCACGGACGAATCGATCGCATCGGTGATCAGGTGCGTCGTATGCAGGCCCATCAGCAGCCACGCGACCGAGCCGTACGCATTCGTGTACCAGTCCACGTTCAGCGTGCCGAATTCGAATGCGCGCACGACGATGAATATCCACGCACCGGCAGCGCACACGGCGAGCCACGTGCGCGCGCCGACCAGATCGCCGCGCTCGGCCGCGCGCTGCGCGGCGAAGTTCGGCGCGAGGCTCGCGAGCATCAGCACGGTGTTCAGCGTGCCTGCCCACAGTGCGGGCGGCGGCGCGCCGAGCGGCCAGCTCGGCGCCAGGCTGCGCAGATAGAAATACGTCATCAGCGCGATCGCGAACACGGTGCCTTCGACCAGCATCAGGCCGCCCGTCGCCCACCATGTGATGCTGCGCGGCCCGTGCGCATAGGTCGGCAACGCGCTGACGTCGAGCGTGTCGGGCAGGCCGGCGCGCGTGCGCGTGTCGCTCATGGCCGCTGCTCCCGTTCCCGCGCAAGCGCCGTTTCGCGGCGCGTCGGCCAGAACCAGCCGATCAGCGCGGCGGTGACCGGCACCGCTCCCCACACGACCGCCCATGGCGTGAAGATCGAGCCGATGAACAGGATCGTCGTCGCGACCGCGCTCGCGAACGGCCACAGCGACGGGCCCGGAAACAGCGGACGCAGGTCCGGCGTCGCGTCGAGCGCGGTGGTCGTCAGCACTTCGCGGCGATCGGTGGCGAGCCCCGCCACGCAACGCGGTTCGCGCGCCGGTTCCCACAGCGGCTCCGGCCCGTGGACCACCGGCAGCGTGTCGAAATTGTGCGGCGGCGGCGGGCTCGGCGTCAGCCATTCGAGCGTGCCCGCGCCCCACGGATCGGCGCCGGCCGGCGCGCCGCGCGTGCGGCTGCGTACGACGTTGACGACGAACAGCAGCACGCTGAGCGCGATCGCCCATGCGCCGATGGTCGAGATCAGGTTCAGCCCGTCCCAGCCGCGGTGCGCCGGATAAGTCCAAACGCGGCGCGGCATGCCGTCGAGGCCGAGCACATGCATTGGAAAGAAAGTCAGGTTGAAGCCGATGAAGAACAGCCAGAACTGCACGCGGCCGAGCGTTTCGTCGAGCAGCCGCCCGGTCAGCTTGGGGAACCAGTAGTAGAACGCGCCGAACAGTGGAAACACCGCGCCGCCGAGCAGTACGTAGTGCAGGTGCGCGACGACGAAGTACGTATCGTGCACCTGCAGGTCGAGGGATACCGAGCCGAGCATCACGCCGGTCAGGCCGCCAAGCACGAGGATGAAGAAAAACGCGAGCACGAACAGCAGCGGGGTTTTCAGTCGCGGCCGGCCGAGCCACAGCGTCGCGAGCCAGCAGAAGATCTGGATTCCGGATGGAATCGCGATCGCGAGGCTTGCCGCGGTGAAGAAGCTTTTGCCGAGCGCAGGCAGGCTCGTCGCATACATGTGATGCACCCACAGGCCGAACGCGAGGAACGCGGTCGCGATCAGCGCTAGCACCATCGCCGGGTAGCCGAATATCGGCCGGCGCGCGAAGGTCGGCACGATCGTCGAGATGAAGCCGAGCGGCGGGATGAAGATCAGGTAGACCTCCGGATGCCCGAAGAACCAGAACAGGTGCTGCCACAGCAGCACGTCGCCGCCGCGCGCGGGATTGTAGAAATGGGTGCCGACGAGGCGATCGAGAATCAGCGCGGTGCTGGACAGCATGACGGCCGGCATCGCGAACAGCACCATGAATTGCGTGACGAGCGTGGCCCACACGAACAAGGGCATCCGGTCGAGCGACATGCCTGGCGCGCGCAGTTTCAGGATCGTCGTGATCAGCACCACTGCCTCGATCAGTGCCGACAGCTCGGAGAAGGTGATCATCTGCGCCCAGATGTCGGCGCCCTTGCCGGTCGAATAGTCGGGGCCGGCAAGCGGCACGTAGCTGAACCAGCCGGCGTCGGGCCGTGCGCCGAGCGCGAAGCCGACATACAGCGTGAGGCCGCCGAACAGGAAGACCCAGTACGCGTACGCATTCATCCGCGGAAACGCGACCGTGCGGGCGCCGATCATCAGCGGCACGATCCAGCCTGCGACCGCCTGCATCACCGGCACGGCGAACAGGAACATCATCGTCGTGCCGTGCATCGTGAAGAACTGGTCGTACGTGGCGGGGCCGAGCAGGCGATTGTCGGCGCTTGCGAGCTGCATGCGCATCGCGAGCGCAAACAGCCCGCCCAGCACGAAGAACGTGAAGGTCGTGATCACGAAGCGGCGTGCAATCGTCTTGTGATTGACCGCAGCCAGCATCCCGATGAAGCCGGGCCGGTCGCTCCATGTGCGCGCGAGCGCGTCGACGGCGGCCTGGCCGCCGGCCGGGCCGTCGAGCAGCGGCTGCGCGGAAGGCGGCGAACGATGCGCGCTCATCGCAGCGTCTCCAGCCACGCGATCACAGCCTGTTGCTCCATCGGGCTCAGCGTGCTCGGCGGCATCGTCGTGCCCGGTTTCAGCGCGCCGGGCGTACGCAACCATCTGGCCAGATGCGCGCGATCGTTCGGGAACGTGCCGCCCGCGAGCATCGAGCGGCTCATCACGTGCGTGAGGTCGGGGCCCAGCGTGCCGGATGCGGGCGTGCCGCGCACCGTGTGGCAAGTCGCGCATGCGCCGGCGACGAACACGCGCTGGCCGGCCTGCGCGAACGACGACGGCGCGTCGACGGCAGGCCGACGCTGCTGCGCGACCCACGCATCGAACTGCGCCTGCGGCTCGGCCACCACGACGAACGCCATCAACGCATGCTCGAGGCCGCAGTATTCCGCGCACTGCCCGCGATACCGGCCGGGCTTGTCGACGCGAAACGCGATCGTCGCGTCGCGGCCGGGGATCATGTCTTTCTTGCCGTGCAGGTTGGGCGCCCAGAACGTATGGATCACGTCGGCAGCCTTCAGCGACACGATCACCGCACGCCCGACCGGCACGTGCAGCTCGTTCGCCGTCGCGAAGCCGCCGTCGCCGCCTGCGCCGTCGGCGGGGTAGCGCACGTCCCACCACCACTGGTGGCCCGTCATCTCGATGCGCAGTGCGTCGGTCACCGGCAGCCGCGACAGCGCGCGGTCGGTCAGCACGTCCGCGACGATCAGGCCGGCCAGCACGACGACCGACGCCGCCGTCGCGGTCCGCGTTACGCGGCTCGCACGGCGCTCGCGGCGCGGATCGGGCGGCAGCGGCCGGTCGTCCTCCATCGGCGCCGCCGCGCCGGCCGGCGCGCGGCGCCACAGCGCAAGTGCGAGTGCCGCGAGCACGGCGGCGAACACGAGCGCACACACGAGCAGCGTCCAGTGCCACAGCGACGCGATCCGCACCGCCTGGATGCCTGCGGGGCGCAACGCGTTTTGGTCCGGCCATGCGGCGTGCGCGCACGACGTGGCCGCCAGCGTCGCGGCGGCGCACAGGCGGCGTGCGGCCGCGAGTTCACGCACGATGGCACGGCGGGGAGGTGACGCGGCACGGAGGACCATGGGGCGCAGGTATGGGGAGGACGGTGCGCTACAGCAATCCGCGTTCCCCGGCGGCGGGCCGCCGGCGCGCGTGCGACTGCGGCCGCATTCGGCCCCGACGCGCCGTAATTACAAAATCCGCGCCGCTTCGCCATGCCGATGCGCGCGAGTCCGGGGCAATGCGGGCTCGGACGGCCGGGCACGCGCGATGCGCCGGGCGACCGGCAATGCCCACCGTTCCTGCCAGAGACTCCCATGGCCGACTCCCGAACCTGTTCGATCAAGTTCGACGGCGCCACGCTGCGTGGCGACGCCGATCAGCCGCTGCTGGATTTCCTCGCCGAGCACGACGTGTCGCTGCCGCACGTGTGCTACCACCGCGCGCTCGGCGCGTTGCAGACCTGCGACGTCTGCTGGGTCGAAACCGGGGACGGCGAGCTGGCACGCGCATGCGCGCTGCGCAGCGCCGATGGGCTCGCGGTCGTAAGCCGGTCCGAGCGGGCGCGGCGCGCGCGCGAGGAAGGGATGGACCGGCTGCTCGCGAAGCACGAGTTGTACTGCAGCGTCTGCGAACACAACACGGGCGATTGCACGCTCCACAACACGTTCGCCGACATGCATCTGCCGATCCAGCGCTATGCGTATCAGCGCAAGCCGTACGCGAAGGACGAATCCAACCCGTTCTACACGTACGACCCGGACCAGTGCATCCTGTGCGGGCGGTGTGTCGAGGCGTGCCAGAACGTCGAGGTAAACGAGACGTTGAGCATCGATTTCTCGATGGAGCATCCGCGCGTGCTGTGGGACAGCGGCAGCGCGATCGGCGAATCGAGTTGCGTGAGCTGCGGGCATTGCGTCACGGTGTGCCCGTGCAACGCACTGCTCGAGAAATCGATGCAGCCCGATGCGGGCCCGTTTACCGCGATGCCGGAAACGGTCAAGCGACCGCTTATCGATTTCGTGAAGGTGCTTGAGCGCACGATCGGTGCGCCGCCGGTCACCGGCGTGTCGAAGGTGGACATCGCGTTGCGCCAGGCCGAAATCAGGCGCACCAAGACCGTCTGCACGTATTGCGGCGTCGGTTGCGCATTCGAGATGTGGACACGCGACCGGCACGTGCTGAAGGTGCAGCCCGTCGTCGACGCGCCGGCCAACGGCATCTCGACCTGCGTGAAGGGCCGCTTCGGCTGGGATTTCGTCAACGATCCAAAGCGGCTCACGACGCCGCTCGTGCGCGAGCATGGCCGCTTTCACGAAGTGTCGTGGGACGAGGCGCTCGACGTCGTCGCGCGACGGCTGCTGGAAATCCGCGCCGCACACGGCCCCGACAGCATCGGCTTCATCGGGTCGAGCAAGGCGAGCAACGAAGAGGCGTATCTGACGCAGAAGATCGCGCGGCTCGTGATCGGCACCAACAGCGTCGACAATTCGTCGCGCTACTGCCAGAACCCGGCGACGATGGGGCTGTTCCGCACGGTCGGCTACGGCGGCGACGCAGGCACGATCGCCGATCTCGCGGCGGCCGACCTGATCGTGATCGTCGGCAGCAATACCGCGGAATGTCACCCGGTGATCGCGTCGCGCCTGAAAGCCGCGCGCAAGCTGCGCGGCCAGCGGCTGATCGTCGTCGATCCGCGCCGCCACGAGATGGCGGAGCGCGCCGATCTGCACTTGCGCCCGCGCACCGGCACGGATCTCGTATGGGCGTCGGCATTCGCGCGCTACGCGTTCGACCACGGGCTCGCCGATACCGATTTCCTTGCCGCGCGGGTCAACGGCGTGGACGACTACCGCGCGTCGCTGGAACCGTTCACGATGGAATTCGCCGCGCAAACGACCGGCATCGCGCGCGAGCAGCTCGTCGAAGCGGCCGACATGATCGGGCGCTCGCCGAGCGTCTGCATCGTCTGGGCAATGGGCATCACGCAGCACAGTCACGGCGCCGACGCGAGCACGGCGCTGTCGAACCTGCTGCTCGTGACCGGCAACTACGGCCGGCCGGGCACCGGCGGCTATCCGATGCGCGGCCACAACAATGTGCAGGGCGCGAGCGACTTCGGCTGCCTGAAGAACGTCTATCCGGGATACGAGAAGGTCACCGACGACGCGGTGCGGGACAAATGGGCGCGCGCGTGGGGTGTCGAGCCGGGGGCGCTGTCGTCGACGATCGGCGAGGACAATTTCATGATGGTCGAGCAGGCCGCGCAAGGGCGCCTGAAGGCGATGATGGTGATCGGCGAGGAAACGGCGTTCTCGGACGCCGATTCCGAGAACGTACACCGCGCGTTCTCGCAGCTCGACTTCTTCGTGGTGCAGGACATTTTCATGAGCCGCACCGCCGAATTCGCGGACGTCGTGCTCCCCGGCTGCCCGAGCGTCGAAAAGGACGGCACGTTCGTCAATACCGAACGGAGAATCCAGCGCTTTTACGAGGTGATGCCGCCGCTCGGCAACAGCCGTCCCGACTGGCGCATCCTGACCGATCTCGCGGCGCGGATGGGCCATGACTGGGGTTACACGCATCCGTCGCAGATCATGGACGAGGTAGCCGGCATTGCCGAGATGTTCGCCGGCGTCAGCTATGCGCGCCTAGAAGGCTGGCAGTCGCTCGTGTGGCCGGTGCGCGCCGACGGCACGGACACGCCGTTGCTTTATACGGAGCGTTTCCACACGGAGGACGGCCGCGCGAAACTGCATCCGGTCAAATGGCAGCCTCCCGCCGAGGACGCCGACGACGAATACGACCTGCTCGCAGACAACGGACGGATGCTCGAACATTTCCAGTCGACGAACCAGAGCGGCCGCGGCGGACGGCTGTGGGGGCTGTCGCCCGAATGGTTCGTGGAGGTGAGCCGCGAGGTCGCGGCCGCGCGCGGAATCGAGGACGGCACGTGGGTGCGCCTCACGTCGCGGCGCGGCTCGGCCGAGATGATCGCGCTCGTCACCGATCGCGTGCGCGGCAACACGCTGTTTCTGCCGATTCACCAGGGCAAGCCCGGCGCGAACGAGCTGACGGGAGAACACCACGATCCCGACGTCAACACGCCCGCGTACAAGGAGCTCGCCGTGCGGCTCGACGTGCTGCCGCGTCCGCGCGACGCACGGCCGTTGCCGGCCGGCAATTTCCGCTACGGCGCACGCACGCCGAACGCGGGCATCGACGCCGCGGCCAAATGGTCGCGACCCGACTACGTTGCGCCGCCCGACGCGGCGCCTCATCCGGAGAAAAGCTGATGGCCGAACGCCTGCCCCACGATGTGACGCCTCCCCAGACGGAGCCCGATGCGCACGATGCGCTCGAACGCCTGCTCGGCAGCCTGCACCGGCACGGCTTCCTGCGCTTCGCGAACGATGTCGTGAGCGCGAACGCACGTATCGCCGAAGTGCTGGTCGGCGCGCTCGACAAACCGGGCACACAGACCGGCGTGCAGAACCTCGCGATGCTGGTGATGGCGCTGTCGAGCATCCCGCCCGAGCAGTTCGGCAAGACGATGTTCGCGGCCGCAGACGCGCTGCGTCACGTCGGCGCGTGGAAACCGTCCGAGCACGAGCATGCGGCGCCCGGCGTGCGCGGCGTGTACCGGCTGCTGCACGACGAAGCGCTGTGGGATGCGCTGACGCCGCTGCTCGAAGGGCTGAAGGTATTCGCTCAGGGCCTCGCGCGCGAACCCGAGGCGCCGATCACGACGCTCAGCGGGAAGCCGACGGACGCGTGACCGCGTCGGCGCCGCGCGCGGCCTGCGCGCGGATCAGGTTCGAGATCGTCTGCACGATGCGCTGCGTCGGCGCGCTCGCCGGCCAGCGCCGCACTGCATCGAGATGAACCCAGCGGCACAGCGCGATCTCGCGGCCCGGACACGCATGCTGGTCGGGTGGCAGCCTCGCGACGAATACGTGATGACGCTTCACGCTGCCGTCGACGTAGAAGAAATAAGCGAGTTCGAGATCGACGAGCCCGGTTTCCTCCTGCAGTTCGCGATGTGCGGCGTCGAGCGCCGACTCGCCGCGCCGGATCACGCCGCCCGGAAGCGTCCAGCGCGACGACGGCCGGCGTGCGACAAGCAGCACGCGGTTGTTGCGGTGACAGACGATCGTCGCGCGTTCCTTCACCAGCGGTGCCAGCGGCACCGCGCGAACGGGGAAGTCGGATGGATCGGGTAGTGTCATGCCGGGTAGGCGGCGGAGCAGGGCGAGGTCCATGACGACATACAGCAACCGGTGTGCCCGCGCGCATCGCGGTCGCGCAGCCGGCCAGCCGCCGGGCCATGCGCTGGCGCATCGGCTGCCGGCAGCAGCGGCGTTGCCGCGGTGCGTCGGAACGGGCGGTGACGCGTTGGCGGGCTGCGGCGCACGCGGCGCGCGCGCCGCGGCTGCCGATGGGCCGCGCTCAAGGCTTCTTGGGCGGCGTGCCGGCCGCAGACGCTGCAGTGCTGTCGCGCGGTGCGCCCGCGCCGAGTTCGGCCCCCGTCACCGGATCGCAGCGCGGGTCGGATGCGAGGCGGCGCGTCATCGCTTCGAGTGCCTCCGATTGTTGCGGCTCGACCGCGCCCTTCGCGGCGCCGTCACCGCCGTCGACGGCCGGCTCGCCGCGCCGCAACGACAGCGAATCTCCGCGGTTCCACGGGCCGGGCACCGGTTCGCCGTCCTGCATCCGGAAGTACACGCGGTCGTACGGCTCGACCGGCGGCAGCTTGCCCGGCGGGAAGTTCGCGGTGATCGCGTACAGCGCCTTCTCGAACGACTTCTGGTGCGACACCTCGCGCGTCATCAGGAAACCGAGCGCGTCGCGGATGCCCGGATCGTCGGTCACGTTGAGCAGCCGCTCGTAGATGATCTTCGCGCGCGCTTCGGCCGCGATGTTCGAGCGCAGGTCGGCCGTCGGTTCGCCGATCGTGTCGATGTACGCGCCCGACCACGGCACGCCGCCCGAATTCGTCAGCGGCGAACCGGCGCCGTACAGCAGTTGTGTCACGTGGCTGTCGTTGCCTGCACCGTGCAGCTTGCGGTACAGCTCGGCCTGTTCGTCGACCGCCTCGGCGAGTTCACCCTTCGCGCCGCGGTTCAGCATCGCGACCAGCGAGCCGATCACCTCGAGGTGGCTCAATTCCTCGGTCGCGATGTCGAACAGCATGTCCTTGCGGCCCGGATCCTCTTCGGTGATTGCCTGCGTGAAGTAGCGCATCGCGGCGGCGAGTTCGCCCTGCGGCCCGCCGAACTGTTCGAGCAGCAGGTTCGCGAGCCCGGGGTTCGGTGCGTCGACGCGCACCGTGTACTGAAGCCGTGTGTTGTGGATGAACATGAAACCTCCGTGTGAAAAAGTTGATGGCACCTGCGACGGAGGACCGAGCACGGGGCGCGCCTGTAGTAGTGGTGGGTGCGATACCAATGCGCGGCGTGAACCGCTGGAGCGCGGATGGGAAGTGCGCTCGCTGCGCGTGTGCGCGGCCGCGCTACTGCCGTGCATCGTCCTTGCCGCGGGCGGCACGACTGCCCGCGATTTTTCAACGCGTTGTCATTTCTGCCGCGGGCGCGCGCAGGCTGCCGCGCGGGCCGCGGCGGTAATGTGCGGTCAGCGCGAATCGCCGCGTTCACGTTCGCGCGCCGGCGGTTCGCCGGTTGGCGGCGCCGGGCGGATGTCGTCGGGTGCGGACGGCTTGCCCTCTGCGGGATCGCGCGCGCTGCGCGGCGGCGGCGTGCCGGTGTCGCGGCGCTTGCCTTCGGGGCCGGGCGTGCTGTCGCCACGGTCTTCTTCTTGCGAATCGGTGTCGAGGGACGTCGAGCGGATCATAGGTGCGGTTTCCTTTCGTCATGCGTGGATCCCGTGCGGCGCATCGGCCGTGCCATCGGTGCGCGGGGATTCGGGGCCGCCCGCGTCATCGCGAGGCGCCGCCGGGCGCGCGGTTTGCTCGCACGCACCGTCGAGGCCGAAGCATGCGATGCGGCTCGGCCCTTGCCCGAGAAAGCGACCCGATGCCCGATACGACCCTGTTGCCCTACGATCACCCGCACGACGGCCACGGCGCCGAGGATGATCGGCGGTTTATTGCCCGGCCGCTTACCCCGTTGTCCATTCGTGAGCGATTGCACCGCATGCTTGTGCACGCGTGTACGCAGCGGCGGCGCGGTGCGCGGGTGTCCGTGTGGGGGAGCGATTTCGCCGCGTGCTTCGCGCTGGCTGTGCAGCCGGAGTTGTCGGTCGGCGGATCGGAGGCCGGACTTGCGCCCCGCGTGGCGCTCGCCCGCGCCGGCGACGGCGGCGGCGATGTCGGCAGCGGCGGCAGCGCCGGACCAGGCAGCCACGACGAGCGCGACACCGACGCGCCGGGCGGCGGCGGAGGCGACGGCCATCCGCACGACGATCGCGGCGGCCGCACCGGCGGCGATGGCGATGGCGATGGTGACGGCGACGAAGGCGAACGCAAGCGGCCTGGCAAGAAACCGCTGATCATCCTCGGCGCGGTGGCGGTCGTGCTGGTGATCGCTGGCCTCGTGTGGTGGCTCATGACGCGCAACCAGGAAAGCACCGACGACGCGTACACCGACGGCAACGCGGTGGCCGTCGCGCCGCACGTGTCCGGCTACGTGACACGGCTCGTGGTCGACGACAACACGTTCGTGCATCGCGGCGACGTGCTGCTCGAGATCGATCCGCGCGACTATCGCGCGAAGGTCGATGCCGCGCGTGCTCAGCTCGGCCTCGCACAGGCGCAGCTCGACGCGTCGCGCGTGCAGCTCGACATCGCGCGCGTGCAGTACCCGGCGCAGTACCGGCAGGCGCGTGCGCAGATCGAATCGGCGGAAGCCGCGTACCGGCAGGCGCTCGCCGCACAGGAGCGGCAACGCGCGGTCGACGCGCGCGCGACGTCGCAGCAAGCGATCGATGCGGCCGACGCGCAGCGCGCGAGCGCCGATGCAAACGTCGCGATGGCCCAGGCGCAGGCGCGCACCGCGAGCCTCGTGCCGCAGCAGATCCGCCAGGCCGAAACGGCCGTCGAGGAGCGTCGTCAGCAGGTGCTGCAGGCGCGCGCGCAGCTCGATACGGCGAATCTGAACCTGTCGTACTGCGAGCTGCGCGCATCGTCCGACGGCTGGGTCACGCGACGCAACGTGCAGCTCGGGTCGTACCTGCAGGCCGGGGCGTCGATCTTCTCGATCGTCACGCCGCGCGTGTGGATCACCGCGAACTTCAAGGAGTCGCAACTCGAACGGATGCGAATCGGCGACCGCGTCGACGTATCGGTCGACGCGTATCCCGACCTCGACCTGCACGGCCACGTCGACAGCATCCAGCTCGGCAGCGGCTCGCGCTTCTCCGCGTTTCCGGCCGAGAACGCGACGGGCAACTTCGTGAAGATCGTGCAGCGCGTACCCGTGAAGATCGTGCTCGACGGCACGCTGCCGAACGATCCGCCGCTCGGTCTCGGCTTGTCAGCCGTCCCGACCGTGCATCTGAAATAACCGGCGGGCCGCCGCGCGGCTGCCTGCTTTCACCGGAGCGATCCGATGCCCGACATCCGCATGCCGGCCAGTTTGCGCGAGGGCCGCCGATGAGCCGGCCGGCCGATCGGTCGCGCTCGTCCGGCCGCGCATGGCGGCCTGCCGCGAACCCGTGGGTCATCGCGATCGTGGTCACGCTTGCCGCGTTCATGGAGGTGCTCGACACGACGATCGTCAACGTCGCGCTTCCACACATCGCCGGCACGATGTCCGCGAGCTACGACGAGGCGACCTGGACGCTCACGTCGTACCTCGTCGCGAACGGCATCGTGCTGCCGATCTCGGGATTCCTCGGGCGCCTGCTCGGGCGCAAGCGCTACTTCGTGCTGTGCATCGCCGCGTTCACCGTGTGCTCGTTCCTGTGCGGAATCGCGACCAATCTCGGCGAACTGATCGTGTTTCGTGTGCTGCAGGGCCTGTTCGGCGGCGGGCTGCAGCCGAACCAGCAGTCGATCATCCTCGACACGTTTCCGCCCGAGCAGCGCAATCGCGCGTTTTCGATCTCGGCGGTGGCGATCGTCGTCGCGCCGGTGCTCGGGCCGACGCTCGGCGGCTGGATCACCGATCATTTCTCGTGGCGCTGGGTGTTCCTGCTGAACGTGCCGATCGGCGCGCTGACCGTGCTCGCGGTGATGCAGCTCGTCGAGGATCCGCCGTGGCGGCGCGGCGCCGGACGCGGGATTTCGGTCGACTACGTCGGCATCGGCCTGATCGCGATCGGGCTCGGCTGCCTGCAGGTGATGCTCGATCGCGGCGAGGACGAGGACTGGTTCGGCTCGAACTTCATCCGCATCTTCGCGGTGCTGTCCGCGCTCGGGCTGATCGGCGCGACGCTGTGGCTGCTGCGCACGAGAAAGCCGGTCGTCGACCTGTCGTGCCTGCGCGACCGCAACTTCGCACTGGGCTGCGTGACGATCGCGACGTTCGCGGCCGTGCTGTACGGCAGCGCGGTGATCGTGCCGCAGCTTGCGCAGCAGCATCTCGGCTATACGGCGACGCTCGCAGGCCTCGTGCTGTCGCCCGGCGCGCTGCTGATCACGATGGAAATCCCGCTCGTGAGCCGGCTGATGCCGCATGTGCAGACGCGTTATCTGGTCGGATTCGGCTTCGTGCTGCTGTCGGGGGCGCTGATCTATTCGCGCATGCTGGTGCCGGACATCGACTACAAGCACCTGGTGATGATCCGTTGCGCGCAGTCGCTCGCGATCGGCTTCATGTTCGTGCCGATTACGACGCTCGCGTATCTGACCATTCCGCAGCGGCTCAACGACGATGCATCGGCGCTGTTCACGATGTTTCGCAACGTCGCGGGCTCGATCGGCATCTCGGTGTCGACCGCGCTGATCCGCGAGCGCACGCAGGCGCGGATGGCGCACCTGTCCACGCACATGTCGCCGCTGTCGCAGAACTTCCAGGACGCGCTGCACGAGAACGCGCGCACGGTCGGCGCGCTGTCGGGCGTGCCGCCGCCGGCCGCGCTGCAGACCGCGACCGGCCGCCTGTACGAAACCTTCGTCTCGCAGGCGACGATCCTCGCGTATATCGACGTGTTCGCGATCCTCGCGGTGTTCTGCGCGCTCAGCCTTCCGCTGACGTTCCTGTTCTCGCCGGTGAAGGCAGCACGCGGCGCGGGAGGGCATTGACGATGACGACGATGCGCCGAAGGCCCGGCTTGCGCCGACAGCGGATGCCAGCGCGCGGTGTCGCGGCGGTTGGCGCGGCGTGTGCGGTGCTTGCGGTGGCCGCCGGGTGCACCGTCGGGCCGGATTTCAAGCCGCCGCATGCCGACGTGCCGGCGAACTGGCATGACGTGGCGACCGCGGGCGCGGCGTCGGCGACATCAGGTGGTTCGGCTGCCTCGGCGAAATCCGCATCTTCGACGTCGTCGGCTGCGTCGGCGCTTCCGGCCCGCGCTGCGTCGGCCACGGCGACACCCGCGGCCCTCGCGCGCTCGTCGCCGGTGACGAGCGCCGATCCCGACCCGCGCTGGTGGCGTGCGTTCGGCGATCCGCTGCTCGACCGGCTGATCGAGCGTGCGGCGCACGACAACCTCGACGTGCGGGCCGCCGTATTGCGCATCGCGCAGGCGCGGGCGCAGGTGAGCGCGGCCGCCGCGCAGGGTTTGCCGAACGTGCGCGCGAGCGCGAGCTACCAGCGCGAACAGCTCGGCCTCAAAGGCATCATCGAGGATCAGGGTCTCGACCAGCGCGTCGATCGTCTCGGCGCGCCGGGCTCGCCGCTCGACCGCTTCGGCCCGGGCACCGGCGCGAGCGTACAGCGGAGCGCGCGCGGCGCGATCGACGCGCTCGAAGCGCCGGTCAATCTGTGGCAGGCCGGCTTCGACGCATCGTGGGAGCTCGACCTGTTCGGCCGCGTGCGCCGCTCGGTCGAATCGGCCGATGCGCAGGCGAGTGCCGCGGTCGCGGGCCGCGACGATGCGTTGCTGTCGCTCGAGGCGGAAGTCGCGCAGACGTACTTGCAACTGCGTGGCGCCGAAGCGCAGCGCTCGCTCGCGGAAGACCTGCAGCGCGCGCAGCGCGAACTGCTCGACCTCACGCGCGAGCAGGCCGCGCACGGCCTTGCAAGCGACCTCGACGTGCGCAGCGCCGACGCGCGGCTCGCGCAGATCCGCGCGCAGCTGCCGCAGTTCGATCAGCAGATCGTGCTGCTGCGCAACGGGCTCGCGTATCTGGTCGGCGGTGCGCCGGGCGCGCTCGACGACTGGCTCGACGCACCGCACGCGTTGCCGGACGTGCCGCCCACCGTGCCGGTCGGGCTGCCGTCGACGCTTGCGCGCCGGCGGCCGGACATCCGCCGCGCGGAGGCCGAGCTGCATGCGGCGACGGCCGACGTCGGCGTCGCGGTCGCGCAGTTCTATCCGGACATTTCGCTGACCGGGCAGGTCGGGGTGCGCGCGTCGCACGTGCGCGAACTCGCGCACTGGTCGCATCTGTTCTATTCGTTCGGTCCCGCCGTCTCGTTGCCGATTTTCTCCGGCGGACAGCTCGTATCGAACCTGCGGCTGTCGCAGGCGCGCCAAGCCGAAGCCGCGCTTGCGTACCGGCAGGCCGTGCTCGTCGCGCTGCGCGATGTCGACAATGCGCTGGCCGTGTACCGCACCGACCAGATGCGCGCAACCGCGCTCGACGATGCGGTGAGGGCCGAGCAGGGCGCGCTGGACCTCGCGCGCGACCGCTACAGGAAGGGGTTGTCGCCGTTCCTCGACGTGCTCGACGCCGAGCGGCAATGGTCGGAAGGGCGCCAGCAGGCCGTGCAGGGCGCGTTGCAGACGACGACGGATCTGGTCGCGCTGTACAAGGCGCTCGGTGGCGGGTGGCAGACCGGCTCGCCGTCGAACGCGAACGCGGATGGGGATGCGGTCAGCGCGGTGACGTCTCCGTCATCGGAGGCCGCCGTGACGAACCGCGTGCAATAGCGATCGTAAGGCCGCGGGCGCTGCCGGAACGATCACGCCGTCCGGCACGCGCGAGAAAACAGCAGCGAATCGGCGTCGTTGAAGCGAACGTGTACGGGATCCGCATAGCCGGCCTTTTCCGCGACGCGAATCGACGCGACGTTGGTCGGCGCGATCAGGCACACGCTGCGCTCGAACCGGTTCTGCGCATCGAGCCAGTCGAGTGCGCGCGACAGCGCCTCGGTCGCATAGCCTTTGCCGTGCGCCCAGGTTGCGAGTGCCCAGCCGGCTTCCGGCACGCCGCGAATCGACGGCTCGACTGCGCGGTGGAAGTCGGCGAAACCGAGGTCGCCGACATAGCGGCCCGACGCCTTCTCGCGGATCGCCCAGTAGCCGTAGCCGAGCAGCGGCCATAGCCCGCGATACGCGAGCATGCGCATCCACGATTCGCGCGGCGCGGACGGTTTGCCGTTAAGGATGTGCGCGACGACGGTCGGCTCGGCCCACATCGCGGCGAGCGCATCGAAGCCGCCGAGCGGATGGCCTTCGAGAATCAGACGCGGGGTGTCGAGCACCGGCGGGGACGTGACGGGCGGCAGTGCGCGGGAGGACATCGGGCGCTCCATCGGGAAGGGTGACGAATGCGGCGCGCGGCGCCGCCCAAGGGTGCCGTACGATACCGCGGAAATCGCGGTGCGGCCGCAAAGCCCCGCGTGCAGCGGGGGATCGGGCGCGCACCGGTGGCCGGCGCCGACACGACGCTGGAAATCGAATGGCCCGAACGGTCGCGTGTGCGCTTGCCCGATTCGGCGCTGCTTGCGCGCACGCTGCCAAACAATGCGCGCACGTCCGGCTGGCGACGGCGTGCGTCCTGAAAGCATCTGACACGGCCGCGTGCTTCGTGCCACGCGGTATCGCGACAGTGTTGCTACGCCGTTACTTGCGGCTCTTGAGGAAACTGCGCCCGTGCGCGGTGATCGACGCGCCGGAGCGGCCGTTCCCCGCATGGCTGACGAAGCCCGCGCCGACGAGTTCCTGCTGGACCGACCAGCCGAGCGCCGGCGCGTCACGGCCGTAGCGCACGTCGGCGAGCCGCTCGAGCGCCCAGATCGCGGAGGCCGACAGATTGGGAGTGTTGGGCGTGACGTTGTCGTTCATTGCTTCCTCCGGGAGTGGTGATTCAGGGTGAACGGCACGAGACCGCGGGATCGGGCGACGTAGCGTCAGCCCGCTTGCAGCAACGGCAATAGCGCCTGGAGCGCGCTGCCTTCGTCAGGGCCGGCGGCGAGCATCTGCGCGGACGTGCCGCCGTGCAACTGCAGCGCCGCGACGGCGCTCGGGTCTTTCGCGCTGCCGCTGAGGCCGTTCGCGTGCAGCAGGATGTCGCTTTCGAAGCGGCGCGCCGCCGCGACGAGCGCATCGCGGGCCGCGCTTGCGCGGCTGCGGTTCCATGCGCGGCCGATTTCAACGTAGACGACGGTTGCCACGATGCGGATCAGTCTCGTGGAAAGTCGCTGGAACGGCGATCCGCGGCAGACAACCGGCCTGCCGGGAGCGCGCGCCGGGCGGCGCGCTGGCGGCGTGCAGCACGGTGGTCGCACGCCGCCAGCGCTTTATTCAGCTCGAACATGTCGACATCCTCAACGAAACCGCCGTCAAGTCCGGCGAACCATCGAAAGTGCGCAATTATAATACGGCGGCAACATTATGTGTATTGCATTATAATGCCGTGTGCATGACGCGCGGCCCGGGGGAACCCCGACGGGGCGCGCGACACGCGGTCCGGGCGACGCGCTGGCGCGCCCGGCATTTTTTTATCGATTGACCTGAACCCCCACCGAATGGATGCTGCAATGAACGCCGCCCCCGCCTGCCCGCAATGCGCGATGGAAAACACCTACCCGGACGGCACGCTCACCGTGTGTGCGGACTGCGGCCATGAATGGTCGGCCGGCGCCGAAGCGGGCGAGGAACCGGCGGGCGACGTCGTGAAGGACGCGAACGGCAACGTGCTGGCGGACGGCGATTCGGTCGTGCTGATCAAGGACCTGCGCGTGAAGGGCTCGTCGATCACGTTGAAGATGGGCACGAAGGTCAAGAGCATCCGACTCGTCGGCGGCGATCATGAAGTCGATTGCAAGACCGACCAGGGCGGCTTCATGCTGAAGGCCTGCTACCTGAAGAAGGTCTGACGCGCGGTTCCACTGACTTTCCGATCGACCGGGCTGCCGAACATGAGCGAGGATCGAACATCGTATGATGCATTCCTGCGTTTCCTGGCGACGCCGATGAACGACGGCCGTCCGTTCGTGCTCGAGACAAAGCACGCGGTGTCGTTGCATTTCGATCACCTCGGCACGCAGAGCTTCATGTCGCGGAAGGATCCGGTGCGGCTCGAACTCGGCTACACGCGCGTGATGATGGGTTTCCTGCTGCTGCAGCCGGCGCCGTCGCGCATCTGCATGATCGGGCTCGGCGGCGGATCGCTCGCGAAGTACTGCTATCGGCACCTGCCGGACACCGCGATCGACGCGGTCGAAATCAACCCGGACGTGATCGCGCTGCGCGACGTGTTCCGGATTCCGCAGGACGACGCGCGGTTCGCGGTGGTGTGCGCGGACGGCGCGGACTACGTCGCAACCCCGGCGGTGCGGGCGGACGTGATTCTGCACGACGCGTTTGTTGCCGACGGCACGCCGGGTCGCTGCACGGGCACCGCGTTCCTCGACGCGTGCCGTGCACGGTTGAGCGAGACGGGCGTGCTCGCGATCAATTTCATGGACGACGATCCGGCGCTGCAGCGTCATCTCGAACAGCTGCACGCGGTGTTCGACGATTCCTATGCGCTCGTGCCGTGCGGCGACGACAACAACTTCATCGCGTTCGCGTGGAAAAACGGCAATCCTTTGCCGCCGCTGCGCATCCTGCTCGAGCGTGCGCTCGGGTTCGCGTCGGCCGGCGAGCTCAAACTCGCGTCGACGGCCCGCCGCATGAAGGCAGGGGAGTGCATCGATCCCGCGCGGCTGGTCTGGCGCACGCGTGAACATCCCCGATGGGAAATATGCGCATGACGGCGCCGGTGCGCGCCCGCGCTTGTCCGAACCGTTACCTCACCCGCTTGCCGAGCGCGCTCTTCGTCTTGTACGTGACGCCGTGCTTGTCGAGATATTCGCGGATCAATTGACGCACGACTTGCGACGGCGTGAGATCCTGCTCCGCGCACAGCATTTCGAACGCTTCTTTCTTCGCGGGATCGATCAGAACGGTGAGGCGGGCGGTTTTGGTTTCCATCGTCAGGCGGGGTGGGTCGATATGTTAATCAAATTATAATTCATCGGCTTTCGGCGCAGCGTCGCGGCGACAAGGGTGCGGGCTCACTAACGCCGTTCGAGCCACGCGAGCACGTCGTCGATCACGGGCATGGCGGCGAGCATTACCAGCACGGCGGCGAGCGGTACGGTCGACACATAGCCGACATGCTTGAAGCCGATCGCTCCGGCGAGCCCGCCGACGAAGAACGACGCGAGCATCGTCGCGTGAATCCGCAATTTCGAACGATTGGCGATCACTGCGTGCGCGTCCACGTCGAGGGCCGTCCGGTTCCAATAGAACAACTTGCCCAGCTCGATGCCGAGGTCGGTGACGATGCCCGTCACGTGCGTCGTGCGGATTTCCGCGCCCGACAGCTTCGTGATCGTCGCATTCTGCAACCCCATGATGAAGCACAGCAGCGTGACCGTGACCGGCACGAAGAACGTCTCCCACAGTGCGAGGTGGCTGCCGAGCAGACCGAACAGGAGCAGCAGCACCGCTTCCACCAGCAGCGGCAGCACGAACTGGCTGTGCAGCCCGCGCCGGCGCCCCCAGTTGACGAGGATTGCCGAGCAGCTGGCGCCCACGAGGAACGACGCGAGCGAACTGACGCCGGCCAGCGCGAGCGGGATGTCGCCGAGCGCCGTCTGGTCGGCGATTGCCGATACGATGCCGCTCATGTGCGACGTGTATTGCCGGACCGCGAGGAAGCCGCCGGCGTTGGCCGCGCCGGCGACGAAGGCGAGCGAAAAGCCGAGCTGACGATTCGCGGTTGCGCTGCGGTGTTTTCCGGTCAGGCTTCGAAAGTACTGCGCTGGCATAAGGTTTCGCTTTCGGTTTCGCTCAATCGCCGGATCGGTGAACTACCCGCGCGGGCAGGGCGGCAGACGCTCGTGTCTGGCGGCCGCATCCGGGCCGGCGGCAAATAGACCCAAAGACGTCAAAAAGGGCCAAAGAGGCCGGGCAGCTTGCTGGCCGTGAATCATGATAATGCCATTATCATGCGCTGTTAGCCATATTGTGCTTTGAGTACAATATCGCCCATGCCGCCGGAGCCCGCTGTCGCGGTTCGCGGCATTGCCCGCGCAACCGGTTGCCGGCTGCTTCCGGTTCAATACGGCGCCTGTTCGTCGTCAGTACGCCACCACGTCGATATCCATGCCATGACCCCGATCAAGTTCGTCCTCCGTTATACGGCGATCCCGTTCGCAGCCATCGTTGCCGTCGTCGTGTGGGCGGTCGTGCCGTCGTCGAAGGAAATCGACGCGCGCCAATATGCGGCGCTGTCGCGCGGATACGCGAGCTTTCCGCTACCGTTCCGACATGAGATCGCGGACGCGATGGACGAAGGGCGCATCAGCGACCGGCGTTACCAGACGCTCGTGCGCGATTCGCTTGGCAATGGCGTCGCGCTCGACTGGCCGGCCACCGGCGTCGCCGACGTTGCTGCCGAGCGGCGCCAGCTCGCCGAACTGCTGAGGGCCGATGCGGGCCTCAAGGAGCATCAACGATGAAGATTGTGCTGGTTTCCGGGGCTTTCGTGCTGATCATCGGAAGCCTCATTTTCGCGCTGTATTTCATGAACCACGACCGCGGCAAGAGCAAGCGGATGGCATGGTCGCTCGCCGCGCGCGTCGGGCTGTCCATCACGCTGTTCCTGTCGCTGCTGATCGCGTACAAGCTCGGATGGATCGAGCCGACGGGGCTGCCGATCGGGCGATGACGCGCGCCGGTTGCCGTGCGGCGTTGTTCGGTGCGCCCGAGTTTCGTTCGTCAATAGAGCTATTCTGATAAGAATACTTATCCCGATGAGCGTAATGCGAATGCATTGCGTAGACGGATTTGCCCCATCAGGTTCTCCGCCTAGTCTGCGACAGCGGGTTCTGATGCCCGAGCGCGAGCCCGGAAAGTCCATTTCCTGCTTCTTTGAGCGCCTGCGAAATGGTCCTGCGGTCGCGTTGCAAGCCAAGCAGCTTCGACTGTTGGCCAAATTGATCGGCCTGCCGTTGCTGGAGCCGGTCCGTCGAAATGTAGTCCAGTGCAAGCAGACGGCGGTAGCGTGCAGCGCCAACTGCAGCGATCGACACGCGCTCGCGCTCTCGCTGGCTGGCAAGTTCGTCATCAAGACGCGCCAACTCGGCGCTCAGGCTCACTAGCCTCGCCTGCGGCGTTTCGCGTTCGTCCCGCTGCAGCGCACGGGTCTTGTCAATCTCCTGCAGCAGGGACGACTTGCGTTGGCGAGCTCGCTCGATCCGCGCAGCCCGGCTGCGGCCCCTGGGCAGAACTCCGCAGTTCGGTCGACTTCGTATAGAGAACCGTCCCCACGAGCCACGCGTTGCCCGTCGGTCACGGCCTTGCGTTTCCCTTGAATTGCCCCGCGCATCGCCGGTCACCCCCGCGTCGTTCGCAGAGCGCGCCCCATTTCCGCGATCGGCATCGCGACGATCGAATTCAGCAACCGCATTTCCCCGGCGTCCGGATGCGCGATGTGTCGCACTTCATCGAGCGTCTGGTCGACGTGACGATCGAGCGGCTCGAGAAAGCGCTGCAATTCGCTGATGGCCGCCTTCTCCCTGAGCCCGAGCGCCTGGCCGAATGCAACGAGCGCATTCACGTCGATATCGGCAAACCGCGTCGCATTCCCGAGCGGCATCGTCAGTTCGCAGTGCGGCCAGTGATCGCCGCGGTGATCGGGCCGGTGTGTCGGCGTGTGATACACGACCGTGCTGACGATGTCGTAGAACGGCGCGAGCCGGTAACCGCGCGCATCGACGAAGAACGACAGGTTCTTCAGATGCGCGTCGGCGTTGCCGACCACCACGTTGAACACGGTCCAGCGGAACACCGCCAGACGCGCGAGCGCACGCGTGCTCGTGCGCTCGATCGCGCGCGCGAGTTCCTGCGCGTTCGCGCGCTGGTACTTGAAGCCGCGGTCGTAGTTGAGCAGTTGCATCGCGTCGATCGTATGAAGGCGGGCCGCGGGTTCCGACGCGACGTTGCGATCGAACCGGTCGATCACGTAACACGCGGACGGCGCACGCAGGAAGTGCACGTCCGGCACGTCGAGCCCCATCTTCTTCGCGAGCGTCATGCAGAAGAACTCGTTGATCGCCGAATGCGGGTAGCCTGCCGCGCGCATGTCCGGCTTCAGCAGGTGCATCGACGGCTCGCTGCCGACCGGCTCGTACAGCGCGTAGTCCGGCGCGTCGCCGCGCAGCACCAGCAGCAGCTTCTGCTGCGCGCCCGCGGCCGACATGCGCTTGGGCGCGGTCGCCGTCAGCGCGCGCTCGGGCATCGCCCGGATCCGCCGTTCGAGTTCGTCGAGCGCCAGCGGCTGCAGGCCGCCCGGCGCTTCGTGCTCGCCTTCCGCCAGCAGCGTCAACGCGCCGGCCGATTCGCGGCCGAAGTACGCGAGCAAGCCCCACGCATCGGCGGCATCGACCCTCGCCTCGCGCGCGAGCGACGTGCGCATGCCTTCCTCGGGCAGCAGGTTGTCGAAGAACCACTGCACCGGGCGATCGGTCGACGAGTCGGTAAGCGGCTCTGCCCGCAGCGCGAAGGCGGGCGACAGCGGATACGCTGCCGGCGACGCGAGCCATTGCGGGTCGTATGCAAACGACCAGACCCCTTTGTCGTCGGTCAGCGTGCCCATGCGCACGCCGTTCGCGGACGCGATCAGCGTTCTAGCCGCCATGGCTGCTCCTGCGTCGTTGCGCCGCCTTCAGCGCGGTGGCCTCCGAAATCTCGACCGACGATTCCGCGTACAGCCGCACGCCGAGTTCGCCGAGCAGCAGCATGACCTTGCCGATTTGGGCGGTTGGCTTGCCGGCTTCCACCTGGCTGATGAATTTCGGCGACAGCCCGGTTGCGTTCGCCAGTTCATCGCGCGTAAAGCCCTGCTGAAGCCGTGCCGCGCGGATGAGGTGAGCGAGCGCGCCGATCGTGTCGACGGACAGCGGCTCCGACATGATGTTCTCCGTGCTTCGTATCTGACCGGAAACAGTATGGCACAACTCGCCCGCGCGAACGCGGTTTCGTATCCGATCAGGAACGGGGCGACAATTTTAGCGACTTCCATGTAACTCCGTACCCGATCGGGAACTGAACACATGGAAATCGCCACTCAACGCGCCGCCCGTATTCGCTCGGATACGGCGCAGCAGGAACCGGCATCGTGCGCAGAGCACGCCGCCGCCTCTCGCGTGTTTGCTCGCGACGTGTTTCAGCGCAGCAGCTGCGATGATGTTTTCCGGCTGTGTGTAGACAGCGCTAGCCAGTGTTGGGGGCGCCCCTGTTCGCTTGTCGAAGTGGTGTGACGAGCCGCGCCGGCACGCGCCTGCCACTTTTCTACAATCCGCGCCCCCGCGCTACACGGTGACGCGCGCCCCTTCACCGGCGTCGTGCCCCGCGGGCGAGAAGCAGGCGCGCACCTTGCGTCGCGCAAGCATCGTTCGCGGCGGTACCGCGACGAACCGCACACCACCATTTGCATGGGAGGCGCACATGGGGCCGATGCCGGTTGCACTTCAGTGGAACGAGGTTCTCGTCAGGATCGTGCTCGCGCTGGTCGCGGGCGGGGTGATCGGACTGGACCGCAGCGAGTCCGGCAAGACCGCCGGCCTGCGCACGACGATCCTCGTCTGTCTTGCCGCGTGCCTGTCGATGCTGCAGGTCAACGCGTTGTTGCTGCAGGCCGGCAAGCCGGAGGGCGCGTTCTCGGTGCTCGACCTGATGCGATTGCCGCTGGGCATCCTGACCGGGATGGGCTTTATCGGCGGCGGCGCGATCCTGCATCGCGACGGGCTGGTATCGGGCGTGACCACGGCCGCGACGCTATGGTTCGTGACGGTCATCGGGTTGTGCATCGGCGGCGGCCAACTGCTGCTCGGTGCGCTGGGGCTGGGGCTCGCGCTGCTCGTCGTCTGGCCGCTGCGGTTCGTCGAGCAGCGCTTGCGGCGCACGAGGAACGCGCTGGTCACGGTCGAATATCCGCGCGGCGCGGCCGCACGAGAACAGCTGACCGACAGGCTGCGCGATGCCGGCTTCACGTGCCGCACGCGCGGTTTTCGCGAAACGGCTGCGCATGCGATGCGCGAGGAGGAACTGTTCGTGCAATGGCGCGAAGCGCCGACCGGCGACGCGATGCTCAAGCAACTGATGCGGATCGTCGAAACGGCGGGCTTGACGTCGGTGCGCTGCTCGACCGAGAACTGACGGGCGAACCGGCCGCGCGGCAGCCGGAACGCGCGATGCTCGTGCAGCGGGCCGCCCCGGCGGCTTACCAAGGAGCGAAACATGACACGTGTAGCTGAAGTGATGACACGCGATGCCGCGACCATCGCGCCGACGCAAAGCCTGCGCGAAGCGGCGAAGCTGATGGACGATTTGAACGTCGGATCGCTGCCCGTATGCGACGGCACGCGACTGATCGGCATGCTGACGGACCGCGACATCGTCGTGCGCGCGGTATCGATGGGCGTGCGGCCCGACGAGCCGATCGAGGGCGTGGTCAGCGGACCAGCGAACTGGTGTTACGAGGACGACGACATCTCGGCCGTACAAAAAAAGATGGAGGATGCGCAGATCCGACGCGTGCCGGTCGTCGATCGCGAGAAACGGCTCGTGGGCATCGTCGCGCTCGGCGATCTCGCCACGTCCGCCGACGGCGGTATTTCATCGACACTCGGTGCGGTGTCGGCGCCGTCGCGCCCCGATCGGTGATTGCCGCTGATAGATACGGAGTAACGACATGAATGAAGACAGGGAAACGCAGATCAGGGAGCGCGCGTACCGGCTGTGGCAGGCCGACGGCTCGCCGGACGGCCGTGCCGATGAATACTGGCTGCAGGCGGAGCGGCAGATCGATGCGCAGCGCAGCAGCGAGGACGACGGTGCCGAAGCGGCGGCGGACGGGCCGATCGCTCAGTCCGCGAAGCGGCGCATCCCGGGCGACCCGCTCCAGGACACCGGCGCGATCCCGGCCAGCGAGATCGCGCACGAGAAGCGCCGCACGCGATGACGCAAGCACGGGCTGACATGACCGCGCATGCCGGCGACAACGCGGACTGGCCCCGCGTCTTTCGATGCGGGGCATGCCACCGGCCGGCGCAGGGACGAGCGGTGCATCCGGCTCCAACTGACCTGCGTTGAGAACACTGCAACAACGCTACCCGTCTTCCCCAACTTCGGTCGGGTCCGGCAGGTCGGGCAGGTGTTCGCGCTGCGGCGGCTGCGGGATGTCCGGCGTGTCCGGTTGATCGGTCGCGTCCGGATCCGGTGTCGGGTTGCCGGTGTTCGTCGGGCTCATGAGCATGCTCCTCGGTGTCGAAAAGGCGCCGGCACGCGGCCGGCATACCGCGTTCGAGCATGCTGCGTGCCGCGCTCAGCGTCCGGCTTCCGCGCCCGCGCCATCGCGCCCATCGCGTTCGTGCCCGTCGCTGCCCGGCATCAACCGGCTCATCGCGAGGTGCAGCGCGGCCGGATCGACCGGCTTCACGAAATGCTGCAGGAACCCGGTCGCGAGGCAGCGCTCGCGATCGGCGGAGCGCCCGTAACCGGTCAGCGCGAGAAACGTGCACGGCGTGACTTCGTTGATCGCTTTCAGCCGCCGCAGCAGTTCGTAACCGTCCATCACCGGCAGTCCGATATCGAGGATCGCGACGTCGGGGCGATATGCGCGATAGGCGGCCAGCGCGGTCACCGGATCGTGCACGACGGCCACGTCGTGACCGGCGTCGCGCAGCCATTGCGCGAGCGTCGACGCGGCATCCTCGTTGTCGTCGACCAGCATCACGCGGCGGCCGGTGCCCGGCGGCATCACGCCGATGCTCGGCGGCGTCGGTGGCGCGCTGCCGGTAACCGGTTTCGGCCGGTACTCGGGCAGCGCGATCGTGAACGTGCTGCCGCACCCCGGGCCCGAGCTGTCCGCGCGCACCGTGCCGCCGTGCAGATTCACGAGGCTGCGTACGAGCGCGAGGCCGATGCCGAGGCCGCCATGCGGCTGCTTCGCTTCGCCGTCGATTCGGTAGAACGGTTCAAAGATGCTGTCCAGGCGATCGGGAGGAATGCCGACGCCGTTGTCGCACACTTCGACGAGCGCCGTGCCGTCCGCGCCGCGCGTCGCGCGCACCGTGATGTCGCCCCCCGGCGTCGTGTATTTCGCGGCGTTGGTCAGCAGGTTCGCGACGGCCTGCGACAAGCGCATCGGATCGCCGTTGCAACGGGCGTCCGGATCCGTATCGACGCGCAGCCGATGGCGGCGCTGCTCGAGCAGCGGGCTTGCGACCTCGACCGCGCGGTCGACGATGTCCGCGAGCCGCACGGCTTCCTTCTTCAGCGTGATTTTGCCGCGCGTGATGCGCGATACGTCGAGCAGGTCGTCGATCAGCCGGACCATGTGATCGAGCTGCCGCTGGATGATCGCGATTTCGTTCGGAGTCGCGTGCCCGTCGTGGTTGCGAATCAACTCCAGCGCGAGCGAGATGGGCGTCAGCGGATTGCGCAGCTCGTGGCCGAGTACGGCAAGAAACTGATCCTTCGCCTGGTTCGCGTCGCGCAGCTCGCCGAGCAGCCGGTCGCGCTCGGTGTTCGCGGCGACGAGCTTCTCGCGCGCGGCGACGTGCTCGGTCACCTCGACCGCGCTGACGATCACACCGAGCCCGTCCGTGAGCGGCTGCGGATTGAAGTGCAGCCGATACACGCGCGCGTTCTCGGCGCTATCCGCGCCGTCGGGTCGCGGCCGGTCGCGGTGCTCGCCGATCGTCGTCGAGCGGCCGTGCACGCGCGCCGCTTCGAGCGCCCGCATGATCGCGGGCGTATCGCCGCCGGGCAACACCTCCGTCAGCGGCTGGCCGACGATGTCGGTGCGGCCGCACAGCGCGGAGAAACGATGGTTTGCGAGCACGACCCGGTGCGCCGAACCCGACAGCAGCGCGATCGGCAACGGCGTATGCATGAGCACGCCGTTGCGCTGCTGTTCGGCGGCCTCGCGACGGCGGATCTCGTCCGACAGCGCGCGCGAGCGCTGCTGCGACAGCGCGAGCGTCAGGTGAAGTTCGTTTTCGTCGCTGCGCAACGACGCGGCGGGCAGGATGCGGCGATGCAGCGCACACACATGGCGGAACATCTCCGACTGCTCGGCGCTCGGAAACGCGTCGTGCGGATAGCCGCAGTACAGCGAGAAGCGGTACTGCTCGATCAACTCGTTCCACAGCGCTTCGAGCCGCAACGCGCCCGCATAGCGGTCCTGCGCGCAGAGGAGTGCCACCATTTCGCCGAACGCGTGGACGGGCCGCCCGGCGCGGACGGCCGTCTCCACGATCGTGCCGACCGACCGGTGAAAGCGCACGGGGTCGGGCAGATCGCGGTCCATGAAGCTGTCGAGCAGTTCCTGCGCGCTCGACATGAAGATGCGGCCGCGGGCTGCGTCGTCGAGCGACGCGCCGAGGCGCTCGTGCACTGCAGCAAGCCGGTCCGGCCGCGCGATCACGATCGCGCTGCCGCCCGCAGACAGCGCGTCGACCGCGAACGACGCGACTTCCGCCACGAGCTGCTCACCGGACTCGTAGAACTGCACGAAGTGATCGGCCCGCAGCGGCGCCGATTCCAGCAGGGGAGAGGCAGTTTTCATAGGCTCACGACCATACGGTGCCGCCGGCGGCCGTCGGTCGGGGCCACCGCCATATCCGGGCCGACAGCAGCAAGACGCGTGCCGCTCGCCAATCCGGGCCGATGGCCTTGCGGGGCGGGCGCGACCCGTGCATCCGCGGGGCACGCGGGCGGCGTTGCGCGGTGCAGGCTTTGTAAATTCTGCAAGCGTGGCGCCGAATGGATACGCGGATACGCGTGCGTCGCGCGCGACCGACGGCATGTCGGTTGCTGGGATCGAAGTTCGCCGCGGCCGTTTTCACGCGGGCCGTTCCGGCGTCGTGCTACGCAGCCAAACCGCAATACAGGGAGTGCACCACCATGACGAAAACGCGTCAACCGAAAGACACCGCAGCGCACGTCGAGCCGCGCGAATCGGCCGACTCGCCGGAGCGGCGCGGCCCGATACCAGCCGACTCGCCCACGCGCGCCGGCCACGCGCCGGGCGGCGGCGAACTCGAGTCGATTCCGGATGACCAGGCGCGCAAGGTCGTGCCCGACGATCCGCGCGCGACCGAGGTGCGAGATCCGGCCGGCAAAGCCCGGCCCGACGGGCACGATGCGCCGGATGATTCGGGCAATCGGCCGCGGCCGCTCTAGCGGCGGGCGGGGCAGCGCGGCCCGCTCGTTCGCTTTCCTGTCCTCGCGCAACCGGGCCCCGCCCGGTTCGCGCCCACATCGGAGCCATTCATGTCATCAGACGAAATATCCGAATCCCGCCGCAAATGGATGCAGGGCACAAGTGCGAGCCTCGTCGCCGGCGTGGCGCTTCCGGCGGTTGCTCAAGGCGGTGGCGCGTCCGACGGCGGCGACACGGCCCCGCACGATCCGCGCACGTTGTATCCGCACGCGCCGTTTCCCGAGCAGCACCAGCCGTGGCCGGGGCTTGCCGGTCGCATGACGCCGCGCCCCGATCACGGCGAGCGCAGCTACCGCGGCAGCGGCCGGCTCGACGGTCGCAAGGCGCTCGTCACCGGCGGCGATTCCGGCATTGGGCGCGCGGCCGCGATCGCGTTTGCGCGGGAAGGCGCGGACGTCGCGATCGCGTATTTGCCGGACGAGGAACCCGACGCGCGCGAAGTCGTGCAATACATCCGCAGCGCGGGCCGCAAGGCCGTCCCGCTACCGGTCGACATCCGCACCGAAAGCGCATGCAACGCGCTCGTCGAGCGGGCGGTCGCGGCCCTGGGAGGACTCGACATCCTCGTGAACAACGCGGCGCGCCAGCACAGTCACGACTCGATTCTCGACATCAGCACCGAGGACTTCGACTGGACGCTACGCACCAATCTGTACGCGCTGTTCTGGATCACGCGCGCGGCAATTCCGCACATGCCGCCCGGCTCGGCGATCGTCAACACGACGTCGGTGAATGCGTACGAGCCTTCCGTGAATCTGCTCGACTACGCGATGACGAAGGCCGCGATCGCGAACTTCACGAAGGGCCTCGCGAAGCAGATGATCCGGCGAGGGATTCGCGTGAACGGCGTCGCGCCCGGCCCGTTCTGGACGCCGTTGCAGGTGAGCGGAGGTCAAACCGAGAAGAACGTCGAGACGTTCGGCCAGCAAGTGCCGATGGGGCGGCCCGGCCAGCCGGCCGAACTCGCGTGGATCTATGTCGAGCTCGCGTCGGCACGGGCAAGTTACGTGACCGGACAGATCTACGGTGCGTCGGGAGGCGGCGGGCAGCCGTAGCGCGGCGGCGCGCGGGGCAGGATCACGGATGGGAAGCGCGAATGGTCCGCCGGGCGAGCCTGGCGCCCGAACAGCGATCCTTATCGCTGCAGCAGATAAACGTATCGGAATCGCTTCGTTGACGCTGTCCGGCGCACACTCGTAGATTCGCATTTTTACCGAATCAAGGCTGTACCGTGACGACTTCCGCCATCCACGCCCCCGCGTCGGCGTCCGCCGGCCCCCGGCCTGCGCCCGACGCCAGCGCTCAGCGGTTCGACATCGTTCCGTTCGACGCGCCGCTCGGCGCCGAAGTCGTGGGACTCGACCTGTCGCAACCGCTCGACGCGGCCGGTTTCGCGCGCATCCATCGCGCGCACCTCGACCATCACGTACTCGTGTTTCGCGACCAGCGCATCACGCCGGAACAACACATTGCGTTCAGCCGCCGCTTCGGCCCGTTGCAGACCCACGTGCTGCATCAATTTGCCCTGGCCGGGCATCCGGAAGTGCTGATCGTGTCGAACATTGTCGAGAACGGCAAGCCGATCGGACTCGGCGACGCCGGCCATTTCTGGCATTCCGACCTGTCGTACAAGGAAAGGCCGAGCCTCGGCTCGCTGCTGCATGCGCAGGAACTGCCGCCCGAAGGCGGCGACACCCTGTTCGCAAACATGCATCTCGCATGGGACACGCTGCCCGCGCACCTGCGCCGCGCGGTCGAAGGGCGGCGCGCCGAGCATACGTACCTCGCGCGCTATGCGGAGTTGCAGGCGCGCAGCCCGTGGCGGCCGAACCTTTCGCCCGAGCAGATCGCGCAGGTCAAGGCGGTCGTGCATCCGGTCGTACGCACGCATCCGGAAACGGGCCGCAAGGCGCTGTTCGTCAGCGAGCATTTCACGACGCGCATCGTCGATGTGCCGGAAGACGAGAGCCGCGCGCTGCTCGACGAACTGTTCGCGCATAGCGTGCGCGCCGAGCAGCTGTATCGCCATCAATGGCGCGATCGCGACCTCGTGTTCTGGGACAACCGCTCGCTGATGCACCTCGCGGCCGGCACGCCAGACCATCTTCGGCGCAAGCTGTATCGCACCACGGTCGAGGGCGACGCACCGTTCTGAGTGCCGCGCGGTCGTGCCGCTGCGTCATTTTTCCACTGGATACCACCGGAGTTTCGATGTCGCTTCCGCATTCGCCGGCCCTGCGCCGCATGATCGTGTCCGCGCGCCGCGCGTTAGCCGCCACGCTCGCCGTCGCGCTGGCCTGCGCCGTTGCCGGCACGCCGCAAGCCGCGCATGCGGAAGGCCGCATCCGCATCGCGGAGCAGTTCGGCGTCGTTTATCTGATGCTGAACGTTGCACGCGACCAGCAACTGATCGAGAAGGAAGGACGCAAAGCCGGCGTCGACATCAAGGTCGACTGGGTACGGTTGTCCGGCGGCGCGGCCGTGAACGACGCGCTGCTGTCCGGTGCGGTCGATATCGCCGGCGGGGGCGTCGGCCCGCTTCTGACCGTGTGGGACCGCACGCACGGCCGGCAGAACGTGAAGGGCGTCGCGTCGCTCGGCAATTTCCCCTACTACCTCGTCAGCATCAACCCGAACGTGAAGACGATCGCCGACCTGAGCGCGAAGGACCGCATCGCGGTGCCGGCCGTCGGCGTGTCGGTGCAGTCGCGTGTGTTGCAGTACGCCGCCGCGAAACAGTGGGGCGACAGGCAGTTCGACAAGCTCGATGCGTTCACGCAGGCGATTCCGCATCCGGATGCAACGGCCGCGATTCTCGCGAACAGCAACGTGATTACCGGCCACTTCGGCAATCCGCCGTTCCAGGACCAGGAACTCGTCGGCAATCCGAATGCGCACATCGTGCTGAATTCCTATGATGTGCTCGGCGGCCCCAGCTCCGCGACGGTGTTGTATGCCTCCGAGAAATTCCGCGACGAGAACCCGAAGACCTACCGCGCGTTCGTCTCCGCGCTTGCCGAAGCCGCGCGCCAGATCACGGCCGATCCGGAGCGCGCGGCCGACACGTACGTTCGCGTGAACGGTTCGAAGATCGATCGTGCATTGCTCGTAAAAATCCTGCGCAATCCGCAGGTGCAGTTCAAGACGGCGCCGCAGAACACGCTGAAGCTCGCGCAGTTCATGTATCGCACCGGCGCGATCCGCAACGAGCCGAAGTCGTGGCGTGACTACTTCTTCGAGGATCCGGCGACGGCTGGCGGCAGCTGATCGACGCCGCCACGGGCGTTCGCGCGTCGCGATCGATGCTTATGCGCCGGCGCGGTTTCGATATGCGCAATCGTTGGTTGGGTCGCGCGCCGCGTCGCCGTATGTTGATGCTTTACCTGCAAGAGCTTCGACCTTGAACGCCACATCTCCCCGAGTCGGCTTGCCGCCGTATCCCGCGCGCGGCACGGCCATCCCGGCCGCTCATCGCGTCACCGATGCACGCGTCGCATCGGCGCCGCAAGCCGGCGCGGCTGGCACGCACAGCGAACGCCTGCTGGCGATCGATCGCGTCAGCCTCGAATACCGGACCGGCGAACGGATCGTTCGCGCCACCCACCAGGTCAGTTTCGACGTGTACGGCAGCGACCGCTTCGTGCTGCTCGGCCCGTCAGGTTGCGGCAAATCCACGTTGCTGAAGGCGATCGCCGGCTTTATCGAGCCCGTATCGGGCTCGATCGCGCTCGACGGCCGGCGGGTGCACGGCCCGGGCCCCGACCGCATCGTCGTGTTCCAGGAGTTCGACCAGTTGCCGCCGTGGAAGACGGTCGTCGAGAACGTCGCGTTCCCGCTGCGCGCGGCTGCGAAGCTGTCGCGCGCGGAAGCACGCGAGCGCGCGCTGCATTATCTCGACAAGGTCGGGCTCGCCGCATTCGCCGATGCGTATCCGCATACGCTGTCCGGCGGGATGAAGCAGCGCGTCGCGATCGCGCGCGCGCTGGCGATGCAGCCGCGCGTGCTGCTGATGGATGAACCGTTCGCCGCGCTCGACGCGCTCACGCGCCGCAAGATGCAGGAGGAGTTGCTGCGTCTATGGGACGAATTCCGCTTCACGCTCCTGTTCGTCACGCACTCGATCGAGGAGGCGCTCGTGGTCGGCAACCGGATCCTGCTGCTGTCGCCGCATCCCGGCCGTGTGCGTGCGGAGCTCAACAGCCACGATCACTCGCTCGACAGCGTCGGCAGCGGCGACTTCCGCGCAACCGTCGCACGCATCCATCATCTGCTGTTCGCTACCGACGTCGCGAGCGAAACGGCGCCAGCGCCGGCCGTCCAGGTCACCTCATCATGAACGCGATCGATCCTGCCATCCCGCCGCTGCCGCCGGTGCGAGCGGAATACGTGCACACACTCGACGCGCTGCCCGAGGCCGAACGTGAAGTGCCTGCACCGCTCGCGCGCCGCGTCGTCGGTTCGAGCGTGTTTCGCCGCGCGCTGATCGCGCTGGTGCTGATCGCCGCGTGGGAGATCGTCGCGCGCATCGTCGCGAACGATCTGCTCGTGCCGACTTTCGGCGCGACGCTCGCGGCGTTCGTGCAGGGCATCGCGTCGGGCGAACTGCTGGTGAAGACGGGCATTTCGATGTCGGTGCTGTTGCGGGGCTATGCGCTCGGCGTGCTGTTCGCGTTCGCGCTGACGTCGGTCGCGGTATCGACGCGCATCGGCCGTGACGTGCTGTCGATGCTCACGTCGATGTTCAACCCGCTGCCGTCGATCGCATTGCTGCCGATCGCGCTGCTGTGGTTCGGCCTCGGCGCCGGCAGCCTGCTGTTCGTGCTCGTGCACGCGGTGCTGTGGCCGCTCGCGCTCAGCATGTATACGGGTTTCGCCGGCGTACCGGCGACGCTGCAGATGGCCGGGCGGAACTATGGCCTCACCGGGCTGCGGCAAATCGCGCTGATTCTCGTGCCGGCCGCGCTGCCGTCGATCCTGTCCGGGCTGCGCGTCGGCTGGGCGTTCGCATGGCGCACGCTGATCGCGGCGGAACTCGTGTTCGGCGCGAGCGCGGGGCAGGGCGGGCTCGGCTGGTACATCTTCCAGAACCGCAACGAGTTGTATACCGATCGCGTGTTTGCAGGTCTCGCGGCGGTCATCGTGATCGGACTGCTGGTCGAGCACGTCGTGTTCGATACGCTCGAGCGCGTGACGGTGCGCCGCTGGGGAATCCAGCACTGACATGCATCGATGCGGGTTGGCACGCACGCGCATTCCCGGCGTGCGCGCGACAGTGCCCGGCTGCGCGCCGGTATCTGCCAGACCTATGACTTCATCGTTCAGGGGCGGCTCAGCGCCGGACATCTCGTCAAAGTGCCGCCCCTCCGTGGGCCGCACACGTCCGTTTTCCGTCGTGTATGCGCCGCATCGCCGCCTGTCGGCCGCGTCCCGCACGTTGATCGACATGCGGGTCACATCGGCGGCCCGGGCTTGCACCGACTCCAAGACGGGCGGACCGTGATCGAACGTCCGGCGTCGCCTGCACCTGAGTGCGTCGCCGAGGGGCGCGCCCGGTCGGGCTTGCGCGCCGGCGTCGATGCGCTCCAGTCGTCGGCTGAATCGACCGGAACAGGCCCGCCATCCGCGGCGGCGGGATCATGGGCGATGCCGGCACAAGCAGGTCGCGGGCTGGCGGCACGTGCCGCGCAGTGGAGGGAAGCGCTTCCGTCGGTTCCACAATCGGGATGGCGACACCGGCATCGAACACGCGCGCCGTGCGCCCGAATACGGGCGCGGGGAGCGCGTGCGCGCGAGGATGAAACGAGTCACGCACATGCATCGGTCATCGAAGGACGCTGCCGTGCAATGATTTCCTTCTGTCCCAGCGCGGCATGCCGACGATCGCGTAGTGTCCGCCCGCCTGTCTGCAAGCGAGCGGAAGCATCGCGATGAACCCGTGCAATCGGTGCGCAATCAGCGCCAGAATTGCGCGACCCACTGGCAAACACGTTCCCACTCGGCAGTTCTCATATACGCCTGGGTTTCCTTCTCCAGTATCGGAGTTTTTTCCCAGTCGTCGAGGCCGACGGGTTGACCGAGGACGAAATTCCCGCGCTGGTAGTTCTTGTTCAGTATCTGCCCGACTTGTTGTGCGGCGATCGTCGCCGTCGTATCCATCGTTAGCCCGAGCAGGGCCGCTGCCGGTACGCTTCCGCTTTCGAACGGCAACAGCCATTTCGAGACGCCCCAGGTCAACGGGTTGCCGATCGCGTTCGGAGGAATGCCTGCGGGGCTGGTTCCGGTGCCGAGCGACAGCAGGCGCACATCATCCAGCGTGCCTGCGCGACCGGTGCCCAGCGCCTCGGCAATGGCGGACACGGACGGATTGTTCGCGAACACGCCGCCATCGGCGAAATAGCCGAGCCCGGCGATTTCGTACGGCGGAAAATAAGTCGGTGCAGCCGACGTGGCGAGTGCAGCATCGAACAGGCTCACATTGCGATAGGCGTTGCCGTTTCCGTTCGAGAAGGTGCACGGAGCCCAGCTCTTGGTTGGCGGATCCCACAGGCGCGCAGAATTGATCGCGACGAAGCGCGGCAGATCGGCCAGCTTCCCGTTGCCGACCAGCGACTTGGCAACATCCTGCAGCCCGGTGTTGACATACTGGCACTGGAACACGCCCGGCCCAGCGAGCACCGCGTCCTGTTCGAGTGCTTGCTTCTGCGCGAGCCATGCGCCGTTTTCCCGGAAGATGACCGAACCCTTCGTCCTGTAGATATCGACGATCTCTGAAATCGATACGCCGCGCGCCAGCCCCAGGGCGATCAAGCCGCCCGTCGACGTGCCCGCGAAGCCGTCAGCGCTCGCAATGATCCGGCTGCGCCGGTCGAGATCCTGGATGAGCAGGGCGGTGATCAATCCCCGGATACCGCCGCCGTCGCAACTGAGAATCTTGAAGGCCATCGTGTTTCCCCGTTTCGATTGTGAAATGAACATGAATGGCGCAACGCGGCGGGCAGCCCACCCGCATCACCGATGGGGCACCCGCTTGTTGCACTGCGTCGGCGCCACAAATTGAAGCCAATGGGCGACGCGCCGGTTGTTATTGCTCGTCGAACTTCACATCGAGCACGGTGTACGCGTCCCACGCATATAGATACGCGTTGTCCTTGGAATAGAGCGACAGCTTCTGGTGATTGAAATCGGAAACCAGAATCGAGCCCTGGCGCGTCCATCCGCGCGCGCCGATCCAGTTATAGAAACCGACATAGGCATTGTTGCTGACGGACATATATCGACTGGTGCCGCGGATCCGGTAATACGTCACGCCGTTATAGGGGTATTGTTCGAGCATCAACGCTTTCGCGGCGGAATCGACGAGAACGGCCCATTCGCCGCTGTTTTGGCCGAGCCAGCCCAATTGCACGCCGTCGTGATAGAGCGCCATTTTGAACGTATCGACCACACTGGCAGAAACAGGGACAGTATTGGCGAATTCGGCAAAGGTCCCGTGCGGCTTATTTTCGATCGGATTGAGATTCATTTTTCTCACCTTGAAGAGATTGGATGCTTCCCCGTGCCTTCGAGAACAACCTCATGCGTTTTCGGACGCATGGCGCGCCGGCATCGTCAAAGGCTGCGATGCCGATGAATTGCATGGTGTTCGGATCCGGTGGGCGATCGCAGATCAACCATGACGGCGCGGGGCGACGCCAAGGGGCACGCCCACGAAGGCAAGCCACGGTGCATGCATGGGATCAACGAATGCCGAATATTCGATTCCTTCTATTGGCGCAATGGTCTCGGGTGTCGCCGTTTTCTTCTCGATCGATTTGGTACCAGTGATTTATAGGAAATGAAATGACGGATGACAAGGCGTGCGAAAAATGGAAATCCATTCAAAATTAAAACAATGAGGCTCTAACTGCATGTATTTGAAACACTTGATCAAGTTCGACCAATTAAGGTTGCACATACTTCGGATGACCCCGGGCGGCGGAAGGCACGATGACACGGTTTCACTTAAACGTGGACCGGCATGACCGGATTGCGGGCAGCGTACCGGCCGCTTGCTCTTGAGCGTAATCGTCGTTTACGTACGGGATTTGGCGTGCCGCTTGAAATTTCGCGAAAAATCATGGATTCGGTTGGCGGCGATCTCGGGAAACTGCGCGCGCCTTCGAGATGCAACATCTGGCCGTTCAGCCTGCTGCGCTGCGATATGCCGAACGGGAAGCGGTGATGGAGGCGCTGGTTGCAGAAGACATTTTCCCGCGACGATGCGTCCCTGTTCGAAGAGCCGGTGCGCCACATCCTGGCCCAGACCGGTATTGGAGCCGATTGCGCTCTTCTGCTTCGCCGACGAACGTCCGTCGACGACGAGAGCGATACGCCGCTCATTTCATTCAGCCCATGTCATGAACGCGTGCGTCGTTGCCAGAGCCAATCCGCCGGTATGGAGCGCGCCCGAAGCGGGTCAACCGTCTCGGCGGGATGCGATCGTGCACGCGATTCGCGGCGGAGCGTCACGTTGGTCGAGTAACCGTGGACGAGAGACATGCGCGGCAACTTCCCGGACCGATCGGCGGTCGGACACACCCGATCGGGTCGCGCGGCCCCACAGAATCGCCACAGTGCGATGAAGTCGCTGATGCGGCCGGACCAATCGACGCGGTCTGCCCCCTGCACAGTCACATCGAGCTGCAGCGCGCCGGCATGCCCGCGCTGTTGCGGGACGTGGCGAGCGTCGGCCTTGCCTCTGCGGCGACCCCGGTTGCGGATTTGGCTGCATTCGACTTGTCGATCGACGCGCGGGACATGTGGATTGGTCGGCGGGGCGCCCCATGCCGAGGATTCCGGTTTCGCGGGGGCACAGACGCATAGTCAGCGGACGCTTCGACGTACGGCGTGCGCGATACATCGTGACGCGCACCGCAACTCCGATCATTGGCGCTCGTATCGACGGGGCGGCACTACGCGTCGCGCAGCCGCCGAGCTGCGCCGACTCGGACCTTCCGCCAACACTTCCCAAGCTTCCTGCTCCTGACTACGGCTCGATGCGCTCGACAGCCAAGTTGTCTGCGTGCTCACTCGTTGGTTGAAGAGACTTTAAATAAAAGAATCTGCCATGAGTGATTTGGGCGGAAAATGTTTAAAGAGATTTAACTTTTCAACGCCATCCCCTTCGAGAAAATCGCTTTATTGAGTTAAATTATCTCCAAAATAAATAAGACGAGTACTAGCCGCCTAAATAATGCAAATGGTAATCGTCCTATTTCATCACCCGATTTCGCACTCATATAATTCTAAATTATTTTTTCAGCACGATACCGTGCGGATTTAAATAGATTTCGTGTGCGTGAATAAGACGTTGTGACTCGCATGCCTGTCGCCTGCGCGAATTCGCGCATCCGACGATGCGTCGCCTCCTCTTTGCCGCTGCATCGAGCTATCCCGGCAATCGATTTGCCAGTCATCTTCTCAATAGGAACCGCTTACGTGAACAAGACGTATCGAGTCGTATGGAACGCATCCACCAATACCTGGTGTGCGGCATCGGAAATTGCACATGGGCGCACGAAATCGTCCTCGGGGAAAGTGCAAGTGAAGGTTGCGCTGGCGTTGATCGCGGCGTCTTCCGGCCAGGCATTTGCAACGCCTTCCGAAGAATCCTTGCAGTTCCCGACGGAAGAGACGGCAACCGCAGAGGAGGAAAAATCCGTGATGTCGACGCCGATTGCCGGCGTCGGTACGCGCAGCGTAGCGGCTGACAATAAAGCCTATATCAAGATCGATGCAATTGGCGACGGGACGGACGCCGCATCGGCGCTCGGCGAGAAATCGATCGCGATCGGCAGTAATGCGAGCGCACACCCTTCGTCGACGGGGCTTGGCGGTGCAGTCGCGGTAGGCGGTAACGCGGCCGCGACGGCCAACAACGTCGCCGTCGGTGCCAGCGCATCCGCCAACGGCGAACAAGGCGCGATCGCGGTGGGCGCGCTTGCCAACGCGAGCGGCAAGTCGTCGATCGCGGTCGGCAATGAGGCGAAGGCGGCCGGTTGGGGCGCATACGCGATGGGCCGCAAGGCGCAGGCAACCGCGGAATCCTCGCTTGCGTTGGGGGATTCGACCGTCGCTTCGGCGGTTGGCGCAATCGCGCATGGCTTGCAGGCGAGCGCAACGGCAGAGAACGCGGTAGCACTCGGCATGAGCGCGAGCGCGCTTGGCGCGGACAGCGTTGCCTTGGGTTCGTATTCGGAAAGCGACCGCGATCAGACGGTGTCGGTGGGTACCGTCGGTTTCGAGCGTCAAATCGTCAACGTCGGTCGGGGCACCCTCGATACTGATGCGGCGAACATAAGCCAGCTCAAGGGCGTGACGGATGCGCTGGGCGGCGGTGCCGGGATCGGCACGGACGGCAGCGTCAAGGCGCCGGTGTACACGGTTGACGGCAAGCAATACGCGAACGTGGGCGACGCGCTGGCGGCCGCGGCGGCCAGCGGTGGCGGCGCGGGCGGGAACGCGGTGGTGTACGACGGCGAGACGAAGGACAAAGTGACGCTGGCCGGCGGCAAGACGGGCACGACGCTGTCGAACGTGAAGGCCGGCACGCTGGATACGGACGCGGTGAACGTGTCTCAACTGAAGTCGTCGGGGCTGGTCGGCGAAGACGGCAAATCGTTGTCGGCGGTGGTGTACGACGGCGCGACGAAAGACAAGGTCACGCTGGCCGGCGGCACGACGGGCACGACGATCACGAACGTGAAGGCGGCAACGTTGACGTCGACGAGCAAGGACGCGGTGAACGGTGCGCAGCTGTTCGCGACAAACGCGAGCCTGGGCGCGCTGGAAGAATCGCTGAAGGGCGGTGGCGTGATCGACGAGACGACCGGTGAGTCGCTGGCGGTGGCGTACGACGGCACGACGAAGGCGAAGGTGACGCTGGCTGGCGGCAAGACTGGCACGACGATCACGAATGTGAAGGCAGGCACGCTCACGTCGACGAGCAAGGACGCGGTAAATGGTGCGCAACTGTTCGCGACGAACGAGAGCCTGGGTGCGCTGGAAGAATCGCTGAAGAGCGGTGGCGCGATCGACGAGACGACCGGTGAGTCGCTGGCGGTGGTCTACGACGGCACGACGAAGGCGAAGGTGACGCTGGCCGGTGGCAAAACGGGCACGACGCTGTCGAACGTGAAGGCGGGCACGCTGGACATGGACGCGGTTAACGTGTCGCAACTGAAATCGTCCGGGCTGATCGGCGAAGACGGCAAGTCGCTGTCGGCCGTGGCGTACGACAAGAAGGACGACGGCAGCACGAACTTTGCATCGGTGACGCTTGGTGGAGTCGGCGCAAAGGTACCGACTGCGCTGCACAACGTCGCCAAGGGTGTTGCGACGACGGATGCGGTGAACGTGAGCCAGCTCAAGGGCGTGACGGACGCGCTGGGCGGCGGTGCGGGAATCGGCGAAGACGGGAGCGTGACGAAGCCGTCCTACAAGGTCGGCGACAAGACCTATAACGACGTCGGCGCGGCTCTCCAGGCGGCGAATGCGGGCGGCAATGCAGGCAACGCCGTCCAGTACGACTCCGACACGAAAAAGACGGTCACGCTGGGCGGAACGGCCTCGACCTCGCCTGTCTCGCTGAAGAACCTCGCGCAGGGTGTCGCCGACACGGACGCGGTGAACGTACAGCAATTGTCGAAGGGACTGAACGACATCAAGGACGAGATTTCAAGCGGCTTGTCGGACGGCACGTTGCCCATGAAGTACATCCAGGTAAAGGCGTCCGGCATGAAGGCGAACGCGCTTGGTGCGAACAGTGTCGCGATTGGCGGGAATGCGAACGCGACGGTCGACAATGCGGTGGCGATCGGGTCGGGCGCGCGCGCACGCGCTTTCAATTCTGTCGCCCTGGGCATCAATTCCGTGGCTGATCAGGAGAACACCGTTTCGATCGGCGATACCGGATCGATAACGCGCCGAATCGTCAACGTCAGCGACGGGATCGACGAGAACGACGCGGTCAATATGAAGCAATTGGCCGATGCGATCGGCGCACTCGACACCAAGACGCAGCGTTCGGTCGGCAAGCGGATGATGCAGCGGAACGTGGAATCCACGCCGGGCAGCTTCGTTGCAGTCGATGGCATCGGGAAGGACGGCGATTATCCGAGCGTTGCATCGCTCAATGGAGCCACTTCCGGAACTGCGATGGCAGCCGGTGTTTCGTCGGTGGCAGCTGGGAGAGACGCGCTCGCAGTGGGTGTGCAAGCGGTCGCCGGATCCGATAACTCCGTCGCGTTGGGTAGCGGTGCTCAGACGGGGGCCGATCAACCGTATGCGGTTGCAGTCGGATCGGGTGTGACGACCAATGGAGCAGAGACGGTTGCGGTCGGCTCGAACGCGAAGGCAAACGCGAATAGGGCCGTGGCGCTCGGCAACAATCGGGTATGGGCGCTCGGCCAAAGCTCGGTTGCGATTGGCGACGGGGCGAAGGCACAGGCTGGGGCTGTGAACGGTATCGCCGTGGGTACGGGCGCGTCGGTTGCAGTGAACATCGTGGATGCGATGGCGCTCGGTGCTGGGGCGAGTGCGACGGCGGCGGGTGGCGTGGCCCTGGGTTCGGGCGCTGTCGCGAACCGCGGTAATGCGTTGTCTGTGGGCTCGGGTACGGTTCAGCGTCAGATCATCAACGTGGCAAAGGGTACGGCGTCGACGGACGCAGTGAACGTGAGCCAGCTCAAGGGCGTGACGGACGCGCTGGGCGGTGGTGCAGCAATTGGCACGGACGGCAGCGTAAAGGCGCCGGTGTACACGGTTGACGGCAAGGAGTACGCAAACGTGGGCGATGCGCTGGAAGCTGCTGCGGCAAGCGGTGGCGGCACAAGCGAGAACGCGGTGGTGTATGACGGCGCGACGAAGGACAAGGTAACGCTGGCGGGCAAGACCGGCACGACGTTGGCGAACGTGAAGGCAGGCACGCTGGATACGGACGCGGTCAACGTGTCGCAACTGAAGTCGTCGGGCCTCATCGGTGAAGACGGCAAGTCGTTGTCGGCCGTGGTGTACGACGGCGCGACGAAAGACAAGGTGACGCTGGCCGGCGGCAAGACGGGCACCACGCTGTCGAATGTGAAGGCAGGCACGCTGGACATGGACGCGGTGAACGTGTCGCAACTGAAGTCGTCGGGTCTGATCGGTGAAGACGGCAAGTCGCTGTCGGCCGTGGTGTACGACAAGAAGGACGACGGCAGCACGAACTTTGCATCGGTGACGCTCGGCGGAGCCGGCGCGAAGGTACCGACTGTGCTGCACAACGTCGCCAAGGGTGTTGCGACGACGGACGCGGTGAACGTGAGCCAGCTCAAGGGCGTGACGGACGCGCTGGGCGGCGGTGCAGCAATTGGCACCGACGGCAGCGTGAAGGCGCCGGTGTACACGGTCGACGGCAAGGAGTACGCAAACGTGGGCGATGCGCTGGAAGCGGCTGCGGCAAGCGGTGGCGGCACGAGCGAGAATGCGGTGGTGTACGACGGCACGACGAAAGACAAGGTGACGCTGTCCGGCGGTAAGACGGGCACGACGTTGTCGAACGTGAAGGCAGGCACGCTGGATACGGACGCGGTCAATGTGTCGCAACTGAAGTCGTCGGGCCTCATCGGTGAAGATGGCAAGTCGTTGTCGGCGGTGGTGTACGACGGCGCGACGAAGGACAAGGTGACACTGGCTGGCGGCACGACGGGCACGACGATCACGAACGTGAAGGCGGGCGCGCTGACGTCGACGAGCAAGGATGCGGTGAACGGTGCGCAGCTGTTTGCGACGAACGAGAGCCTGGGCGCGCTGGAAGAATCGCTGAAGGATGGCGGTGTAATCGACGGTACGACCGGTGAGTCGCTGGCGGTGGTGTATGACGGCACGACGAAGGACAAGGTGACGCTGGCCGGCGGTAAGACGGGCACGACACTGTCGAATGTGAAGGCAGGCACGCTGGACATGGACGCGGTGAACGTGTCGCAGCTGAAGTCATCGGGCCTGATCGGCGAAGACGGCAAGTCGTTGTCAGCCGTGGTGTACGACAAGAAGGACGACGGCAGCACGAACTTTGCATCGGTGACGCTTGGCGGAGCCGGCGCAAAGGTACCGACTGTGCTGCACAACGTCGCCAAGGGTGTTGCGACGACGGACGCGGTGAACGTGAGCCAGCTCAAGGGCGTGACGGACGCGCTGGGCGGCGGTGCAGCAATTGGCGCGGACGGCGGCGTGAAGGCCCCGGTGTATACGGTCGACGGCAAGGAGTACGCAAACGTGGGCGATGCGCTGGAAGCTGCTGCGGCAAGCGGTGGCGGCACGAGCGAGAACGCGGTGGTGTATGACGGCGCGACGAAGGACAAGGTAACGCTGGCGGGCAAGACTGGCACGACGCTATCGAACGTGAAGGCCGGCACGCTGGATACGGACGCGGTCAACGTGTCGCAACTGAAGTCGTCGGGCCTCATCGGCGAAGACGGCAAGTCGTTGTCTGCCGTGGTGTACGACGGCGCGACGAAAGACAAGGTCACGCTGGCCGGCGGCACAACGGGCACGACGATCACGAACGTGAAGGCGGGCGCGCTGACGTCAACGAGCAAGGATGCGGTGAACGGTGCGCAGCTGTTTGCGACGAACGAGAGCCTGGGCGCGCTGGAAGAATCGCTGAAGGATGGCGGTGTAATCGACGGTACGACCGGTGAGTCGCTGGCGGTCGTGTATGACGGCACGACGAAGGACAAGGTGACGCTGGCCGGCGGCAAGACCGGCACGACGTTGTCGAACGTGAAGGCAGGCACGCTGGATATGGACGCGGTCAACGTGTCGCAGCTGAAGTCATCGGGCCTGATCGGTGAAGACGGCAAGTCGTTGTCGGCGGTGGTGTACGACAAGAAGGACGACGGCAGCACGAACTTTGCATCGGTGACGCTTGGCGGAGCCGGCGCAAAGGTACCGACTGCGCTGCACAACGTCGCCAAGGGTGTTGCGACGACGGATGCGGTGAACGTGAGCCAGCTCAAGGGCGTGACGGACGCGCTGGGCGGCGGTGCAGCAATTGGCGCGGACGGCGGCGTGAAGGCCCCGGTGTATACGGTCGACGGCAAGGAGTACGCAAACGTGGGCGATGCGCTGGAAGCTGCTGCGGCAAGCGGTGGCGGCACGAGCGAGAACGCGGTGGTGTATGACGGCGCGACGAAGGACAAGGTAACGCTGGCGGGCAAGACCGGCACGACGTTGTCGAATGTGAAGGCCGGCACGCTGGATACGGACGCGGTCAACGTGTCGCAACTGAAGTCGTCGGGCCTCATCGGCGAAGACGGCAAGTCGTTGTCTGCCGTGGTGTACGACGGCGCGACGAAAGACAAGGTCACGCTGGCCGGCGGCACAACGGGCACGACAATCACGAACGTGAAGGCGGGCGCGCTGACGTCAACGAGCAAGGATGCGGTGAACGGTGCGCAGCTGTTTGCGACGAATGAGAGCCTGGGCGCGCTGGAAGAATCGCTGAAGGATGGCGGTGTAATCGACGGTACGACCGGTGAGTCGCTGGCGGTCGTGTATGACGGCGCGACGAAGGACAAGGTGACGCTGGCCGGCGGTAAGACGGGCACGACACTCTCGAACGTGAAGGCGGGCACGCTGGATATGGACGCGGTGAACGTGTCGCAACTGAAGTCGTCAGGGCTGATTGGTGACGATGGCAAGTCGCTGTCGGCGGTGGTGTACGACAAGAAGGACGACGGCAGCACGAACTTTGCATCGGTGACGCTTGGTGGAGCCGGCGCAAAGGTACCGACTGCGCTGCACAACGTCGCCAAGGGTGTTGCGACGACGGACGCGGTGAACGTGAGCCAGCTCAAGGGCGTGACGGATGCGCTGGGCGGCGGTGCAGCAATTGGCACCGACGGCAGCGTGAAGGCCCCGGTGTACACGGTTGACGGCAAGGAGTACGCAAACGTGGGCGATGCGCTGGAAGCTGCTGCGGCAAGCGGTGGCGGCACGAGCGAGAACGCGGTGGTGTACGACGGCACGACGAAGGACAAGGTGACGCTGGCCGGCGGCAAGACCGGCACGACGTTGTCGAACGTGAAGGCAGGCACGCTGGATACGGACGCGGTCAACGTGTCGCAACTGAAGTCGTCGGGCCTCATCGGTGAAGACGGCAAGTCGTTGTCGGCGGTGGTGTACGACGGCGCGACGAAGGACAAGGTGACGCTGGCCGGTGGCAAGACGGGCACGACGATCACGAACGTGAAGGCCGGCGCGTTGTCGTCGACGAGCAATGACGCGGTAAATGGTGCGCAACTGTTTGCAACGAACGAGAGCCTGGGCGCGCTGGAGGAATCGTTGAAGGATGGCGGTGTAATCGACGGTACGACCGGTGAGTCGCTGGCAGTTGTGTACGACGGCACGACGAAGGACAAGGTGACGCTGGCCGGCGGCAAGACCGGCACGACGTTGTCGAACGTGAAGGCAGGCACGCTGGATATGGACGCGGTCAACGTGTCGCAGCTGAAGTCATCGGGCCTGATCGGCGAAGACGGCAAGTCGTTGTCGGCCGTGGTGTACGACGGCGCGACGAAAGACAAGGTGACGCTGGCCGGCGGCAAGACCGGCACGACACTGTCGAACGTGAAGGCGGGCACGCTGGACATGGACGCGGTGAACGTGTCGCAACTGAAGTCGTCGGGGCTGATTGGTGAAGACGGCAAGTCGTTGTCGGCGGTGGTGTACGACAGTGCGACGAAGGACAAGGTGACGCTGGCTGGCGGCAAGACCGGCACGACGTTGTCGAACGTGAAGGCAGGCACGCTGGATACGGATGCGGTCAACGTGTCGCAACTGAAGTCATCGGGCCTCATCGGTGAAGACGGCAAGTCGTTGTCGGCCGTGGTGTACGACAAGAAGGACGACGGCAGCACGAACTTTGCATCGGTGACGCTTGGCGGAGCCGGCGCAAAGGTACCGACTGTGCTGCACAACGTCGCCAAGGGTGTCGCATCGACGGATGCGGTGAACGTGAGCCAGCTCAAGGGCGTGACGGACGCGCTGGGCGGCGGAGCCGGAATTGGCGCGGACGGCAGCGTGAAGGCCCCGGTGTACACGGTTGACGGCAAGGAGTACGCAAACGTGGGCGATGCGCTGGAAGCTGCTGCGGCGAGCGGTGGCGGCACGAGCGAGAACGCGGTTGTGTACGACGGCACGACGAAAGACAAGGTGACTCTGGCCGGTGGCAAGACGGGCACGACCATCACGAACGTGAAGGCGGGCGCGCTGTCGTCGACGAGCAATGACGCGGTAAATGGTGCGCAACTGTTTGCAACGAACGAGAGCCTGGGCGCGCTGGAGGAATCGTTGAAGGATGGCGGTGTAATCGACGGTACGACCGGTGAGTCGCTGGCGGTTGTGTACGACGGCGCGACGAAGGACAAGGTGACGCTGTCCGGCGGCAAGACCGGCACGACACTGTCGAATGTGAAGGCAGGCACGCTCGATATGGACGCGGTGAACGTGTCGCAGCTGAAGTCATCGGGCCTGATCGGCGAAGACGGCAAGTCGTTGTCGGCGGTGGTGTACGACGGCACGACGAAAGACAAGGTCACGCTGGCCGGCGGCAAGACCGGCACGACACTGTCGAACGTGAAGGCAGGCACGCTGGATATGGACGCGGTGAACGTGTCGCAGCTGAAGTCGTCGGGTCTGATCGGCGAAGACGGCAAGTCGTTGTCGGCGGTGGTGTACGACGGCGCGACGAAAGACAAGGTGACACTGGCCGGCGGCACGACGGGCACGACGATCACGAACGTGAAGGCTGGGACGCTGTCGTCGACGAGCAAGGATGCGGTGAACGGTGCGCAGCTGTTCGCGACGAACGAGAGCCTGGGCGCGCTGGAAGAATCGCTGAAGGATGGCGGTGTAATCGACGGTACGACCGGTGAGTCGCTGGCGGTCGTGTATGACGGAACGACGAAAGACAAGGTGACGCTGGCCGGCGGCAAGACGGGCACGACACTGTCGAATGTGAAGGCAGGCACGCTGGACATGGACGCGGTGAACGTGTCGCAACTGAAGTCATCGGGCCTGATCGGCGAAGACGGCAAGTCGTTGTCGGCGGTGGTGTACGACAAGAAGGACGACGGCAGCACGAACTTTGCATCGGTGACGCTTGGCGGAGCCGGCGCAAAGGTACCGACTGTGCTGCACAACGTCGCCAAGGGTGTCGCATCGACGGACGCGGTGAACGTGAGCCAGCTCAAGGGCGTGACGGACGCGCTGGGCGGCGGAGCCGGAATTGGCACCGACGGCGGCGTGAAGGCCCCGGTGTACACGGTTGACGGCAAGGAGTACGCAAACGTGGGCGATGCGCTGGAAGCTGCTGCGGCAAGCGGTGGCGGCACGAGCGAGAACGCGGTGGTGTACGACGGCGCGACGAAAGACAAGGTAACGCTGGCCGGTAAAACTGGCACGTTGATCAACAACGTGGCTAACGGCTCGCTCACAGCGGACAGCTCGGACGCAGTCAATGGTGCACAGCTGAACGCCGTAGCGAAGAGCGTTTCGGAACATTTCGGAGCAGGTGCCGCGCTCGATACCGCCACCGGGAAAATAACGGCGCCGTCGTACACGCTGGCCGGTGCCAATGGTGGAACCGAGACCTATCACAACGTCGGCGACGCGCTCGAGAATCTTGACGGCCGTACATCGGAGAACACGAACCAGATCGACTCGTTGCAACGGAGCCTGGCAAATGCCGTTCAATATGACGACGAGACTCATGCGGAAGTGACGTTCGGCGGCAAGGGCGCAGCGGCGCCGGTGACGCTGAAGAACGTGGCTGACGGCGCTGACGACACCGATGCGGTCAACGTACGACAGCTCAAGTCCGCGGGTTTGATCGGCGGTGACGGCACGCTGCTGGCAGCGGTCACCTATGACAAGCATGACGATGGCACAACGAACTACAGCTCGGTGACGCTGGGTGGCGCTGACGCCACCGCACCGGTCACACTGCACAACGTAGCGAAAGGTGTGGCGTCGACCGACGCAGTGAACGTGAGTCAGTTGACCGGCGTAACGACGGCGCTCGGTGGTGGGGCGAAGCTTGATCCGCAAACGGGCGAAATCGTCGCGCCGACGTACGAAGTGGGCGGCAACACCTATCACAACGTAGGCGACGCATTCACCGACATCGACAATCGAGTGACGAATATTCAGAACAATCTGGGTGAAAGCGTCAATCTCGCCGGTGTCGTGGCGTACGACAAGCACCCGGATGGCACACCGAATTTCGGATCGCTCACGCTTGGCAACGGCGTCGTGTCGGGACCGGTGACGCTGACCAATGTCGCAGACGGAAAGAGCCAGTATGACGCCGTCAACTACGGCCAGCTGTCGGCGCTGCAAGGTCAAGTGGACGAGATCCACGACCGGGTGATCGCTGCGGAAGTGCCCGGTGGGTCCGGTGCCGCCGTAGGCAATGGTCTCATCGACGGAACGGGCGGCAAGGGCGACACTGCCGGTGATGTCGTCGCGCCGAAGCCTGGCACGGGTAACGCCAACGTCAGCGCTGGCTCGAATTCGCAGGTTGCGAACGGCGTCAACGATGGTACGGCGGTTGGAGCCCACGCGAGCGTCAAGTCGAACGGCGGCACCGCAATCGGCCAGGGGGCGACTGTCTCCGCCGGAGCAAGCAATGCAGTCGCAATCGGTCAGGGCTCGGTCGCGAATGAGGCGAACACGGTGTCCATCGGATCGGATGGCCATACGCGCCGGCTGGTCAACGTGGCAGACGGCGTCAAGGCTACGGACGCCGTCAGCAAGGGGCAGTTTGACAGGGCAATGGGCGGTATGCAGGGGCAGATCGACGGTATGGCGAGAAACGCCTATTCCGGCGTCGCGGCAGCAACGGCACTGACGATGATTCCTGGCGTGGACCCGGGCAAGAATCTCTCGTTCGGTATCGGCGCAGCTTCATACAAGGGTTATCAGGCGGTCGCGATGGGTGGCGAAGCGCGTATTACCGAGAACCTGAAAATGAAAGCCGGCGTGAGTCTCAGTAGCGGCGGCAACGTCGTCGGCGCAGGTGCCTCCTATCAATGGTAAGCGCCGAGGCGGGCCGAAAGGCCTGCCTCCGCCGCCGGTCCGGGCAGTGACATGGTCTTGCCCGGACCCAGGTTCGCTTTCTCTCTCATTGTTCACTTTAGCTATTACCCTGACGGTCCAAACAACATGAAATTTTCATCTCTCGTTCTTCGGTCGTGCATGCTCGGTGCGATCGCTGCCGCGCTGGGCGCATGTGCAACCCAGTCCGGGCCGACGTACAGCATCCGCGCACTGAGTTCGCCTGAGCAACAGGAGCCGATATACCGGGTGACATGCGCAGGCATGCTGTCAAGCAGCAATGCGTGTGTCGCGGCGGCACAAAAGTTCTGCACGGACAAAGGCATGACGCAACTTCATTCGGTCGACCGCGTTCGCGACGGCGTGGCGTTGAAAGATCCGCGTGAAATCGACTTCATGTGCGGAAAGCCAAGCCCGAAACCGGCGGCTCACCTGCCGCCGCCGCAGCCGCCTCAGCCGGCTCCGCAACCCGCATCCCGGCCACAGGTGCTGTTGCAAGGTAATGCGCATTTTGCGACCGACAGCGCGGCACTGACCGTAACGGCCCGTCGCGCGCTTGATCAGTTTTTGGGCGTGAATGGCGGTGTCGAGTTTCGCCGGGTGACCGTCACCGGCTACACCGATTCGACCGGTTCCGTCCCGCATAACCAACGCCTGTCCGAAGCGCGCGCGCGTTCGGTAATCAGCTATCTGCGCATCGGCGGCTTGCAGGCCCAACAGTTCATTGCCGAAGGCAGAGGAGCCGCAGATCCGGTTGCAACCAACAGCACTGCAGAAGGACGCGCACAAAACCGCCGAGTCGAAATTCGACTCGCGACGGAGTAAGTCCGGCAAGCGTCAGCGTTGCTCCGGCAAGGCCAATGCTTTTGCCGACGCCGGACTACGACCGAACTGAACGCGCACGCACCTGCATATTGCACGTGCGTTCAATTTCAACAGCGCATACGGCCGCATTGATTGCGTCGCCGTTTCCACGCGAAATAGAAGTATCCAGCACAAGGATTAGTAGTGAGCATTTCTACCAATGCAATGACGAGGGCTGTAAAGCGGCCGTCGCGTCCGACGATCGACAGCGTAACGGACAGTGTTCCGCCGTACACCGGCGTCGTGCCCAAGGGCGGTCTGACCAATGATTCGCGTCCGAAGATGAGCGGGCGCGGCGATGCAGGTTCGACGATCCACATCCTGGTGGACGGCCGGGAGGTCGGCACCGTAGTAGTTGCAGCGAACGGTACGTGGAACTTTACGTTGCCGAAGGCGTTGGCGGACGGGGAATACCGCTTGACCGTACGCGCGAGCAACGACGCGGGTTTGAGTGTGCCGTCGACGTCATATGGGATCCAGGTGGACACCACGCCGCCGTCGCAACCGAAGGTCGAGACGGCGACGGACGGGAAGCAGCCGGTCGTGTCGGGACGCTCGGAAGCCTATTCGAAGGTGACCGTCTACGAAGGCACGAAGGTATTGGGTACGGTAACGACCAACGAGGATGGGACGTGGTCGTTCCAGCTGCCGTCCGGCCTGTCCGGCGGCAAGCATGTGCTGACCGTGACGGCGATGGATCCAGCGGGAAACACGAGCATTGCATCGGCGGCATATGAGGTGACGGTCGAGGCAGTAACCTCGCCGGCGCCGACGCCGGTCGCGACGGCGATCCTGGACAATCTCGGGCGAGATAGCGGCAGTTCCAATGCCGACCGTGTGACTAACGACGGGACGGCCGGACGTTTGTTGAGCGGCCGCTTGTCCGCGACGTTGCCCGCCGGGCAGAAAGTCCAGGTTTCGACGGACGGCGGCAAGACGTGGCAAGACGCGCTGATGAAGTCGGACGGTACCTGGGTGGCGATCGATCCGAACGCGCACGCCGGAAAGTGGACCGTGCAGACGCGTGTAGTCAATGCAGATGGCATGTCGGGACCGCTCAAGGCGTATGACGTGGAGCTGGATACGACTGCGCCCGGCGCGCCGGCATCGGCGACACGCTCGGGGAACGTGATAGACGTATCGCTGGCCGGCAAAGGGATGTCGGCGGGCGACATGGTCAACGTGATGATCGGCGATCATCGGATCGCTTACACGCTCACGGCAGCGGATATTGCTGCCGGACGCGTGAAGGTAGCAATTCCCGCGAACATTGCCGCGACGATCGACGAGCACGCTAGCTACGGCGTGGCGCTGGTAGATGGCAGCGGGAATATTTCGGATTACCTGGTCACGCGATACGTGGAGGTCACTGCGGGAGCGGGTTCACACGCGGGCATTGATTTCAAGGTTGTCGACTTCAACAGCGAGAAGCCGCGCGACCTGGGCGCCAGTGGGATACCGGTCAATTTCGGTACTTTTTCGTTGTCGCTCGATCCAACCATCAAAGACCAAGGCATCCGGCAAGCCGGTGGGAGTCCCGTCGCGGGGAAAATCAAGCCCGAAGTGGGCGAAACAGGACTGTTGATCGCTGCCAACAAGGCGAAATTTTTCCTTAATGACGGAGCGCACGCCCAGGCATTGACCATCGACATAGGCATCAACTCGTCGAACTACTGGAATTACGCAATCGATTTTCTCGATGAAACAGGATCCCTGGTTTATCGGTATTTCCTCACCAAAGATGGTTCGAAGGTGGCCGCGGGCGAAATCAATTCGTACCATATCGTGATGCCCAATGACCTCGAGTTTTCGTCGTTTATATTGAGCGTGAGTGGTGGAGGCCCATATGTGCCTGCCGAGGGGTCGGGGTTCTGGATCGACAATATCGGTTTCTCCGGCGGAAGCTTCAGCACAATCGCGCCTGATGTTGATGTGACGTTCAACGGCGAGAAACCGCGCGACCTGGGCGCCAGTGGAATACCGATCAATTTCGGTGCTTTTTCGTTGTCGCTCGATCCAACCATCAAAGACCAAGGTATCCGGCAGGCCGGTGGGAGTCCCATTGCGGGAAAAATCAAGCCCGAAGTCGGCGAAACGGGGTTGTTGATCTCTGCTAACAAGGCGAAATTTTTCCTTAACGATGGGGCGCATGCCCAGGGTTTGAAAATCGACATAGGCATCACCTCCTCGATCTACTGGAATTATGCAATCGATTTTCTTGATGACTCAGGATCGCTGGTTTATCGGCATTTCCTCACCAAAGATGGTTCCAAGGTGGCCGCAGGCGAAATCAATTCGTACCATATTGTGCTACCCAATGACCTCGAGTTTTCGTCATTTATATTCAGCATGAGTGGTGGAGGCCCATATCTGCCTGCCGAGGGGCCGGGATTCTGGATCGACAATATCGGTTTCTCCGGCGGAAGCTTCGCCAAATCGAAATGGGAAACGACCACCGAAATCGTGCCGCCCGCAGACGTGCAGCATGTGTCTGACATCGCTGATGGTGCTTACTACGGCGCCGCTGATGGCAGCGAATTTCAAGTCGATCACGTTTCCTACTTCTCTGGCGGGAACAGCGGCATTCACGGCGGCGCCGGCACGGATACACTGAAGCTCACGGGCGCGGGCCAAGTGCTGGATCTGTCGAAGCTGATTAATGTCGACGGTCACGACAAGATTTCGTCCATCGAGATCATCGACATTACCGGTACGGGCAACAACACGCTGAAGCTGTCGATGAGCGACGTGCTGGAATTGGGTCACAAGGATCTGTTCCTTGTCGACGGCCACACGCAACTAATGGTGAACGGAAATTCCGGCGACCGCGTCGACTTGTCCGACATGAGCGGGCTGGAAGCGGGGGGCTGGACGAAAGAGGGGACGGTGGCGGTCAACGGATCAGCCTACGTCGTCTATGAAAACACTGCGTTGAACGTCGAACTGCTGGTGCAATCCACCGTGACAACGCAACTCGTCTAAACCTGGCCGATTGCATTGCATGGCGCAAACATGTGCCATGCGATGCGTCGTAGTTTCCCGTTTTGATTCGATTTCGCATTGAGCGCGCCGTCCGTCGTCCGAAACGATGACTGACGGCGCGGCTCAGACCGCGCGAAATAGCGGCGAAGCGAGCCCGAGGGGCTAACGGTTCGCGATACGAATCCGATTCCGATGTGACGCATATGAATCCCGATATGCCGTCCCTCTCAAATTCAACGTTTTTTTAGAACATCACGTCCGTACGAACACGGGCGGCATTCGACTTGAATCGTCGAGCACTCGCTTGATGATCGATGCTATGAGCACCCAAACCTTCTATAGCAATATCACGCATGACAGCAATGCAGCTCTGCCCGAAACGATCGGACGCGACAGTCTGCTGGATGCCGTTTCCTGGATCTGCGACTACTACGGACACGGCCGTACTCGCGACGCGTTGACGGCAGGACTGGCTATGTCCGCATCATTGACGCCATCGCTTGCACTGGAGCTGCTCGCCCAAGCGGGATTGAGTGCGAAGCTGGTAGAGCGGAAATTGTCGCAATTGCCCGAGCATCTTCTTCCCGTCGTTCTGCTGCGGAAAAACAGCGACGCGTGCGTTTTGCTCGGTCGAAGCGCCGGTCCGTCCGGACTGAAAGACCCGCGCATCGTCTACCGGGTGATGACGCCTGAATTCGGCACGGGTCCGGTCGAATGTCGGGAAGATGAACTCGGCGACACCTATTCGGGCTACGCGATCCTCGTCAAGCCGCTCGCGAAGTCCGACAGCCGCGGCGGCGAACCGCTCGGCGAACCGGCAGGCCACTGGTTGCTCCGCACGCTTTGGCACTACCGCAACTACTATGCGAGCGCCGCGCTGGGCGCTTTCCTCATCAACGTGCTCGGCCTCGCAAGCGTGTTCTTCACGATGAACGTGTACGACCGCGTCGTGCCGAACCAGGCATACGCGACGCTCTGGTCGCTCGCGATCGGTGTCGCGCTCGCGATGCTGATGGAGGCGGTTTCGCGTCACGTGCGCGCGCACGTGCTCGACACGGCTGGCAAGAAGGCCGATCTCGTGCTCGGCAGCCTGCTGTTCAGGCAGGCGCTCGCGATCCGGATGGAGCGCCGGCCGGCGTCGGCCGGCTCGTTCGCCCATCGCCTGCGCGAGTTCGAATCGGTGCGCGACTTCGCGACGTCCGCGACACTTTCCGCGATCTCCGACTTGCCGTTCGTGCTGCTGTTCGTCGGCGTGATCTTCGCGGTTGCCGGGCCGCTCGGCTGGATCCCGCTGCTGATGATCCCGCTCATCGTCGGAATCGGCCTGCTCGTGCAGTGGCCGCTCGCGCGTGCGATGCGCGAGAACCTTCGGGAAGCGTCGCTCAAGCAAGGCGTACTCATCGAATCGATCGAGGGGCTCGAAACGCTGAAGGCGGTCGGCGGTGAGGGCGCGATGCGGCATCGCTGGGACACATTCAGCGCGAAGGCGGCGGCGGCGTCGATGAAGTCGCGTCAGCTTTCGAGCCTCTCGACGAGTATCGTGACGGGTCTCCAGCAACTGCAGACCGTCGTAATCGTAGTCGCGGGCGTCTACCTGATCGGGGCTGGCACGCTCACGCAAGGCGCGCTGATCGGCGCGGTGATGCTTGCCGGCCGAGCGACCGCACCCCTCGGGCAGATCATGGCGCTGGCATTGCGCTTTCAGCAGGCGAAAGCCGCGCTGCAATCGCTGAACGAACTGATGGCGATGCCGCTGGATCACGACGCCGCGCACGAATACCTTGCCCGGCCGCCGCTGACCGGCCACGTGAAGCTCGACAACGTGTCGTTTGCCTATCCGTCGGCGGCCGCGCAGAACCCGTCGGTACTGCAGGGCCTGTCGGTCGAAATAGGCGCGGGTGAACGCGTCGCGATACTCGGCCGGGTCGGCAGCGGGAAATCGACGCTGCTGCGATTGATCGCTCGCCTGTATCGGCCGACCGATGGAAAGGTGCTTGCCGACGGCCTCGATGCCGAGCAAATCGCGCCCGCAGACTGGCGTAATACGTTCGGCTATGTAAGTCAGGACAGCCGCCTTTTCTACGGCTCGCTGCGCGAGAACGTGACGCTCGGGCGGCCCGACGCAACCACGGACGAGCTGGTCCGGGCGTTGCAATTGACGGGGCTGGGCGAGCTGGTCGCGCGACATCCGCTTGGCGTCAACCTGCCGGTCGGCGAAAACGGCAGCGAACTGTCGGGCGGCCAGCGGCAGCTTGTTGCGCTCGCACGCAGTCTGATCGCGCGTCCGCGCGCGTTGCTGCTGGACGAGCCGACGAGCGCGATGGACACGCAAACGGAGACGCTCTTCATCGAACACCTGCGGCAAGCGACGGTCGGTCAGACGCTTGTGGTCGTAACGCACCGCACCTCGATGCTCGCACTCGTCGATCGCATCGTGATCGTCGATCACGGGAAAGTCGTCATGGACGGGCCGAAGGCTCGCGTGCTCGCCGAATTGTCGGGGCAGTCGACGCCGGACCGACGGCGCACGCCAAATGAACCGGAGCCTGCACGCGGCCGTTTTGCCCGAATGACCGAGCGGGCCGGGCATCTCGCCGGCACGGAGGGCGAATCCGCGACCGCGGATACGGACGCCACGGAGGCATGACGATGAAAGTTGGAGCGATGTTGCGGCGGCGCAAGACCGAGCCGCGATTGCTGGTACAGGACGCGGCTTTCATGAACGACATTCGTGAGGCGCTCTTGGTGCGTTCGTCGGCCGGTGCTCAGTCCGTGCTGTACGTCGTTGCCGCCGTGCTCGGTATCGGGTTGGCATGGGCGCACTTCGCGCGTGTCGAAGAAGTTACGCGCGGGGACGCGACCGTGGTGTCTCAGAGTCGGGAGCAGGTCATACAGAGCCTGGAAGGCGGGATCGTCGAGCGAATCGCCGTACGCGAGGGCGATCTCGTCGAGAAAGGGCAGTTGTTGGCCAAGATCGATCCGACCCGCGCGCAATCGAGTTATCGCGAATTGCGGTCAAAGGCAGTCGGCCTGAAGGCGACTGTCGCTCGGCTGCGCGCCGAGGCATACGGCATTCCGCTCGCGTTTCCCTACGAAGTTGCGCGGGAACCGGATCTTGTCCGGCAAGAGACGGCGGCCTATCGTGCTCGTCGGCGGGCGCTCGACGAAAGCGTCGCTGCGTTGACGCAGAGCCGGACGCTCGTGTCGCGCGAGCTTGCGATGTCGGAGCCGCTCGCGGCGAAAGGCTTGATCTCGGAGGTCGAAATCTTGCGCATGCGGCGACAGGCGGCCGATATCGACGCTCAAATCGTCGAGCGCAGGAGTCGCTATCGGGCAGATGCCGGCGCGGAGCTGACGCGACTGGAGCCGGAACTCGCGCAAACGAGCGAATCGCTCGTCGGTCGCGCCGACGTCCTGGAGCGCACCGACATCGTCGCAGTAAGCCGCGGTGTCGTGAAGAACCTGCGGATCCACACGCCGGGCGCGATCGTGCAACCGGGCGAACACATTATGGAAATCGCGCCGGTCGACGACACGCTTCTGGTCGAAACGCGCATCAAGCCCTCCGATGTCGCGTTCCTGCGTCCCGGAATGCCGGCGCTGGTGAAAGTCAGTGCGTACGATTTCGCGATCTACGGTGGACTTCATGGGCGCGTCGTCAGCGTGGGGCCGGACACGGTGAAAGACGAACAACGCGCGGCCACAGGGCGGCCGGACGCGACGTACTACCGGCTGATGGTCGAGACCGACACGAACGCGCTGCACATCGCGGGCAAGCGCTTGCCGATACTTCCAGGGATGCAGGCAACGGTCGATATCCGTACCGGCGAAAAGACAGTGCTCGACTATTTGTTGAAGCCGATATTCAAAGTTCGCGAAGCGTTCCGGGAGCGTTGAACATGAGTGATCGTCGAAATCTTGCACGCGCCCGCGTCGAGTTTGCGCGCCGGCGCGTGCCGGTGTCGGCTGTAGTCGCACTCGCGATACCGATCGCCGCGATCGCATGGCAACCGGCCAGGGCAGCCGACATGCCGCCGGTCATCTTGACGCCGGCGAGCCCAACGACAACCCACGCGCCGCTGCGCGATATGCCGGAGGAAGCCGGTCAGGGAGAAACGCCTGCCGTTCCCGGCCCGCAGATCCCGGCCACGGGAGCGCGATCCTTCGCTACCGAGGCTCAGTTACGGCAGTTGCTCTATGCCGCTGCCCAAGCGGCTATGGACGTCAGTCCGCAGGTGCGCGGGCTGTATGCGGAGTATCAGGCCGCTCAGTCGGACGTCAGCCAGGCGAAGGCGGCCCGCTGGCCCCAACTTCAACTCAACGGCCGGACGCGTTCGATGCAGTTCGGTTCGAATGCAGGCAATGGATATGATCCGGGCAACTCGATCAGTGCAGACCTCACGACGACGCTGTTTGACTGGGGGCGCAACGCGAAGCAGATCGCGAGCCGCAGAGAGCTCGCGAATGCGAATCAGGAGCGCTACATCGCGCAAATGGAGGACTCCGCGTATCAGGTGTCGACCACGCTCGCGGAACTCGCGAAACAACGCAATATCGCAGCGCTCAGTCAGCAGTTCGTCGATCGGATGACTCAGCTGGTCGGCATGCTCGCGGCTATCGTTGCGACCGATCGCGGCCGTGCCAGCGAGCTGACGCAGGCAGAGGCGCACCTGCTACAGGCGCAGGCGAGTCGAGATGCCGCGCTTGCCAAATGCCGCGACGCCGAGCTGAATTTGCGCAAGCTGGTGGGACAGCAGCCCGTGCCGACGCCCGCGACGTCGACCTGGCCGCTCAAACCGGCCAATCTCGAGCGCCTGATGGCAGCGCTCGACAACAATCCGCGACTTCAGCAGGCGCGCGCGGAGGCTGCGGCTGCCGATATGAATCGCGACGCGGTGCGCGCGTCAAGAAAACCGCAACTGAACTGGGTCGTCAGCGCCAGTACGGGGCATGACGTGCAGGGGCGCAGGATGCCATGGCAAACAATGCTGACGTTGAGCTGGAACGCGTTCACGGGCGGTGCTGCGACTGCCGCGACCGACGCCGCGGCATTCAGGGCGCTGGCCGGGTGGCGCCAGGTCGAGCAAACGCGTCTCGATCTCGAGTATCAAGTGCGAACTGCGGACGAGGACGCCCGGTCGTTTGGCGCACGCGCGAACCAGTACCGTGCTCTGTCGGTGGAGTCGGATCGGGTGCGCAAGGCGTTTTTCGATCAGTGGTATCACCTTGGACGGCGCACGCTGCTCGACGTGCTGATTGCGGAGAGCGATTACTACAACAATCGGGTGAGCGAAGTGGCCTATCGATTCGATGGCTACGTCGCTACGCTGCGCGGCTACGCATCGGCAGGCTTGCTCGTCCAGTGGCTTCGGGAAGGTTAGCGTGTGCCGCTCACGCGAGCGCGACGATAGATGCAGACAAGCGCAACGGAGAAAGCAATGAGAATTCACTCGACTGTGGATTGGTTCACCCCACCTGCGCCGCGGCCAGCCTCCTATTTGCCGCCACCGTATGGAGGCCGGCGCGGTGCCGTCCTTGCATTCGTGCGATCGGCCGAAGCCGAGATTCATTTGGCGACGGGGGTGTCAACGCCCAGCAGTAAGCGGTTCGGCATGAAACGGCGCGTGTGGCGGGCAGTGGACTTCGGGCATGACAATCTCGCATGGAGCCGCTCGCGCACACGACACGGTGGTGGCCGGATCGCACTCACTGCGGTGTGCAGTGCGCTGTTCGGTGCGGCAATTGCCGTATGGTTTGGCACGAGCCTGCCGGATGCCGTGGCGCTGTCGAAAAAGGCGGCTTTTTCGAGCGCGCTACCGGGCGGTCAGGGAGCTGGAGTGGTACACGGAGATCGTGCAGACACCCTGGCACTGCGCGCATCGGGCGAAGTGGCTGTCGCCGGCGCGCACACGGATTCGAACGAGCAGCATACTCGAACGGGGAAGTTGCTGGCGTCGGAGCCGTTGCGTCAAGCTGGTGTCCGGGAGCAACGGGAGTCAGGTCGGTCTGTTGTGCTTCCGGACGATCGGCGCCCGCGCGCGCATCAGCGGAAGGCGGCACCCGGCGAGAGCAAACGTGCGGTAGCGCGCCCGGTGCGTCCCGCGAGCGTGGCACTTGCCGTGCCAGCTCCCGAATCGGCGCACGAATGTGAAGGCGAGTGGCTGTGTGGGGAAAATTTGCAGGCGGCGAGGATCGAATTGGCGAACCACGAAGCGGCGCGCGGACGGCAGCAGGCGACACGCGGATATTCGCCGGGCAATGCGATTCACTTCAGGGAGCACACGCGCTTGACCGACTCGTAATTTGACCAGTGACGCGTGGGATCCCGCGAGCGACGATCACTGGCCGCGTTCGCACGGAACCGCTTCGATTTCGACCTTGGCGGCGTGGATTGACCAGCATGAGCGAGGTGGATCCCCGCAGCATCAACACGCGATCGAAACGCATATATACGCGTCGTGACGACGTGGCAATGTTGACTCGAACGTCGGGATCCTGCGGGCGTCGAGAAGATGAGCGCGAACGGCGGCGCCTTTGATCCCGATGCGCATTTCCAGTTACGCGGCCCCCCGGCCTTGTCGAGGGGTTGTCTTGCGCCACTTTCATGTGTCGTTTTAAATCAATGCATTCCTGTCTGACAGCCAGTCGCAGCGTGACCGGTTGAGCGCTTTCCGCACATACAGGCAGCGCACAGTTGCGCCGCATTGGCTCGATCAATACCCGGACGCGGCCCGGCGTTGCCGGGCCTCGCCAACGATTGTGTTACTTGACCGGTGTGAGCACCGGCGCCCCCTTATTCTTGATCAGGAACTTCTTCCGTACATCGGCACGCAATCTCGGCAAGGCCGAGGTTGCCGCAGGCGTGCGCCATCACGTTGCAGTGTCGATCGTCGGCTGCGACCGGATGCCGGAGAACGGTTATTTCCTGGCCAAGGTCGCGCAAGAGCAGGCCATCGACGCAGCGGGCGTGCCGTACACGATCGTGCGTGCCACGCAGTTCATGGAATTCATTGGCGGCATCGCGGATTTCAGCACGCGAGACGGCACGGTCCGCATCGGCGACGGCCTGTTTCAACCGATCGCTGCAGAAGACGTGTCGGCACTCGTCGCTCAGGCTGCGCTCGCCGGGCCGCAGAACGGCACGGTCGAGATCGCAGGTCCGGATCGCGCACCGTTCGCGGAGATCGTTGCACGGTATCTGAAGTCGGTCGGCGATACGCGTACGGTGGTGACCGATCGCGACGCCCGCTACTACGGCGGCCGCGTTGAGGCGCAATCGCTGGTGCCGCTCGGGCCGGCGCGGCTGGGTCGCATCGGTCTCGACCGGTGGCTCGCGGCAAGCTGATTTCCGTTCGCACGTGAAGCTGTTCGCCGGCGCATGCCGGCGAAGGGCAATCGGAGTGAGCGGCATGTCTGGGGAAGCGGAAATGAATCAATCGGATACAGCGGAGCACGGCGTTCGGCGCGAGCTGGCCCGTCGTGCCGATGCACTGTCGGCGAGCTTCGGCGCCAGCTACGCGGGCATCCTTGCATTCGTCGCGGTGGCGAGCGAGGGCAGTTTTACCAAAGCCGCCGAGCTGCTCGGCGTCGGCCGGCCGGCCGTGAGCCGGAACGTCCAGAAGCTCGAGGCGCAGCTGAGCACGAGGCTGTTCCAGCGGACCACCCGCATGACCGAGCTCACGTGCGAAGGTCAGCGGTTCTTCGAGAACTGCCACCAGGGCGTCGCGCAGATCGTCGAGGCCATGAACGACATGCTGGAGCTGCGGCAGGGGCCGCCGCGCGGCCTGATCCGTATCAGCTCAGCAGTGGGGTTTGGCCGGAAAATCGTTGCGCCGTTGCTGGAAAAGTTTGCGCAGGCGTACCCCGACATCGTCTTCGATCTGCTGCTCGACGACCGGCCGATCGACCTCGTATCGGAACGGATCGACGTGGCGTTTCGCAATGGCCGCATCGAAGACTCCAGCATCATTGCGCGGCAGCTGATTCCGATGCAGATGGCGCTTTGCGCGTCGCCGTCGTACGTGGCGAAGCACGGGCTCCCGGGGGGCCTTTGATTCCCGTGCGCTTTTCCGGTTAGGTGATCTTAAGCGCGGCAAAACTCCTGGCTGCGACCCCAAATATTTATCATGTTAAATCAGTATGTTGCTGATCCGTGGATCAACGGTGGGTCGAGTTCGGCCTAATACCCGGCGACAGGTATTCAATGCGTCGCTTCGCTTGAAACTGGCAACGCGGCCCGGGGTTGCCCGGCCGCGCAAGTGGCTACACTACTTCACCGGAGTGAGGACCGGCGCCCCCTTGTTCTTGATCAGGAACACGACGAATCTTGCCGGCTTCGTGCTGCTAGCGTTCCGTCCGACCGTGTGCACGTCTTCCGGGCCTTCATGGAACGTGTCGCCGGCGTGGAGCGTGACCGTCTTTCCACCGTTTAGGCCCATCACGATGCTGCCGTCGAGCACGTAGACGAATGCGTGTGCGTCGTGGCGATGGATGGGGTCGACGCTGCCGGGCGGATAATCCACGACGATCATCTCGACTTCCTTGCCCGGATACTCGGGCAACGGTTCCGTCGTCAGTTGCGTGACCTTGGCTTGCGGTGCGGCGACGACCAGCTGAACGGGCATCAGCAGCGACAACGCAAGCGGTGCAAGTGCGAGCACGATGCGTTTCATGTCGTTACTCCAGGTTGGCCTTGTCGAGCCCGAACATCGTGTCGAACGAGCCGGGCACGATGCGGAACGCGACGTTCAGCCGGTTCCAGCAGTTGATCGCACCCACGAGGACGGTGAGATCCGACAGTTCCTGCTCGGAATAATGGGCTCGCACGCGCTCGTAGAGATCGTCCGGCACGCCGTGCGACGAGAGATGCGTCAGCGCCTCGGTCCATTCGAGCGCGGCGCGCTCGCGCGGCGAAAACAGCGGCGACTCGCGCCAGATCGCAACGTGATGCACGCGCAGTTCGCGCTCGCCGTGGATCTTCGCCATCTTGATGTGCATGTCGACGCAGAACGCGCAGCCGTTGAGCTGCGACGCGCGAATCTCGACGAGCTCGCGGACCGGAACCTCGATCGCCGTCTTCTGAAGCAGCCCGTCGAGTTCGACGAGTTTCCTGGTCAGTTCCGGCGATTGCTGAAAATAATTGATACGTTGCGTCATGATCCGTTGTCCTGATTGGTTGAAGCTGCTCGAGTGGTCGTGAGCATGGCGATGCATCGCACGACCTGCCTGGCAACCATCGTAATCGCGGGTCCCGCGGGCGGGTAGGGCCGGGAACGTGCGCACTATGTTGCCGCTTCGGCACCAATCACGCCGACACGGCGACGACACTGCAGATTCCCTGCCGTGCCATCTTCGAATAGGGACACAGGCGCTCCGTGTCGCGAACGAGACGCTCCGCGACCTGCCGGTCCACGCCCGGCATGCGGATGGTGATGTTGGCCGTCAGCGCATAGCCGCCATCAACCGGATCGCGACCGAACGCCACTTCGACGGCGACTGTCGTTTCCCGGATGTCGATCCGATCGCGTTGCGCGATCAGGCTTAGCGCGCCGTGAAAGCAGGCGGCGTAGCCGGCGGCGAGAAGCTGTTCGGGGTTGGTCCCGCCGCCCGGCCCGCCGAGTTCGGTCGGCAATCGCAGATCGAGGGCGAGACAGCCGTCATCGGATCGTGCGACGCCCGATGCGCGGCCATGACCGGACTGGCCACCGGAGACGGTGACCGTGGTCGTGTAGAGCGCGGCGAATTCTCGCCCGCGGTATTTGTCGAGCAGTGTCAACGGCGGAGGTTGCAACCTCTCGTTCTCCATATGCCTCCCGGTTGCTTGTATTGATCGACGCGAGTGTTCCGAGCCCTGCGTATCGGGGCGGCGCGTCGTTTCCCGAAGCGACTCGGCGCATTGGTGCAGCGCTTGCCTGCAGGCCGTTCCCCACGACCGCCATCCGAACGATGGCCCCAGCGCTCTTGCATGCTAGGCAAAGACAGGGCGCCGGACTAGATCGGTCTGGGATGCATGGTGTTGCGCGCTACGCACCAATGCGGCGAGAACGGCCGGTGTCGCTCGCGTCGAACGTTGCACGACCGCGGGTGCAGCCGATTGGTGCCGATGAGGAACGGGAAAGTGTTCCGATGCGGGTCTACCTGCACATGCGTGCGGATCCTAGTATGACGACACGGCAGTGCGGGCCGATCTTCGGCTTGCGCATGCAGGCAACCCCTCGGTGACGCGACATGCGGCACACCTACGCAATCGGAGGCTTGCGATGGACACTTTGAATATCGGTTGGCCGACGCTTTCACGCGAACCGATTCGTACGGAACCCGACATCGACATAGGCGCGCATCTCGTCAGCGAGCGCGACGGGTACGCGCATCACGGCATCTACGTTGGAGATGGACTGGTTGTTCACTATGGCGGCTTTGATTGCTCCGCGAGGCGGTCTCCGGTGGAATGCATCTCATTGCGTCGCTTCGCGGCGAGCAACACCATCCAAGTTCAGGCGGAGCCGGATGCCATCTATACAGGAATCGCTGTCGTCGAGCGCGCCTGGTCGCGCGTCGGCGAGGATCGCTATCGGCTTCTGACGAACAACTGCGAGCACTTCTGCAGTTGGTGCGTGTGTGGTGTCGGTCACAGCGAGCAGGTGCGCCGCGGTTTGCTGAATCCATGGATCGGCATCCGAACCTTGATCGCGCTCGCGAAGGGACGCACGACGGTCATGCTTTCGATCGCGTGGCGGCATGCGTCGCGCACACTCAAGACCGGGGTGCCGGTGGTCGTCGCGGGCATGTTGTCGGCATGCGCGAACTACGCCGGCATTCACGGCGATGCGGCGATGACCGATCCGCAGCATTACGCGACGCAATGGAGCCTGCCGTTCGAGCAAGGCCGTTGGCCCACTGCGGATTGGGTCGATCAGTTCGGTGACGGCCAGTTGAAGTCCTTGATCGACGAGGCGCTCGAGCGCAGCCCGACGCTCGATCAGGCGCGCGCACGCGTGGCGGCCGCGCAGGCCTACAGCGAATCCGCGCGAGCGGGGACGATGCCGCGCGTCGATGCCAGCTACGCCCTCACCCGCCAGCAGTTTTCCGGTACGGCGCTCGTGCCGCCGCCGTATGGCGGGTCATGGCAGACGGAGAACCGCGGCATCCTGGGCGCTTCGTACGAGCTTGACCTCTGGGGCAAGAAACGCGAGGCGCTGCGCGCGTCGGTGTCCGGCCTGCAGGCGAGCCGCGCCGAGGCGGAAGCGGTCAGGCTGGCGCTTACGACGGCGATCGCACGCACCTATAACGAACTTGCACGCCTGTTCCTGTTGCATGACATCGCGCAACGGGAGATCGCCCAACGCGAGCAGATCGATCGCATCGCCGCGGACCGAATCGCGACCGGGCTCGATACGCAGGTCGAGCGGGAGACCGCCCGCGCCAATCTCGCGACGAGCCGTGCGTTGCTGAAATCGCTCGACGGCCGGATCCTCGCGGCGCGCTACCAGATTGCCGCGCTGCTCGGCGCCGGTCCCGATCGCGGCCTGGGGATCGGGCGCCCGACGCTCGGCACCGGCAACGAGGTACGCGTGCCCGACAATCTGCCCGCGGATCTCGTGAGCCGGCGCCCCGACATCGTGGCTGCCCGGTGGCGTGTCGATGCGCTCGCGCACGGCGTGAAGGAAGCGAAGGCCGAGTTCTATCCGGACATCAACCTGAGCGCCGCGATCGGACTCGATGCGTTCGGCTTCGGCCGCTTCCTGACGGCGGCGAGCCGCACCGCGTCGGTCGGACCGGCTATTCATCTGCCGATCTTCGACGCCGGTGCACTACGCGCGCAACTGAAGGGGCGCTACGCGGACTTCGATCTTGCCGTCGCGACCTATAACCAGGCGCTCGTCACCGCGCTGAGCGAGGTCGCGACGCAAGTCGCCGACGTGCGTTCAACGGACGCAGAGCTGGTCGATGCGCAGACGGCGCAGCAGGCCGCGCTGAAGGCGGCCGCGTTGGCGCTCGCGCAGTACAAGGCCGGTCTCACGAATCAACTGACGGTGTTGAACGCCGACGTCAACGCACTTTCCGCCGATCAGCGCGTCGCGAATCTGCGCATGGACCGCCGCGACCGTCAGATCGCGCTCGCGTCCGCTTTGGGCGGCGGCTTCGTCGACACGTCATTCGCGGGCGCGGGCACATCGGCACATGCCGATGCGCGCGTATCGGCCGTGCCCGCCGCCGCCGCGCGCTGAGCGGCGATCCATCGAATCTGCCTGGAGAATTGAAATGAGCGAAATCGATCCGCCGGTACACAAGCCGGCCGACGCCCCCCGCGCGAATCGTGATACGTCGCCGTCGGGCGGCGACGATGTCGCAAGCGAAGACGCGCCGCGCCGCCGCCGGCTGCTGCTGGCGCTGCTCGGCGTGACGGTCGTGGCGGCGTCGATTGCGTACGCCGCGTACTACCTGACGTTCGCGCGTTACCACGAATCGACCGACGACGCGTACGTCAGCGGCAATCTCGTGCAGCTGACGCCGCAGGTGGCGGGTACCGTCGTCGCGGTGAACGCCGACGATACACAGATCGTGAAGGCGGGCGATCCTGTCGTCACGCTCGACGCCGCCGACGCAAAAGTCGCGCTCGGCAACGCCGAGGCGGCGCTGGGCCAGACCGTGCGCCAGGTGAGCAGTCTCTACGTGAACGACGATCTGTACGCGGCGAACGTCGCGCAGAAGCAGTCCGATCTCGTCCGTGCCCAGGACGACCTGCGTCGTCGCGCGGCCGTTGCCGATACGGGGGCCGTGTCAGCGGAAGACATCGCGCACGCGCGCGACACCGTGGCGGCCGCGCGGGCCGCGCTCGACGCCGCGCGTCGACAGGCGGAGGCCAACCGCGCATTGACCGATCGCACGACGATCGATCAGCACCCGAACGTGCAGGCGGCCGCGTCGAAGGTGCGCGACGCGTATCTGGCCTACGCGCGCAACGTGTTGCCCGCGCCCGTCACCGGCTACGTCGCGAAGCGTTCGGTTCAGGTCGGCCAGCGCGTGTCGCCCGGCACGCCGTTGATGGCGATCGTGCCGCTCGACGGCGTATGGGTCGACGCAAACTACAAGGAAAGCCAGTTGCGCAACATGCGCATCGGTCAACCCGTCACGCTGACGGCCGACGTGTACGGCGGAAAGGTCAAGTATCACGGCCGCGTGGTCGGCTTCTCCGCGGGTACGGGCAGCGCATTCGCGAGCCTGCCCGCGCAGAACGCAACGGGCAACTGGATCAAGATCGTTCAGCGCCTGCCCGCGCGCATCCAGCTCGACCCGAAGGAACTCGACGCGCATCCGCTGCGTATCGGACTGTCGATGGATGTCGACGTGGATACGCGCGACGACACGGGCCCGCAGCTCGGTGCGGCGATCAACACGTCGTATCGCACAGACGTGTTTGCCGAATACGGCGCACAGGCGGATGCCGAGATCGAGAAGATCATCGCGCGCAACGTCGTCGGCGAGCATGCGGCGGCGCAAACTGGCGCGCCGGCGGCTTCCGGCAAGCGCGACGCAAGGGTCGCGCGCGATGCGCGCGACACCGCGCAGCGCGCAAGCTGAATCGTTGACCCGGTGCGCGTCGCTGTCGCGCCCCGGTCGATTCAATCGTCCGACTGGCCGGCTCGACACGCCGGCACAGTCGCAACTTCAGACTGGAAGCGAGATGAATTCCTCAACGCAACCCGCACCGCCGCCGCTGACGGGTGGCAAGCTCGTCCTTGCGACGCTCGCCGTCGCACTCGCGACGTTCATGAACGTGCTCGATTCGTCCATTGCCAACGTGGCGATTCCGACCATCTCGGGAAACCTCGGCGTATCCGTCGACGAAGGCACGTGGGTGATCACGCTGTTCTCGGCGGCCAATGCCGTCGCGATTCCGCTGACGGGCTGGCTCACGCAGCGCGTCGGGCAGATCAGGTTGTTCGTGGCCGCGATCGTGCTGTTCGTGTTCTCGTCGTGGCTGTGCGGCGTCGCGCCGAACCTGCTCGTGCTGCTCGCTGCGCGCGTCCTGCAGGGCGCCGTGGCGGGGCCGCTGATTCCGCTTTCGCAGGCGATCCTGCTGGGTTCGTATCCGAAGGAGAAAAGCTCGACCGCGCTCGCGCTCTGGTCGATGACCGCGACAGTCGGCCCGATTGCCGGTCCCGCGCTGGGCGGCTGGATCACCGACAGCTACAGCTGGTCGTGGATCTTCTACATCAACATTCCGGTCGGCCTGTTCGCGGCGGGCATCACGTGGATGATCTATCGCGACCGCGAGACACAGGTGCGCAAGATTCCTATCGACAAGGTCGGCCTGATGTCGCTGATCGTATGGGTCGCGACGCTGCAGATCATGCTCGACAAGGGCAAGGATCTCGACTGGTTCAGCTCGCCCGTGATCTGCACGCTTGCCGTGATCGCCGCCGTCAGCTTCGTGTTTTTCCTGATCTGGGAGCTCACGGAGCGGAACCCGATCGTCGACATTCGCCTGTTCGCGGTGCGCAATTTCCGCGGCGGCACGATTGCGATCTCGGTTGCATACGCGGTGTTCTTCTCGAACCTCGTGATCCTGCCGCAATGGATTCAGGGCTATCTCGGCTATCGGTCGGTGGACGCCGGGCTCGTGACGGCGCCGCTCGGGATCTTCGCCGTGCTGCTGGCACCGTTGATGGCGAAGATCATGCCGAAGTCGGACGCGCGGGTGCTCGCGACGCTGGCCTTCGTCGGCTTTGCGGGCGTGTTTTTCATGCGCTCGCATTACACGACGGGCGTCGACCCGTATACGCTGGTGCTGCCGACCTTGCTGCAAGGCATTCCGATGGCGCTCTTCTTCACGCCGCTGACCGCGATCATCCTGTCCGGCCTGACGCCCGACCGGATTCCGGCGGCCGCCGGGCTGTCGAATTTCGTGCGCGTGTTCGCGGGCGGCGTCGGCACGTCGCTGATCGCGACCGGATGGAACGACCGGACGATCCTGCATCATGCGCGGCTCGCCGAGCAAACGAGCGTGAACAACCCGACCTACACGAGTGCCGTCGCGCAGCTCCAGGCGATGCTCGGCGTCGGTGTGGATCAGGCCACGGCCTTCTTCGAACGCTCGCTGAACGCGCAGGCCGCGATGCTCGCGCTGAACGACATCTTCTGGGTGTCGTCGATCATCTTCGTCGGTATCATTCCGCTGGTCTGGCTCACCCGGCCGGTCAAGGGCAGCGGCGGCGGGATAGCGGCCGGCGGGCACTGAACGCGGCCGCTGGAACCGCACGGCGACGATCGCCCGGCTTCCGCGGCTGGGGGATATGCCAAACCAGCGAGCGTCGATCCCGGCATGGTGTCCGTCAACATGATGGCCACCATGCCGTCGCATTTGGCCGACTGGCCGGATCGTTGCAGGGAGCCGCCACCCCGTGCTTCAAACGCTTCGTCCAACTGTGATCAAGCCGTTCGAGGCCAGCGCGTGCCTTCATCGTCACGGAAACGCGCCGGATGGCGTTTCGAGCGTGCTGACATCGCTTGTCCGTTACGCCGATCTCACTGCCTGTGTCGGGGAATATGCCCGCCAAGCGTGCAGCGGCGGAAGGGGCGCGTTACCCGCAATCCGAACGACAGGTCGTCTTGCCAGCAGGTTTGCGACAAGCGGTGCAGTCGCCGCATGGCGCAACTGTGATCGAAAAAGCCGTGTCAGGTCTGCCGAGGATGCGACCGGGAAGAGGCGTGAAGCTGGGGGAGGGAAGGTTGCGATACCAATGTCCGGCGCGCGCTGCACGAGCGGATGAAGGCGTCATGGCGGTGTTGTCGGTCGCCAGCCGAATCGGCGGCCCGCAGGCCGCCAACGGTGCGATACCACGCTGCCCGGGAACCTGGGCGCGCCACGGGGCCACGGAGTCAATACGTGAAGGCTTTCTGCTTTTCCGGGCCGATTGCCGCGTCGTTCATCGCGACCATCGGTTCCACGTCGAAGCCCTCGACGCGCCACGCATCGATACCGCCGGTGAGCGGCAGGGCGAGCTTGACGCCGGACAGCCGCAACTGCCTGGCCACCGACGCGGCAGACGTTTCGTGCGGGCACGCGCAATAGATGACGAGCGTCCGGTTCGTGCCATAGCGCTCCATGATCTGGCGGGGCTTGCGTTCATCGCCGATCACCGCGCCCGGAATGACGAACGGATCGAGCATTCTCCGCTCGGCGGAACGGATATCGATCACGGCCGGCCGCGGATTGTTCGCGAGCAGCGCATGCAGTTCGCCCGCGCTGATCCGCGCTTTCCCGAGCGCGCTTGCCAGCATTCGCCGGCGGCAATATCCGTACACGAAATACAGCGGCGGTGCGATGGCGATCACGATGAGCACGTGCCAGCCGAGACGGGCGACAAAGGCGAAGACCGCGTCGATCTGCGACGCGAACAGCGTGCCGATTGCCAGCCCGATCGACGCCCACAGCGCGACGCCGACGCAATCGTGCAGGACAAAGGCGCGCAACCTGACGGCCATCGCGCCGCAAAGCGGAACGGCCACGAGCGACAGGCCGGGTACGAACCGCGCGACCACGAGCACGCGAACGCCCCAGCGGCCGAAAAAGCGCTCGGTCGTCCGGACGCACGCGTCGCGCGACGGCGTCAGTTTGCAGACGGTGTGAAGCGTGCGCTTGCCGTAGCGCTTCCCACCCTGGTACCAGACCAGGTCGCCGAGCAGGCCGCCAACCACGGCGGCGGCCAGTAGCGCCGAGAAATGCAGCAGCGCCGACGACGCGACATGGGTCACGAGCGCGATGCCCGCGCCCACTGTGACCAAGGTCGGAATGGCAGGCAGCGGCAGGCCGAGCGACGATCCGAGCACGTTCAGGAATACGACCAGCGTGCCGTACCTCGCGATCATTTCATGCGACATCATGGTGCTCTCCTTGCGGCGGGCGCATGCGCGATCTCGACGATCGGTCGTTGCGCCGCCTGAAGCGGTCCTGCAGGCGCGGTACCGCGAGTCGGGAACGGCGCCGGCGGGCCGCCGGTCACGCGTCGCCGGTGCGCGGCCGACCGCCTGGCTCGCCCGCGGCTGGCGTCGATACGGGTTACCCGGCGACGGACGATTCCTTCTCCGGCGCAAGGTGTTCCGCGGGAGCGGCATGCCTGCCGAGGTTGCCGGCTTCGTCGACGTCGTGCCGATAGCGGTGCACGTCCCGCGTGACGAAGCCGATTTCCCGGCTCGGAATCTCGAACCACTCCGGGTGTCCGAACGAACGGCGAATATCCTCGAGACCGCTCGCCCAATGCTCGCGCATCGTGTCCTTGCTGAACTCATAGTCCTTGTAGTGCCCCTCGAACGTCTTGTTCTTGTAGATCAGGTGCACCACGTTCACGGCACTGCCGTCCGCCGTCTTCTGCGCCTCCCGCAGCAGCGGGTGGGCAAGCCGCACGTGTTCGGGAATATGTTCGAGCAGTGCCTTGATCATCTGCGCATGCTTCTGGTTCTGCGACATGAACGCGGTGATCGCGCGCGTGCGGCTCGAATACTGAATGTCCTTGGTGCGTTCGCTGACATCGAGGAAGTCGCCCGGCAACTTGCCGCGCGCGCTCCACAGATCGAGCTGGAAAACGAGCGTGTCCCTGTGCTGGCTTTCGCGGATGATCTCGGTGAGCGGCGTATTGGAAACGAGACCGCCGTCCCAGTAGAACTCGCCATCGATCTCGACGGCCGGAAAGCCCGGCGGCAGCGCGCCGGAGGCGATGAAATGCTCCGGCGCCAGGCGCATCTTCGTATTGTCGAAATAGACGAGATTGCCCGTTCGCACGTTGACCGCTCCGACGGATACGCGAATGTTCCCGTCGTTGATGCGGTCGAAGTTGGCGTACCGCAGGAGCGTTTCACGCAACGCCGACGTGTCGTAATAGCTGACCTGGTCGGGACGCTTTCCGCCGAACCCGGCGAAGGGCACGTGCATGCGCGGCGAGAAGAATCCGTCCTGGCCTTCCATCAGCGTGCGCGCGGCGGCCCATGCGCTCGACCACCTGCGCCCCACGTCGGCAAGCCCGGGCCACGCCGACATGCACGCGCCGACGTGAGCGAACGGATCTCCCGGCTGGCTGATGGTGTTCCAGAAGCCGCGAAGCGCGTCGGTGCGGTCCGCCGGCGCATTGCCGGCGATGATCGCCGTATTCAGCGCGCCGATCGATACGCCGGCGATTCGCGTCGGCTCCACGCCGACTTCGGCCATGCCTTCATACACGCCGGCCTGATATGAGCCGAGTGCGCCGCCACCCTGCAGCACGACTCCGATTTCGTCATACGGGGGAAGCTTGATGCGATGGGCCTGCTTCAGCTTGTTACGCTGGCTCGAATACATGATGTCCTCCTTACTGCATGAACCAGCCGTGGCTGACGACGATCGATTGTCCGGTGAGCGCGTTCGACTCGAAGCCGGCCAGGAACGCAACCGTGTGCGCGACATCGGCCGCCGACGTGAATTCGCCGTCGACTGTCTCCCTCAACATCACGTCCTTAACGACCTGCTGTTCCGAGATGCCCAGCGCCTTCGCCTGCTCGGGAATCTGCTTGTCGACCAGCGGCGTCCTGACGAAGCCCGGGCACACGACATTGGCGCGTACGCCGCGCGGCCCGCCTTCCTTCGCGACGACGCGCGCGAGACCGAGCAACCCGTGCTTCGCGGTCACGTAGGCGGACTTCAGCGGCGAGGCCTCGTGCGAATGCACCGAGCCCATGTAGATCACCGTGCCACCCTTGTTCGACGCGTACATGTGCCTGATGGCGGCACGCGTCGTCAGGAATGCCCCGTCCAGGTGAACGGCCAGCATCTTCTTCCAGTCGGAAAATGCGTAGTCCTCGATCCGGTTGACGATCTGGATGCCCGCGTTCGACACGAGCACGTCGATGCTGCCCAGCCGGTTCACCGTTTCGGCCATGCTGGCTTCGACGGCTTCCTCGCTGGTGACGTCCATCGCGATCGCCAATGCCTTGCCGCCGGCCGCGACGATATCGTCTGCAACCTTGCGGGCGGCCGCGAGGTTCAGATCGGCGATCACGACGGTCGCGCCGTCCGCCGCAAGCTTGCGTGCGCACAGATCGCCGATACCGCTTGCCGCGCCCGTCACGAGCGCGACCTTGTCATTCAGTGCCATACGTCCTCCGGAGGTTTACTGGTTGACCGCGAGCTTCAGCGACGCGGCGGGGGCGAGGTAGTCGTGAGCCACTTCGCCGATATCGAGCGTGAGATGCGCGATGACGTGGCGCGCGCCGATCACCTTGCGGACCGGCAAATCGGCAACCGACGCGAGCGCGTGCGGATGCAGTTCGAGCGCGGCGGGTCCCTCCCATGCGCCGATCACGTCGACATCGCGCAGGACGAAGCGCACCAGCTCGCAGATGCGCGCGGATCCGTCGACGTGCGGAATGACCTTGAGCAGATAGTTGGGCGTGTCGGCGAGCTTGCGGCGTTCGGTTTCCGTGTCGAGCGCGCGGTACTTGTAACCCATCGTGCCGGTGGCGATGCGCTGCGTGCCGTAGTCGAGCGTGCCGAGCAGCGTGTCCTTGCCGTCGACGCAGAGCCGTGGCGACGCCAGTTTCTTCGGAAATCCCCAGATTTCCCGTCCGGCGGCGATCGGGCCTTCGTCGTCGAGGTACATCGCATGCGTGAAATTGGCGCGCGTGCCGTTCTCGTCCAGAACGGAGATCACCTGGCCGCTTTCGGTGTAGTCACCGAATCCAGACGAATCAGGCATCCGAATGAACTCGTAGTGGACGACGGCCCGGTCGACCGTCAGCGGTTCCGGGACGACGGCCCGGAGGGCGTCCATGTCCGTCTCGTACGAGATGATGAAATACTCACGATTGACGAATCGGAAGGGCGGACGCGGGTAAGCCGGGTTATGCACGGGCATCGCGAACGCGTTGCTGCGGATATCTTCTTCTGTCACGGATCGTTCCTCGGTTGGTGAGGTGCCGGGTGATGCCATGGCAACAGCCCTGGCTGCCGCGGCCAATGACGCGCGACGACGCAACGCGGCGCACACGGCCGCGCGAGTCGCACGTCGCTCTTGCGGTGTCGTGTCCGTTTCCCGGACGGGAGCGGACATGCATGCACGGCCACCGTCAGCGCCAAGCGTAGGCGATGTGCTCGTGCGACAGTAGCGCCGGGAAGGACCTCATCATGTTGTCGCGATGGCAACAATCGACGAACGGAGGGTGACGCGACGAGAGACGCCTGACGCGTTACAGCGCGATGATCGTGCGGCTCGACGGGGCGCGCGCGTGTTCTCCGAGCATCGCTTTCAGATCGCGTTCGATCGTGCTGCACAGCGTTGAAATGGGCACGTCGTTGGCGCCGCCTTCGAACGGGTTCTCCGTGCTTTCGCCAACCTGCTCGAGCGAGGTGTACATCCAGGAAACGGCGACGCTGCACGGCACGACCAGCCAGACCATGTTGCCGTGCATGAAACCGCTCACGCCGTCGTTCAACCGGTTGAATTCGTTCAGCAAACCGAACGGAAGCGAGAGGCAGAAGAACCGGACGAACAGGGAGCTGACGGTCGCATACTGACGCGGGTAGGGAAAGTTCTTGAAGCGTTCCGATCTTGCCTGGAGGTCGATGAAGTCGCCGACGGTCTTCTGAAGCTCCATGAAGAAGTTCGAATCCAGATGGCCGGCCATGTGAAGCGTCGTGAGCGAAGTGCCCTGCAGGCTCAGCACGAACGTTGCGATGCAAGGCGACGCGAGCGCCTGTTCCGTTTCGGTCGAGGAGAGATACTTCGGCAACAATTCCCTGATGTCCTTTTCCCACTCGGGAACGCGATAGAATCGGCGGTACTCGGCGTTGTAGCGTTTGTTCGTGCTTTCCCAGATGCGCGGGCGGCGCAGGTCATAGCGCAGCGCGGTCAGCCATGCCAGGTGGCGATCGACGAGTTTTCGGGCGATCTCGTCATCGGTGACGAAATCGCGAGCGAGTTGGCCCCAGCGACGGCTCTTGCTCAGGATATCGGTCCAGATTTCCAGCGCGTCCATCGCGCGGTTGTACGTTTGAACGTTCTTGAAGCCGACGATGAACGACGTCGCGGTTCCGAGCAGAACCACGATCGTCAGAGGGATCGATAGCCACGTAACGGAGAAGAACTTGTACAGGACAACCGGAACCGAACCGAAAATGAGCAGCTCGTAAATTTTCCAGCGTGTCCAGATCAGGAACTCCGACAGTTTGTACGATTTCCCCATGTGCATTTTATTTGCCTCATCGTTGATTCAGGTGGATGACGAAGACGGCGTTCGAGTCGCGTGCGATCGTTCGCCGACATCATGCCTGCGATCGATCCATGCGGCGTGTGACGGATTGGTGCCGAAGCGGCAACATCGTGAGCACGACTGCGGATCTACTGCGCAATGCCATGTCGACCTACGATGATTTTGCGCGGCGAGTTGCCGCCATCGACATCAACCGAGGGCAATGATCATGTCGCAGAAGATCCTAATAGTGGGTGCCGGCTTTGCCGGCGTGTGGGGTGCACTGGGTGCCGCGCGGGTGCTGGATGGTGCCGGTGTGACGAGCGGCGACGTCGAGATCACGTTGATCTCGCCGAAACCGGAACTGCAGATTCGGCCGCGTCTGTACGAAAGCGAACCACAGCGGATGGCCGCGCCGTTGCTGCCGCTGCTCGATGCGGTCGGCGTGAAGTTTCTCGAAGGCAGCGTCGAGGAAATTTGCGTCGGCGAGAAGACGGTCGGCGTCGCGTGCGCCAACGGCGAGCGACGTCTGCTCGCGTATGACAGGTTGTTGTTGACGAGCGGCAGCAGGTTGAGCAAACCGCCGGTGCCGGGGCTCGCGGAACACGCGTTCTCAGTTGCTCGCATCGAGGACGCCGTCGCGCTCGACGACCACTTCGCGGCGCTCGCAAAATTGCCGGAATCGCCGGCACGCAATACGGTCGTGGTGGTCGGCTGCGGCTTCACGGGTATCGAGGTCGCCACCGAGTTGCCCAAGCGCTTGCGCGAGTGGTTCGGCCCGCAGACGATGGGGCGTGTCGTCGTGATCGGCGCGCAGGACGACATCGGTCCCGATCTCGGTCCCAATCCTCGGCCGTATGTCGCCGAAGCCTTCGCGTCGCTAGGCGTCGAGGCCGTGCTCGGATCGCGCGTCGTGTCGGTGGCGGCCGATGGCGTTCGTACCGCGTCGGGCACGCACATCGAAGCCATGACCGTGATCTGGGCTGGCGGAATGCAGGCGAGCCCGCTGACGTCGCAGGTCTCCTCGCATCGAGACCCGCTCGGGCGCGTCGAAGTCGCACCGGATCTTCGCGTGCCGGAAGCGCCGCACGTATTCGTCGCGGGAGACGTGGCGCGCGCGCGCAGCGACGACGACGGGCACTATGCGCTGATGTCTTGCCAGCACGCGATCGTGATGGGGCAATTCGGCGGGCACAACGTCGCGGCGGATCTGATCGGCGTGCCGACGCTGGAATATCGGCAGCCGTTCTATGCGACATGCGTCGACCTGGGCGACTGGGGTGCCGTGTACTCGGAAGGCTGGGATCGACAAATCAAACTGACGCGTGCCGAAGGAAAGGCGCGCAAGCAGGTGATCAACACGCAATGGATCTATCCGCCGGCACCGATTCGGGCCGAGGCGCTGGCGGCCGGTAATCCGCAGGCATCGTTCGATTGACCGGTTGCCCCCGCGCGTATCGCGAGATGTGCGCGGGGGCGTCGCGCCGTTGCGGCAACGGACGACGCGCTGCCCCGGCACGACGAGCGCCAGGTCAGTCGACGACGGTCACGATATTGACGGTGCCTTGCCGGGCCATCTTCGCATACGGGCACAAGCGTTCCGCGGTTCGAACCAATTCTTCCGCGATGCTTCGATCGACGCCCGGCATCCGCACCCGAACGTCGACGAGCAACGCATAGCCGCCATCCATGGGATCGCGGCCGAACGAGACTTGCACCTCCACGGCGGTATCGGCGGTTTCCATATCGGCGCGTTTCTCGAGCAGATTGAGCGCGCCGTGGAAGCACGCGGCGAAGCCTGCCGCGAACAACTGCTCAGGATTGGTTCCGTTGCCGGGCCCGCCAAACTCGGTGGGCAGGCGCAGGTCGACGGCGAGATTTCCGTCGTCCGAGCGGACCACGCCGGAAGCGCGGCCATGTCCCGTCTCGCCGCCGGACACGGTGACGGTCGTGGTGTAAAGCGGTTGAAAATCCCGACCTCGATATCTGTCGAGGAGGGAAAGCGGCGGGGCTTGCAGCTTGTTGTCATCCATGGTGCGTGCTCGAATTCGGCGACATGCTCCGACCCTCGGTCATTCGGGCGTCGAAACGTCTTGCGAAGGGGCTGGGCGGCCCGGGCAAGTAGCGTATTCAGGGAATGGCGGGCGCGGCTGATTGTCTGAGGAACGCGGCAATCTTCCGGTGCAGCCCGATTCCCGGTTCGTCTACGGGAGAAAGACGTTTCCATGCTAGAGGCGCGCACCGGGTGGCGGTACGGCCGTTCCGGGCGATTGTATGTTTCCCGTTGGACACCAATCCGGACCGCGCCGTGAATTTCAACGAGGCGCCCGGCGGCAGCGGTTGCCGGCACGCCTGGCCGCACGCCATTGGTGCACGCCGCGCGTCAGCGGCCCAGGCACGCGCGCAGCGTTTTGGCGTGACGTTGTGCTTCGTCCGCGTCGCCGATGTTCGCGAACCCGATGACGAGGCCGCGCGGCGTTTGCTGCGTGTGGCTGTTCGTGTACCAGATCGACAGCGGCAGGACCGCGAGCCCGGCTTCGCGGGCACGCGCGGCGACGGCGACGTCGTCGACCGGCCCGTCGGGCCCCGCCGTGAACCGCACCGCGAACTGGATGCCGCCAGGCGGCAACTCGACGATCAGCCGCTCGCCGAATGCCTGCCGTAATGCGTGCACGATCAGCGTGCGGCGCTCGCCGTACAGCGTGCGCATGCGCTTCAGGTGCCGGGCGAAGTGACCCTGTTCGATGAAATCGGCCAGGGCTGCCTGCAGGAGCGCAGGCGAGCCGGCGTTCATGCTGCAGGCCACGCGTTCGACGCGCTCCACCGCACGCTCCGGCACGACCGCGTACGCGAGCCGCAAGCCGGGATACATCGCTTTGCTGAAGGTACTGCAATAGATCACGTGATCGCGCCGGTCGAGACTCTTCAGCGCCTGCAGCGGGCGGCCCAGATAGCGGAACTCGCTGTCGTAGTCGTCCTCGACGATCCACCCCGACGTCTTTTCGGCCCAGTCCAGCAGCGCGATGCGGCGGGGCAGCGACAGCGTATGCCCGAGCGGGCTCTGATGCGACGGCGTCACGAGTGCGAAGCGCGCGTGCGCGTCCAGTTGCAGGCCGCGTTCGACGTCGATTCCCTCGGCATCCACCGGCACCGGGACGAGTTCCACGCCCGTCTCGGACAGGAAACTGCGTGCGAGCAGATAGCCGGGGTCTTCGAACCAGACGCGGTCGTTCGGGCGTGCGAGGCTGCGCAGCACGAGTTCCAGCGTGGCACGGTAGCCGCTGGTGATGAACACCTGTTCCGGCACGCAGGTGACGCCGCGCGACAGCCCCAGGTAGGTGGCGATGTGTTCGCGCAGCGGCCGATAACCGGCCGGATTCGGGTAGCCCAGCAGCGCGCGATCACCGCTGCGCGCGCGCAGCGACACGAGGCGGTGCCAGACCTTGCGCGGAAACGCGTCGAGGGCAGGGACCCCGGGCTGCAACGGGCGCGGCTCGCCGCTCATCGCGACGGCGATCGGTTGCGCGCGCCGCGGCGGCGGGCTGTCGCGCGACACGCCCGGCGCCTGAAGCACGCCGGCGTTGTCGACGGGCGCTCCCGATGCGTCGTCACGCGCGGGCGTTGCCCGCGGCAGCGATTTCGGCAGGGACGGCGAGACGAACGTGCCTGCCGCGCCGCGCATCTGCAGATATCCCTCGTCGACCAGGATCGTGTAGGCCTGTTCGACCGTGCCGCGCGCCGTGTTCAGTTGCGTCGCGAGGCCGCGCAGCGCCGGCACGCGATCGCCGGGACGCAGGTGGCCCGCGGCAATCGCGGTTCTGAACCGCTCGCAGATCTGCAGATAGATCGGCAACTGATGCTGCCGGTCGATTTCGATGGTCAGCGTGAAGGGTTGCGCAGACATGACGCTCTCGTGGATGACGGGGACAGACACAGCATGGACCAGTCCGATCGACGATTCTTGGCACTGCTGGATAGGACATGATTCTTCCACAATTGCGCCACGCGATGGACGGTCATCACCGTATTCACCCGATCCGGCAACCGTCACCTCCCCGTCACATTCGAATGCAATCCACTCGTCAGGAGATTTTGCGATGAAGATCGTTGTCATCGGCGGTTCGGGCCTGATCGGCTCACGTGTCGTCACGCTGCTTGGCGAAGCCGGCCACCAGGCGCTGGCCGCATCGCCGCGCACCGGCGTCAATACCATCACGGGCGAGGGCCTGACCGACGCATTGACGGACGCGGACGTCGTCGTGGACGTGGCGAACGCGCCGTCATGGGAACCGCAGGCAGTGCTGGACTTCTTCCGCACGTCGGCGCGTAATCTCGGCAAGGCCGAAGTGGCTGCAGGGGTGCGCCATCACGTCGCGCTGTCGATCGTCGGCTGCGACCGGATGCCGGAGAACGGCTATTTCTTGGCCAAGGTCGCGCAGGAACAGGCGATCGAGGCGGCGGGCGTGCCGTACACGATCGTACGCGCGACGCAATTCATGGAATTCATCGGCGGCATCGCGGATTTCGGCACCGAAGACGGCACCGTGCGCATCGGCGACGGACTGTTCCAGCCAATCGCCGCCGAAGACGTGTCGGCGCTCGTCGCGCAGGCCGCGCTCGCCGGGCCGCAGAACGGCACGATCGAGATCGCGGGCCCGGATCGTGCGCCGTTCGCGGAGATCGTCGCGCGCTACCTGAAGTCGGTCGGCGACACGCGCGCGGTGGTGACCGATCGCGACGGCCGCTACTACGGCGGCCGCGTCGAGGAAACCTCGCTGGTGCCGCTCGGGGCCGCGCGGCTCGGCCGCATCGGTCTCGACCAGTGGCTGGCAAGAAGCTGATTCACGTTCCCACGTGTGGGGATTCGCCGGCGCACGCCGGTGACGGGCAACCGGAGTGAGCGACATGTCTGAGGAAGCGGAAATGAGCCAAACGGAACCATCGGAACACGGCGCGCGTCGCGACCTGGCCGGTCGTGCCGATGCACTCTCGGCGAGCTTCGGTGCGAGCTACGCGGGCATCCTTGCGTTCGTCGCGGTGGCGAGCGAGGGGAGTTTTACTAAAGCCGCCGAGCTTCTCGGCGTCGGCCGGCCTGCCGTGAGCCGGAACGTCCAGAAGCTCGAGGCGCAGTTAAGTACGCGGCTGTTCCAGCGGACCACGCGCATGACCGAACTGACGTGTGAAGGCCAGCGATTCTTCGAGAACTGCCACCAGGGCGTCGCGCAGATCGTCGAAGCGATGAACGACATGCTGGAACTGCGGCAGGGGCCGCCGCGCGGCCTGATTCGCATCAGTTCGGCAGTGGGATTCGGCAGGAAGATTGTGGCGCCGCTGCTGGAGACGTTCGCGCACGCCTATCCGGACATCGTCATCGATCTGCTGCTGGACGACCGGCCAGTCGACCTGGTGTCCGAGCGGATAGACGTATCGTTCCGTAACGGCCGCATCGAGGACTCGAGCATCATCGCCCGGCAACTGATTCCGATGCAGATGGCGCTATGCGCAGCACCATCGTACGTGGCGAGGCACGGGCTCCCGCAGAGCGTCGAGGATCTCGACCGGCATGAATGCATCAACTTCCGTTTTGCCAGCGGCCGCGTCTTCGAATGGGAATTCAACGTCGATGGCCGAGTACAGAAGTACCTGCCGACCTCACGCCTCACGTTCAATGACGCAGACCTCGTTTTGCAGGCGGTGCTGAACGGATCGGGCATCGCGCAGATGGCGGGCTACCAGATTCGCGACCATCTCGCGTCGAAGGAGCTCGTCGTCGCGCTAGCGAAGCATGTGCCGGAGGATCGCGGCCACTACATCTGCTATCTGAGCCGCCAACACCTGCCGACGCGCATCCGGATCTTCGTCGACTTCATGACCGAGCAGATTCGCGCGCTCGACCTGAACTGCATGACGCAGTTCAATCCGGAGATCCCGAAGGCGTCATCGGCGGGACTGGCTGCTTGAAGATGTCGTCGAGGAGTTGCACGGTTCGGCCGTCGAGCATCAGCCACGAGTGATCAGATCGTGTCACGTTACCGGTGTCGGCTTGGCCTGAGTACGCAGTCACTCGGCGTGGACGATCTAAAGTTGATTTGCGCCATCCGCGCTATCTCCCATGCGCTAGGTTGGCATGCGACATCCAAGGCATCCTTAATTACAAACTCAATATATTTCGGATTTCGAATTAATTTGACATAAGGTAGATGATCAGCGGTCACGATGTAGGTCCCAAGTTCAAATGTCCGCTTTGGGGGTGCGGCGGAATTCTTGGACTGGTTTATGTGGTCAGCCCGAGGCTTGCTCGGTATTCGATCGGACTGCGTGCACCAAGCGAGATCTTGATCCGTTTCTCGTTGTACCAGCGAATGTACGAGTCAACGACCGCAATGAATTGGTCGGTGCTGACGGTCTGCCAGTCTCGAGGGTAAAACAGTTCCGTCTTCAGCCGTCCAAAGAAACCTTCGCACGCCGCGTTATCGGGCGAGCACCCCTTGCGCGACATTGAGCGCGTCAGATTGGCCTTGCGTATCCGAGTAAGCCAACCTGGCCAGCGATAGTGCGCGCCGCGATCTGAATGGACCACAGGCCGGCTGTTGCTACTTCCAATTGCTTCGATGGCGGCATCGAGCATCGTATTTACAAGCTCGGCGTCGGGGCGCGTACCGATCGACCAGCTGATCACCAGTCCATCGAAGCAATCAATGACCGGAGACAGATAGACTTTACCGGCAGGAATCTGGAACTCCGTGATGTCTGTGAGCCATTTTTCATTCGGTGCTGCGGCCCGGAAATCCCGATTGATCAGGTTTTCTGGAGCCGGACCTATTTCCCCGGCATAGGATCCGTATCGACGTCGCCTCGTTGTGGCTGCGCTTAGCTGCTCCTGCTTCATCAACCGCCGAACGACCTTCTCCGAGATGAAGACCTTCTGCCTGCCCAGTGCAGCGCGGACTCGACGATATCCGTAGCAGCGGTGATTCAGCTCAAAGATGTCTGCGATGGCACGGCGTACGCCAGCATACTTGTCGGCAGTTTGTATCCGTGCCCGGTGGTAGAAGTAGGAGCTGCGTGCGAGCCCCAATTGGGCAAAAAGCTCCGATAGCGTGTAGGTCTGTTTCAGGGCATCAACCAGCGCTGTCTTCTCCCGATTCGTCAGGAGTTGCGGGTTGATGCCCAGGCCTTTTTTTAATATTTCGTTGGCCTTCTTCAGGATGTCGTGTTCGATCTGGAGCTTTCGGATGTCTCGTCGGAGTGATTCGACCTGCTGCTCCAGCGTCGCCTTCTCGGAGCTCTGAGGCGAATCGTTGCGGCGTGTCATGGTTGAAACAGCCTCCTGACCGAGTAACCGAGTTCTCCAGTTGTACAACGTTGGGCGGCTCACGCCAATCTTTTTGGCAACTTCGTCTGCGCTTCCTCGTCGAGTGCACAGATCGATGACCGCTGTTTGCCTGAGCTCTGGTGTATGCCGAATACCCGAAGCCTTACCGAGGACGCGTTTCTTTCGCTCAGGATGCAGCTCATCAAGCCATGTGACGAGCGTCCCGCGTCCCGGATACCCCAAGGCCTTCGTCGTTGCTGCCAGACACTGGCCATGGGTCATAAAGTGGTCCGTGGCCGCCTGCTTTTGTTCCACCGAATAGCGCGGCCTCAGGCAGATACGTTTCTTCGGCAAGTCCAGACATCGCTCGTACATCTGATACCAGCGTTCGAGCGATTTCGTTGTTGGATAGCCAAGTTGACGAACGGTCGCGGTAAGGCGCTTTCCAAGCTTCAAGTAGAGCTTGACTGCTCGGATGCGTTCTTCGTATGAGTACATGGACTAGCTCCTGATAGTCCAAGAATTCCGCCGCACCCCCTTTTGGCTACATGGAAACGTCCGCTTTGAGCCATTTTGCCCGCTGCGAACTGCTGCGCCGACAGCAATGCCTGCATTAGACGTCACCTCGTTGCTCGCGAAGCACTCGCGAAATGTGTGCGTCATCCGGCGACCCATGTTCAGGATAAAGCTGGCAAAATGGAAACTATTGGGCCGTTTATGGAGCAGTCCGATGGAGCTTCTAAACGACATGGCGTTGTTCGTCGAAGTCGTCAAGGCAAAAAGCTTTCGCGGCGCAGCCGAAGCGATTGGTGTACCGAATTCGACGCTGTCGCGCCGGATCGGAGCGCTGGAAAAAGCAATCGGACTGCGTCTGCTGCATCGTACAACGCGCAAGATTGAACTGACAGAAGCGGGCCAGCTCTATTTCGAGCGCTCGAGACGTATCGTCGACGAAGCCCGGCTTGTACACGAACAGCTCGGTGAAATGGTGGCTCAGCCGGTTGGGGTGTTACATGCGTCGTTGCCGGTCGATTTCGCCAACATCTTCCTCGCGCCGCTGCTTCCGGAGTTCGCACGCCGCTATCCCGGCATTAGCTTCGAATTCGACCTGACACCACGCCGCGTCGATCTCGTCACGGAGCCGGTCGATCTGGCGATCCGGATGGGCGAACCACCGTCATCTAACCTCATCGCACGACAGCTCGCCCGTTTGCCGCGGTACCTCTATGCGTCGCCACGCTACATCGAACTCTTCGGGGAGCCGAGCGAACCGGCTGACCTCCAGCAACACGAGTGTGTGCGGCTTGATCCGGCAGAAATCAATGGCTGGACGCTCCACCGGGAGGAAGAAACGATCGAGATTCCAGTGGGAGGCCGGTTTCTGCTCAACAGCGTCGGCATGATCCGACGACTGGCGATGCTTGGTCTCGGGATTGCGGTGCTGCCGGAAGAAATCGCGGCCGAAGACGTTACCGCCGGGAACCTGCGTCGGGTGATGCCCGCGTGGCAGGCTCCCTCCGTTCCCGTCTATGCGATCACCGAGACACGTTTGTTGCCCGCAAAGACCCAGCGGTTCATCGAATTTCTGCGAGAGCACCTGGGACGACCACGGCCGACGGCATGACGGACCAACTGCGGCGTTACGCGCTCGCTCGGCGAGCACGATGGCCAATCAATAAGCACCGCTGCCGCAGCAAAGCCCGGTCAAGGCTCGCTACGAGTCATCTCGCCGGGGCGCCCGATTCCATCGGTCGATAAAGCCGGGCTTGGCTCAATTCGCATCCGCGGCCGCGGCGTCCGCACCACCGCCCTTGACAGGCTTCATTAGCCAGAGGGTCCAGACGAACGCGCACCGGCAGGCGCCACACCGCCTGGATCTCGCTTCCCTCGCGGCCTCATTCATCAGTGAGTTTTCATTCATGACGCAGGACGACGAACTTTTCGCGTCATCAATCCCGCGTGCTTTGGTGTCGATGACTTGTAGGCGGTGCAATACGAACCGTCGACCGAAGCGACAAGCGCTTCAGTAGACAGGAACCCGTTTTCGTTCAGGCGATGCCGGCGCTTAGCGCCGGGAAAACATCAGTAAACAGCAACGTGATCAATTGTTGTCCATGCGGAGTCGACCAGTCCTGCGCGATTTCCGCCATGAGCGTGTTGGTCGCCGTGAGCACCACTCCCGCATCGTGCATCCGCTGACGCGAAAGATCTTCGGAAAGATCGCTGGGCGATCCCGAGGCGTCCATCACAGCCTGGACGGAAAACCCTTCCAGCGCGGCGTCAATTGCGGGGAAGATAAGGCAGACGTCGGTGGTTACGCCGGCCATAATCAGGTTCTTGCGCCCCGTTGCAAGCACTGCGTTACGGAATTCCGGATAGGCCCACGCGTTGACCACGCCCGGACGCTTGATCCGCGCGGAGTATGCATCGGGCAGGATCTCGGCGATCTCGGGAAGAATCGGACCTTGTGCGTGGTCTTCCTGGCTTGACGTGATGACAGTCGGCAGATTCAGTATCTTTGCCATCTTGGCCAGAGCGATTGACTGCTTGGCGGCGAATTCGCGATCAATATTCTTGATCAGTTGCATCGTACCGACCTGATGATCAATCAACAGCAACGCACTATTTTCGGGTGTGAAGCGTTCAACCTTCATGACGTAACTCCTGTTTGGTGACTGGGTGTATGCGTCAAAGCACGTGACGATCTCCTACAGTCGCCCCATATCGCCACGTTGATAAGCGGCGGCAGCCGCAACTCAACTCGCCTGGCTCGAAAGTGCCATCGCGCCGTTCGAATACACGGGCTGACCGAACTGTTCGCCCGTGAACACCGCCACTTTTGCGCCACCCGCCCGTCGCTGCGAGCGTGTGCATACTCGCGCCAAGCCCATGAACGGAAAGAGTTCCCCCGGAGCGGAACCGTGCAAACGGAACGCACGGAAGTGACTTCTCCGGTCCGCGCGATTCCGGCGGGCAATGGTGGTCGACATGGCGTCACCCTCAAATATCGGCAGCCGTGCTCAGAGCCGGATAATCGATATAGCCCTGCGCTCCCGGCGTGTAGAACGTGTTCTTGTCCGGTGCATTAAGCGGTGCGCCTCGACGAAACCGCTCCGGCAGATCCGGGTTAGCGAGAAACGCGCTACCGAACACTGCGGCGTCCGCGCGCCCCTCGGCCAGCAGGGATTCAGCGGCGGCCTGATCAAGCCCGCCCCCAACCAGATAAGCGCCATCGAAACGCGGTCGTAGCAGCGCGTGGTAGTCGGCCTTCGCGCCAAACAGCGCGACGTGCAGATACGCGAGATCGAAATCGCGCAGGTGTTCCACGAGATATGCGTAGGTTTCCTGCGGCGTGGCGTCCGAGACGTCGTTGAAGTTCATCTCCGGCGAGATCTTGATCCCGACGCGGTCGCCGCCCGCCTCCGCCGCCATCGCTTCCAGAACTTCGAGAGTGAAGCGAGCACGGTTCGCGATTGATCCGCCGTATTCATCTTCACGCTGATTGCTTCCCGACGAGAGGAACTGTTCAGGCAAATAGCCGGAGGCGGCATGCAGTTCGACGCCGTCGAAGCCGGCTTCGAGCGCGCGACGCGTCGCCGAACGGTAATCGGCCACGACTCCGGCGATTTCATCAGTGCGCAGTGCTCGCGGCGTCACGAACGCTTCCATGCCGTTGCCGGTCCAGGTCTGCCCCGCCGGCTTGATGGCCGACGGTGCGACAGGCAACGCGCCAGCCGGTTGCAGCGACGGGTGAGAGATCCGCCCACTGTGCATCAGTTGCATGTAGATGCGCCCTCCTCGTGCATGTACCGCGTCGGCGACCCGCTTCCATGCTGCGACTTGCGCATCGCTGTGAATCCCCGGGGTACGCACATAGCCTTTGCCGGCCGCCGACGGGAATACGCCTTCCGTGATGATGAGGCCCGCGCTGCTGCGCTGCGCGTAGTAGATCGCGACAATGTCGTCCGGTACGCCTGCGTCGTCGGCCCGCGAGCGGGTCATCGGGGCCATGACCATACGGTTCGAAAGAGGCAGGTTGCCGATGCGAACTGGCGTGAAAAGCCGACTCATGTTGCGCTCCTGGGTGATGTGCATCGTTGGAAGCGCCCATCATCCGGCAAACCACCATCAGGATAAAGATGACAAAATGGAAATGATTGCGCCAATAATGGATCAATCGGACAAGACCTTGTCCCTTCGTAAAGCCGAGGTCCGCCACAGCTTTGCAAGCCGGCGATCGTCGGCGAGATAGTTTGCGGAAATGTATCCGGCCTCTCGCGAGTCAGCCGCTTTTGGCGGCAAGCCAAAAACGACCGCGCTCCGTGTGCGAAGGACTCGCTTTCGTCGCGCCTTCCATTTTATTGAACGATTAATTCGATAATATCGACAAGCGGCTTCTTGTTCGTGGCACCAGTGCGTGCGAGAAACGAGCGGATCGATATCGCCTCACATTTTCCGACCCGATATTTTTCAGTCCCGTGAACATTCATTTGAGATGGGTAAAAGTGCCCCGCTCCACGCACCGGAGTGAAACGACCAACCGACGCATGTCGGGCGGGCTTCCGACATGACATGTTCATACCCGATTTCCATCGATTGCACCGGAGACTTTCATTCGCCCCTTTTATCGGAATTAATCTTCTCGAAATTTTTTCGTGACGGCCTGCCTCCCTGTCAGTTAATACAGGTGACGATTAAATCTCTGTAGGCTACTGTTATAAACGAATAAAAATAGCAGATGCACGGAGTGCCCCCTGAGTGCCGGGCTACCGACCATTCGTTGATGGGATGGAAATCGAGGCTCCAGATTCATCCCCATTTCGTAAAAACAGACGAGGAAACTGAAATGGTCGACCCGAACTCCGTCAAATCGTACATCGGCTGCTTCAGCCTCTATCAGACCATCAATCTGTTCGGGTTCACCTACTACTGGATCGTATGCCGCCAGAATGATGCGCTGATGTGCCAGCAAATCGACCAGGATGGCATCAGGAAAGCGACCGTTTTCGCTTTCTACCTGGGGGATACGTTCACCCCCGCTCCTCCTTTCAACAACCACACGCATACCGCGCTTCAGGTTCAGTCGATGGTCGACGGGAAGTGGCTGGCCTGTGACGGCACCTTATGGGATGTCACCCACAACGGCTCCGCCAATACCGTGCTCGCGTCTCCAGACACGCCTCCGACGCTTTGTCTGGCGAGCAACAGCCCGTACGGCATCCCGCCGGCAACGAATGCGCTGTGGATGGAATTCATCGAGAACGGGGCGGTGGGCGGCGTGCTGTCGATGAACAGCGTGCAAAACGTGGTCAATTGGCAGGACCCGACGCTCGCCGCGTTAGGGGCGAACCCGTCCCTCGCCATCACCGCATATCAAGTGCTTCCCGGTGCGTCGGACCTCAATAAAGGTTCGCACGATCGAGTCGACTTCCGGTATATCTTCCTGAAAAACGCGGTTTTCACCGAGGCCCGGGTGACGAACTGCGACCTCAGCAACGTCACGTTCTCAGGCGTCGCGGACTTCTCGGGCGCCGTACTGGACGGCAGCAACTTCTCGGGCCGCATGCTCGATTCCGCGAGCTTTCGCAACGCGTCGCTGAAGAACGTCGACTTGAGCGGAGCCAGCCTGAAAGGGTGCGACTTCGCGGGCGCCGTGCTCGACAACTGCAATCTCGAAGGCGCCAACCTGACCGGCGCCGACCTTTCCCTGGCGACCCTCGCGGATCCAACCCGGCCCGTCCTCATCACGCGATCTGCGCAAAACCGCACCGTCTTGACGAACGCACGCGTGAACAAGGTCCTCACGCACGCACTCAACGGCGAAGAGGACGACATCTACGACTGGAGCTACGCGCAGATGGACGGCGCGGCGTTCATGACGCCCGACGCCGACAACCCGGGCAAGGCAATCGTGGACGGGCAACTCGATGGCCTCGTCGCGCAGTATGCCGTTCTGACCGGCGTGCAGTTCTCGGTCGCGAACCCGTTGAGCATGCGTTACGCCGACCTGTCCTTCGCCCAACTGGGCGGGGCCGCGCTAGTGAACGCGAACCTGGAGGACGCCAAGTTCGACAGCGCCACCTTTTCGACGTCGGACGGCAAGCGCCGCTGCAACCTGACCAGCGCGATCCTGATGAATGCCACGTTCGGCAGCGCGGATCTGTCATACGCACTGATGCCGTATTGCTACTTGTACGGAAACAAAGTGACGCTGGCCGACGCAACCATCATGCAGACCGACTTCAGCGGTGCGTATCTCGTTGCAGCCGATTTCTCTGGACTTCGCGGGAAGAACGCGGCGGGCGTCACCTTCGACGGCGCCTGCCTCGTGAACGCCAATTTCTCAGGTACCGATCTGTCGACGGTGGATCAGCAACGCGCGAACTCGTTCGCGAAGGCTTGCCTCCAGGGCGCGAACTTCACGAGCACGAAGTCGGAGGGTGTGAATTTTGCGGGAGCCGCCGTGAGCACGGGTGATGGTACGTTGACTGTCCAGGGCGGTCGAGAGGACGGCCACCAGATCGATTACTCGGCGACGCTGACGCCGACCGACACCGCCGGGGCGACGTGCCCGAGCGGCCAGACGGGACCCTGCACCGGCGCGATGTGGAGCGCCAACGGCGCACCCATGAACGAATGGCACTACGGCGACAACACGTGATCGTGGGCGTCCCGTGTCGATGTTGACGCGCTTGTCGCGCACCGCGGTTCACAGGAAAAGAACGATTAATTAGGACAACGACATGTCATTCAACCCGAATGCGGAAAAACTCCCCGGACCGACTGAAACGCGCACGCTGCATTTCAACCTCGGGCATTGCAGGAACCCCGACGACGTGCTCGTTCATGCGAACCTGCGACAGTATCCGCTCAGGCGTCACACGGCGGAGACCCTCGCCCGGGCCATTCAGTGCACGCCGTTCCTGAAGCTGCTGCCGCAGGCACACGTCACGCATTACATCGACGATCTCCCCGTTCCGTCGAATCGCCCGGCACTGGTTACGGTGTCCATGGGAGCCGGCGACGGCGCACCCCGCAAGACTGTCGCCATGTACCTGCACATACCCAAGGCCGGACGGGCGGCCGCGCGTGACGAGATGAAGAGGCGCGGCAAGGACGTGCTCGCCGCGGCTTGCTACAAGCTCGAGAGGTACGGCGTCACGTCGGACGATCTCAAGCCCTTGGTCCTGGACGGGGATTTTCCGGATCACGTGGACAGTTACAGCGATGCGCTGGAGGCGGCGGTCGCCGTGCTTTTCCACCATCCGAGCCTCTTGAATCTGAGCAGCGACAACGGCGGCGCCATCCCCGCTTACATCAAGGAAAACTGCATCAAAGCAGCGATCAGGCACGACGGCGGTACCCTGGCAGATGCAATCCTGGACGCCGGCGACGACTGGCAAAAAAAGGTTCCGCTCGTCGACTGGAACAACGAACAGGTGTACGACGGTAACAAACCGCTCTACACGGCCAAGCTAGACAGGGGCGTGAATGAGGCGGTGTCGGGCACGCTGCCCCTGGCGATCCTGCTGTCGAGACAGGACGAATATTTGCGCGGCGCGCTGTGGAAGGTGCTCGATGGCGTCGTGTCGAGCGAATATCAGGGGACGGCCGGCGCCAGCGCGGTGCAGCGGCGCGCCCGGCAACGCGACCAGAACTCGCAGTGGCAACTGAAGAACCTCACGCCTGGCCTCGGTGTCGTGGTCGATCCCGCCAGCGTGACCTACGACGGCGGCAACATGTCGGTGACGGTGGAAAACCAGTGGCTCAGGCACCTCGGCGCCTACATCGAGTTCCTGGATGCCGGCGGTGCGCCGGTCGCTCCGCCGGATTCATGGCCGGCGTCCTGGGTTCCGAGTCTCTTCAGCGGAACCGCCACGACGAAGTACCTCGATCGGGTCGGGCCCATCGACGAGATCGCCGGCATTCCCATCGACGTCACGGACATGACGCTGACGTTCCCCGTGCCGGATGCCGCTAGCGCGGTGAACGTCCATCTCGCGGGGCTCGGCGTGTTCGGCCCCGGGCATACTGACCGGCACATTTGCCTCCTCGGCATCTTCATGACGGCGACGTTCGAGATGGCGGTGCCCATGATCGCGCTCGTCGCAGGCGCGGCCGTCATGAAGACCAAATTCGTCACCAGCCTCCTGGAGGACAACAAGCTCTACGTCGGCATCCTGGGCGTCCTGGCGACGATCGATGCCGCGCTCATCGACTATGCGTTGACGGGCGGCGTCAAGGAGGTCCTCCTCAAGCTCGCCAACATCATCACCCCCTTGCTATGGAAGACGGGCATGAAGACGGTGTTGCTGGAGTTTATCGCGCAAGGGGCGCTGGAGGAGGCGGTCCCGTTCGTGGACATCGCGCTGGAAGCGACCAACGCGGTAGTGACCGCAGCCGAGGTCGGTCAGACGGTGATCGAGGTGCTCGAGGCCGCGCCGGTTTATACGTCGACGGTGACCCGGACGATCGATCTAGACATCACGCTCGTCCCGGATTCGCAATTTCATTACTTCCCGATGCAAGCGACGCACTACGCGGTCACTGTGGCCTACGACAGTCAGGTCACGGTTCCTGCGAAGACGTTTTCGCTGTCGGAGGGGACGAACAACGATCCCATCCCTGTCCGCTTCACGGGCATCCCGGGCGGCGGCAAGCTGAAGTTGACCGCGATTTTCTATGCCGACAACGGATGGGTCGCGGGAAAGGGTGTCACCGACTGGACGCCCGCGCTGGGCACGAATGGCAGCACGCTCGTGATTCCGGGCCTCGAGATCAAGAACAACGCACCGCCGCTCACCACGAGCTCGGTGTATGAGCACGTGGAGAAACTCGCCTACGAAGGGGGCGCACATGTGTGGGACAAGGGGGCGCCGCCTCCGACCGCCACGCTGCGCACGTCCGGTTCCGATCTCGTCAGCCTGACAGGCATTACGCTGGCGCAGGCGCCCGCATCGATCGGATACGGATGGCAGGCCTCTAACCTGAACATTCCGGAGAACCTGTCGACCAATGCCAAATCGATCGACCCGATGTACACAGTGCAGAACGTGTCGCTTCTCGCGCCGCCGGAGCAGGCCTATCAGCCGCTCGACGTCGGCTACAACGAGAAATCGGGCATCTGCTACGACCTGCTGAGCAAGGCGGACGGCTTCGCGAGGAACCTCTTCCTCGACAGCTATCCGGTTGCCGCCGGCAGCAAGTCCGGCGCACCGTCGTACGTTCATCTCCGCAAGGTCACGTTGAGCTATGACGACGGTGCGAAATGCGCGCCCATTCACTCGGGGACGGGGCAGAGCTATGGCCGGTTCCCGTCGGGTATCCCGCTGGACGATTTCGTGCTGCACCCGCAAGGCTATGTGTTCGCGATCAGCGCCGCACGGAGCAAGCTGCTGCGATGCGAGTTGTCGAGCGAAGCCGTCGCGGACGCGGAGGCTCCCGATGCGTGCCTGCTTTCCGGCAAGGGCGAACGAGAGGGCCTGATGTCGGGACCGGTCGCGATCGCGATCGGCCTGGACGGCGTCGTAATGGTGCTGGAGGCCGTCAACGCCCGCGTGCAGGCGTTCGACATCCACGGCAACCCGGTCAAGTATTTCCAGGACAAGACCTCGTCGACATTGCCGCTCACGGTGCAAGGTCGCGGCCAGTCGACCTACCTCGATCTCGACGTCGAGGCCAAGGGTTATGTCTACGTGCTGTCCTATACCGGCGACGGCAGTTCGCCGGACGACTACTACATGGATATCTACACGCCGAAGGGAGATCTGCTGGTGTCGACGCAAGGCGTCGCATCGGGCAGGCTCGCGGTGAGTCTGGACCGAAACGTGTATGCGCTGAACTACGAGCTGATCCACGCCGCGGACGGGAGACCGGAGCCTTCGATCAGCCATTGGATGCCGCCGGCGCCGCCGGCGTAATTGCCGCACGGGAAGTGGAAGTTTCAATTCACCAACAGAGGACCAATCATGCCGAATGCCAGCCTCGAGCAAGCCCAGACCAATCTCACGCTAGCCTACATTGTCAACTATTCGGCCACCGACTATTCGTCGGGCAAGGAAATTCGCAATCCAACTGCGGCGCAGGTGAGTCAGAACATCAGGAATGGCCTGAGCTACTCCAGGATGACCCAGAACAAGCAGTTCAATATCGTCTGGGGGCCGGCCGTGCTTCGGGACCCCGATCCCGACGGTTACGCGGCCAACATCACCGTCGTACTGAAATCGGCAGTCACGGGCCAGTACTCAGTGGTGACCAGCGGCACTGATTTCCAGTCTCCCGCCGACCTTCTCGAGGACAACCTGTACGAAACGCTTGTGTCGTTCCAGAAGTACGTGCCCTCGTGTAATGCGTCGGCGGGCATATCGGCCGGAACGGATATCGGACTCTCGTCGGTCATCCTGACTACCGACTCAAACGGCGTGACGCTCGTCGATTTTCTCAAGACGGTGCCGGCGTCGAGCACGATCAGCGTGGTCGGGCACAGCCTGGGCGGAGCCCTGGCATCCGCGCTGGTCCTGTATCTGAAGAATCAGCGTCACTTGCAGGCGCTGACGTTGAAATACACGTGCGAGACATTTGCGGCGCCGACGGCTGGCAACGATCTCTTTGCCGGTTACTTTGACGCGCAAATGAAAACCGATGCGGTACGCGTGTGGAATACGTGCGACATCGTGCCGATGGCATGGAACACGAATACCATCGATGCCGTGAAAACCGTCTATGGCTCGGTTGCCCCGCCGAGTGACGCCATCAAGGTGCTCATCGACGCGATCATGCTTACCTCGGCGCCGCTGAATTACAGACAATGGGGCAACTACGGCTCCGTGCAAAACAAGCTCGACGGCACGGTTGTCGGCAATATCACGGACTTCTTCGAACAGGCCGGCTTTCAGCACATCCTGGGATACATCTTCCTTCTTGGGCTCGGTTTGGGCGACATCCATATGCCCCCGCCGCCGCCCACCGCGAACAACTGATGTATCGGATTTCCGCTCGATAGTCACAAAAAGACAATGCCGCCAATCTGGATCGTCAGCATTGGCCACAAACACGACGAACCCGGCTGAAGCCGGGTTCGCATGCCTGCGCGTGACACTCAACCGCGGTTCAACCGCCGCGCGGAACCCACCAGCAGACACCGCCGTAACACTCCATCGTCATACACTGGTCCGAATTGCACTCGAATTCTTCGGCGGACACCGGCATCGCGAACCCCGCCAGCACAGCCACCGCCAAGCTGCTCAGCACTGCCCTCTTGATGTGACGCATGACGCGCTCCTTGTTGGTTTGTTGTGCGGCCCTCCTCTGTGCGGAACCGGCTCGATCATCAACGAGGAAAGCCATTTGCAAGAATAGACGCCACGCGGCGCGCGTCAAGCGACGGCGCGCGGCAGAGGAAGCAGCACCGGTTCGCACGGACGCGCGCCAGCCGCGCAAGCCGCGTGCACCCGCTCCCCTCCACTCCGTCGGCGCGGGATGAACCGACATCCAAACACGTAAGTCAGTCGTCGAACGTACCGCGATACTCGGGCGCCGCATCGGCACGCGTATTCAGTTCGAACATCACGCCGCCCGGCGCGCGGCAAAAAAAGCGCGAACCCCTTCCGTTGTTGAATATCTCCGTCTCCATCGCGACGCCCTCCGCGCTGAAGCGCTCGAACAATGCGCGAACGGCGTCGAGACTCGGCAGTTCGAAGCCCACGTGGAAATTCGTCGGCCATGCTGGAATGCTGTCCCCGACGTGATCGATCACGACGTCGAAGCCCGGACGCTTGAGAATCCAGGATTTGTCCCAGCTTCCAGCGATCGTGAAGCCGAGATACCGCTCGAAGAATCGGGCCGTCGCAAGCGTATCGGCCGAGGGGAAACTGAGGTGATTGAGCTTCATCGTTTCTGTGATGCGAGTCATCTTCGTCTTCTCCGTCATCGATGATTCGGCGGATGCACGATGCCGTTCCGCCCGACCTGTTCAGCATATCGGTCGCGGTTCACCGTCGACAATTCGCATTGCAAGCGCGCTCGGAACTCACCGAAACCCGCGTGAAACCGCGCTGCGGCGAGCCGCCGGCCATCCCTGCGCGGCCCGCTATTCGCATTCGGCGTGCGTTCGCGCCGGCCGTGCCGAACACGCTCGACCGCGTCGGTCGATCGCAACGAGCGAAAGCTCGACGCTTAGCCACGAGCGTGCGAACGATCGCGGGTCGTCCAGATACGTGCGCGGTCTGCGAGAGGCGTCGCCCCGCCCGGAAGAAGCGCGATCGAACGCCGGCCGCTGCGACGACACGCGCGCTCCGGCACCTCTGCTGTCATTGCCCCACCGGGAACTGCCGGCACAGTTCGCGCACCTCGCCGCGAGCGCGCTCGACGATTTCGCCGCGCTGCGGCGCGTCCAGCAGGTCCGCGATCAGATGCCCGACGTGAGCGGAGTCGCCGGTCGTCAGCCCGCGCGCGGTCAGCGCCGCGACGCCGACACCGATGCCTGCTTCGACGATCCGGTCTTCGTCGGGACGATAGAGGCGATAACGGTCGGCGAGCACGTGTGCGGCCGCGAGCCGCTCGAGCGCAGCGGCCGCGCTGCCCGGCGGGCCGAGGTCGCCGACGACGATTTGCCCGGACTCGCGGGAATCGGTCGTGAAGCCGCGTTCGACGAGCGCCGCCGACATCGCGCCGACGTTGTCGAGCATCTGCCGCTGATACTTGCGAAACGGTTCGTTGAATGCCTCGTGCAGCGCAACGGCCTTCGCCGCAAGCGCGACGAGATCGCCGCTTCCTGCGACGAGCGCGCGCTCGACGTGCGCATCGAAGCGCGCCCGGGCCAGTACGAGCCCGCCGCGCGGCCCGCGCAGCGTCCCGTTCGTCGCCATCGACACGAAATCGGCGTACGGCACCGGCGACTGCAGGATCCCGGCCGCGATGGGCCCCGCGAAGTGCGCGAGGTCGGCCGCGAAATACGCGCCCGCACGATGCGTGACGACAGCGAGCGGCGCCCAGTCGTCGGGCGCCCAGTCGGCCGTCACGGTAACGCGAACCATCTGCGGAACACACTGCGGCGCGGCGCCTCGCAGGTGCCACGCGAGTGCGTCGCAATCGACGTGTCCGTGTCTGTCGCCGATCCAGCAGCCGGCCACCGGATCGAGGTGCCCGAGCGCGTTCACACGGGAGAGCCGCAGCGTCGGCCGCCCCAGCGACGCCGACAGGTCGAGCACCGCGTCGCCGCAGTGCAGAGCCGCATGCTGTACCACGGCGCCCGCCTGCGAGCCGGACGTCGGCAGCGCATTCGCATACTCGGCGCCGAACAGCCGGCACGCGCGCCGCGCGGCAACCTGATGCACCGTGTCGACGACGGAGCGCGGGTTATCCGCGTCGCCGGTATCGGCCGGTGTCGCGCGCCACGCGAGCGAGCCGTTCGCGGCGACGAACTGCGCTTCGAACACGGCGTCGCTCAGGTAATTGAGCGCGATCTCCAGATGCAGGCAGTTATCCTGGCGCATGCGTTCGCGCCATAGCTGAAAAGCGATCGTCGGATCGCTGCTCTGAAGACGCCTCACGCGCCGCTCCGCGCCGTATGTTCGCTGGCGCTACGCGAGCGAGCGGATGAAGCCCGCCGCGAGCACGCAGTAGAACAGCCCGCAAAAAAGCCCGAACGGCTTGCGCGTGCGCGTGAAGAACGGCGCGGCCGAGTGCGACGAGAACGCGAGCGCATACGTCGTAAACACGATGAACCCCAGCAGCGCGCAACCGGCGACGAGCACGAAGCTCGTCCACGCCGGCGAGTTCGCCGACAGCCCGAGCGTCGTCACGGTCAGCCACGTGAGAATCGCCTTCGGGTTCGTAAGGTGGATGCCGAGCCCCTGCAGGTAGAACACCGGCAGGCTGCCGCGACGCGCCTGCGTACCCGCCTTCAGCGGATCGCGCGACGAGTACGCGGTGCGGATCGCCTTGTACGCGAGCCACACCAGATAGAGTGCGCCGAGGATCTTGAGCCACGTGAGCAGCGGCCGGTACGACAGCAGCATCGCCGACACGCCCGCCGCCGCGGTCACGCCCCAGCACAGCGAGCCGGAGATCACGCCCGCCGCCATCGCGAGGCCGGGCGCGCGTCCGTAGTTGAGCGACGCGTTCGCGATCGACAGGTTGCCCGGGCCGGGCGTCGCCGTGCCGATCAGGTAGACGGCGAATGCGACGCCGAAGTTGGAGAAGTGCGCGAAGTTCATTGGATATCCTCTGCCGGTGTGACGCGCGACGCTACCGCCGCGCGCCGCGATGCTCATCTGAAACAACGGTGATCGGGTTCTTCCTGCCGGATCTTGTCCATCCAGCCCTGCAGTTCGTGCTGCCGGTACAGGCGTTCGCCCCAACGCTCGGTCGACTGCGGCAGCGCCCGTCCCGGCACGATGTAGTCGGTGACGAGCTCGATGAACTGCTGCAGGCAGTACGCACCCACGTGCAGCCGAAGCGACGACGCGGTCTCTGCCGGCGCGATGTTGAAGCGCGCGACGTTGATGATCTGTCCGCTGTCCACGGACGGTGCAAGGTGATGACAGGTCGAGCCGTAAGTCTCGTCGCCGTAGTAGATCGCGTAGTGCTGGCTGCCGAGCCCCCGATATTTCGGCGGCGCCGGATGAAAATTGATCGCACCCTTGCGAGCCCGCGAGTAAATCTCCTTCGGGAAGATGAAGTCGCCGCGGTACGAGATGATCCAGTCGCCTTCCCAGTCGCGCAGGTGGTGCGGATACGGATCGCCGGGATCCCAGTAGAACACCTCGACGTTCGAAAACACCGTCTTCGCAAATTCGACGCCCAGGTCGCACCAGTTCATCGTGCAGACCGACAGCAGGACCTTGTCCCGGCACGGTTCGTTCGACATCGGACAGCCTCCGTCACGTTGGAAAAAAGACGATCAGCGCGCAAAGCGGATCGCGACATCGCCGGCCGCCGGCCCGCCGTGCACATGGGCAGCGGCCGGCGGCGCACCGAGCACCCATTCGCCGTCGACGAGCACGGCGGCCGGCCGCGCGTGCGCGACCAGCTCGAGAAACGCCGCAGCGTCGAATGCGGCCGGGCGTTCGCGCACGGCTGGCGGCCGCTCGTACAACAGCAGGTCGGCGCAGTGTCCGGCCGCGACGCCGCCTGCATTGGCCAGCCCGAGCGCACGGGCGCCCTTCCACGTCAGGCTGTCGACGAGCCCCGCCGCCGCATCCCGCGCACGCCACGCGGACGATGCAGCGCTGCGTTCGCGGCGGCGCGCGTCGAGCCACGCGTCGAAGCCAGCGTCGGCGGCGGGCCATGCAAGCACGGCGGCGTCCGCACCCTGGGCGGGCGTTGCGCCGACGACGTGCGCGCCGCTCGCGCGCAACACGCTGCGTTCGTGACTGCCGAGCGGCGCCGTCGGATACGCGAGCACGTGCGAATCGAGCGCATCGAGGCTGCGCAGCAGCGCAACTCCCGAGCAGCCGTACGCGTCGCGGAATTGCGCCGCGTATTCGCCGCCGCTGTCGATACGCACCGCAAATCGGCTGCCGCGCCGGCGAGCCGCCTCGTGCAATGCAAGCACGAGACGCGGCGACGCCGCGAGCTGCGAGCCGATCGCCGGCGCAACGACGACGCGCGCGCCGGCCGCGTCGGCAGCGTGCAGCGCGCGTGCGTATTCGAGCATGCAACCGTCGATACTGCGAATCGGCGGGCCGTTGCCGGGACCGACCCAGCGGTCCGCAACGGTCGTGAACAGCACGACTCGGCCGCCGGCGCGCTGCGCACGTGCGACGTCGCTCACGGCGTCCGCGGTCAAGCAGCCGGCCAGCGTGACGCCGCGTGCCAGCGACTGCGGCAGCGCGTCGCCGCACGGCACGTCAGCGCTCGCGTCGCCCGTCGTCGGGAACATCGCGGCCAGCCCCGGTGCGCACAGCAGCCCGCTCGCGTCGATCCGCCGGGTCGCGCGCGACGCGCGCGCCGGCACGACGGCGACGATCTCGCCGCCAGCGATCTCGACATCCGCCTGTCGCAACACGTGCGCGCGGCTGTCGAACACGAGCGCATTCACGAGTGCCCACGTGTCGTCATCGCGCGGCGCGGGCGCGACGATCGGCAACGTGCGGCCCGGCGTCATGACCATCGGTTCGGCGTGCATCATGCGTCCTCCGTTGCGGCGACCGTCAGCAACCCGCGCAGCCTCCGCGCGCCGTCGTCGCCCCGCGCGAGCAGGTCGACGACGCGCGGCAGCACGTCGCGCATCCGCCGTGCGCCGTGCGCCGGATAGCACACGTAGCAGCGGCGGTCCGAGTAGAACAGGTAGCCGTGCGACGGCAGGCGCTCGAAATCAGCACGCTCCAGCACCCAGCCGTCCAGTTCATCCGCTTGCAGTTTCATCGCGTCGTCTCCCGTTCGGCGCGCGAATGGTCCGTGCAGGCCGCGCGTCATGCCGGTTGCGCGACCGCGCACGCTTGCACGACCGCCGCGAAGCGCTCGACCATCTCGTCGATGTCGCGCTCGGTCGCGATGAACGGCGGCGCGAACAGCACGTGATTGCCGCGCACGCCGTCGGCCGTACCGGAACCCGGGTAGATCAGCAGGCCGCGCTCGAGCGCCTCACGCTTGAGCCGCGCCGCGAACGCGCCGCCGCCGCTGAACGGCGCCTTCGTCGCGCGATCGTCGACGAACTCCACGCCGACGAACAGCCCCCTGCCACGCACGTCGCCGACGGTGTCGACGTCGGCAAGCCGCTCGCGCAGCCGTGCACGCAGTTGCTCGCCGCGCACGCGCACGGCGTCGAGCAGCCGCTCGTCCTCGATCGTGCGCTGCACCTCGAGCGCGATCGCGCATGCGAACGGATGATTCACATGCGTCTGGCCATTGCCCAGCACGCCGCTGCCGTGCGCGATCGCATCGTGAACCGCCGCGCTCGTCAGGACGGCCGCGATCGGCTGGTAGCCCGCCGCGAGCCCCTTGCCGACCGCGACGAGGTCCGGCACGATGCCGTCGTCGAGATACGCGAACAGCGGACCGGTGCGGCCCATGCCGGCCATCACCTCGTCGAGCAGCAGCAGCACGTCGTGCCGGTCGCAAACCTCGCGGATCTTCTTCAGGTAGCCGGGCACGGCCGGCACCGCGCCGTTCGTGGAACCGACCACCGTTTCCGCGACGAACGCGCAGACGTTGTCCGCGCCGAGCGCGCGGATCCGGTCGTCGAGTTCCTGGGCGAGCCGCGTCGCGTATGCGTCATCGGTCTCGCCCGCGCGCTGGTCGCGGTACGCATAGCACGGCGACACGAATTCGGCCGGCGGCAACAGCGGCTCGAACACCGAGCGCCGCTGCGAATTGCCCGACACCGCAAGCGTGCCGAGCGTGCTGCCGTGATAGCCCTGACGGCGCGCGATGAAGGTCTGCTTCGACGCTTTGCCGCGTTCGCACTGGTACTGATATGCGATTTTCATCGCGAGCTCCATCACCTCCGAGCCGCCGGACAGGAACTGGGCCTTCGCGAGCCCGTTCGACGCCGCGACGAGCCGTTCGGCCAGCTCTTCGGCCGCGGGCGTCGTGAAGCTGCCCGCGTGCGCCCATGCGATGTTGCGCGCCTCGCGCTCCATCGCCGCGACGATGCGCGGATGCGCGTGGCCGAGGCTCGACACCGCGACGCCGCCGCAGGTGTCGAGATAGCGCTTGCCGGTGGCGTCCTCGATCCAGACGCCCGCACCGCCGGTTGCGACGATCGGCGCGGCATTCAGGTTCTTGTAGATGACTGCTGACATGTGCGTTCTTCCGTGACGTGCGTGATCAGGTGCGGTCCCACGACGTGGGCGCGCGGTGGAAACCCGGGCTGAAGCGGGAGTGGTTGCCGATCCGGCGCAACCACCCGATCGGCACGAGCACGAGCAGATACAACAGCAGGGACAGGGTCTTGAGCAGCATGATGTTCTCCTTGGGCGGGCGTCAGTCGAGCGGAATCGCCTCGCGCCAGTCGGTTTCTTCCTCGAACGCGGGCTGGTCCGCGCGCACGAGCACGTGCGAGCCCAGCACCAGCACGTCCATCTCGGTGCGCATGAAGCACGCGTACGCCTCTTCCGGCCGGCATACGATCGGCTCGCCGCGCACGTTGAACGACGTGTTGACGAGCACCGGGCAGCCGGTGCGGCGTTTGAACGCGCGCAACAGCCGCGCGAACGCGGGATTGCTTTCGTCGGTGACCGTCTGCACGCGCGCCGACAAGTCCACGTGCGTGATCGCGGGCAGCATCGAGCGCACGTCGTTGATGCTGCCGAGGCCGCGGTTCGGGCCGCCCGGGCGGCGCGACGCCTCGGTCTTGATCGAGTCCGCGACCTCGGACACGATCAGCATGTACGGGCTTTCCTCGCGGATGTCGAAGTAGCGCGTCGCATCCTCGAGCAGCACGGCCGGCGCGAACGGCCGGAACGACTCGCGGTACTTGATCTTCAGGTTCATCTTGCGCTGCATGGTCGTGTCGCGCGGGTCGCCGATGATCGATCGCGCACCGAGCGCGCGCGGCCCGAACTCCATGCGGTCCTGGAACCAGCCGACCACCGCGCCGTCCGCGAGGTGACGCGCGACTTCGTCGAACAGCGCTTCCCCTTCGAGACGCGTGTAGCGGTAGCCGCGCTCGTCGAGGAATGCGGCGATTTCGTCGTCGCCGAAACGCGGGCCGAGCAGCGCGCCGCTCATCGCATCCGCGCGTGCGGTGCCGACGTGCGGCCGGCCGTCGAGCTTCGCGGCGACGTCCATTGCCGCGCCGAGCGCGCAGCCGGCATCGCCGGCGGCCGGCTGGATCCACAGTGCGTCGAATTCGCCCGAGCGGCTCAACACGCCGTTCGCGACGCAGTTGAGCGCGACGCCGCCTGCGAGACACAGGTTGCGTTCGCCGGCTTGCTCGACCGCCGCGCGCGCGAGCCCGAGCACCACTTCCTCGGTCACCTTCTGCACCGACGCCGCCAGATCGCAGTCGCGCTGCGAAATCGGACTCTCGGGCCGGCGGATCGGCGCGCCGAACAGCTGCTCGAACGCTTCGCCGACCATCCGCTCGCCTTTCAGGTAGTCGAAGTAGTGCATGTTGAGCGTGAACGAGCCGTCGGCGCGGATATTGATCAGTTCGTCGCGGATCGTGTCCGCATAGATCGGGTTGCCGTACGGCGCGAGCCCCATCAGCTTGTATTCGCCGGAGTCGACCTTGAAGCCGCAGTAGTACGTGAACGCCGAGTAGAACAGTCCGACCGAATGCGGATACGAGATCGAGTTCAGCAGCCGCAGCGACGTGCCGTCGCCGCGCCACACGGTCGTCGAGTGCCATTCGCCGATGCCGTCGATGCACAGCACGGCTGCGCGCTCGAACGGCGACGGGAAGAATGCGGCGGCCGCGTGCGACCGGTGGTGCTGCGACGCGATCACCTTCGGTGCGTGCCCGAGACCGAGCTGCGCGATTTCGCGATCGACGTGCTCGAGCACACGGCGCTTCCAGCGCAGCCACTCGGGTATCGTGCGCGCGAACGCACGCGCGCCGCCCGTGCCGGCGCTCGCGAACGACGAAATGACGCGAGAGAACTTCTCCTTCGGATCCTCGTAGTAGACGATCGCCGTCAGGTCGTCGAGACGGATGCCTGCCTCGTCGAGGCAATAGCGGATCGCATTCGCCGGAAACGCGGGATCGTGCCGCACCCGCGTGAAGCGTTCCTCCTGGGCGGCTGCGATGGGCACGCCGTCCCGGATCAGCGCGGCCGCGCTGTCGTGATAAAACGCCGAGATGCCGAGTATGTGGTTGGCCATGTCGTAGTGACTTGTCGGTTGAACCGTTGATCGGTTGTTTGAATTGGAAATGCGCGGGCGCGGCGGGCAGCGCTACGACAGGCGGTCGTGCACGGCCGACACATGCCCGGCGACGGACCGGGCCGGCGCATGCGCGGCCGCGTCGCCGCGTCCCTGCGCGACGAGGCCGTGCAACGCCGGCACCAGCGAGACAACGAGCACCACGCTCATCGCGACGTTGAACGCGCGCAGCGCACCCGGCTTCGCCAGGTAGCGCCGCAGGAACGTTCCGAAGAACACCCACACGATCGAGCAAGGCGAACCGAACACGCAGAACAGCAGCGCGATCGCGAGCACGTCGAACGCATACGAGTGCGACGCCGACGCATAGGTCAGCACCGCGCCGACGGCCATCACCCACGCCTTCGGGTTCACCCACTGGAACAACGCCGCGGACATCACGCCGAGCGGCGCCGCCGATTGCGCGTTGAAGTCGACGGTCGGCGCAGTCGCGATGCGGTATGCGAGATACAGCATGTAGACGGCGCCGACGACCTGCAGCACGTCGTGCAGCGACGGATGGCGCCGGAACACTACGCCCGCGCCGAGGCCCACCGCGATCAGCATCAGCGGGAAGCCGACGTTGATTCCGATCACGTGGCGCATCGTGCGTGCGACGCCGAAGTTCACGCCCGACGACATCAGCATCACGTTGTTCGGACCGGGCGTCGCGCAGGTCGAGATCACGAACAGAATGATCGACAGGTAATCCATCGCGGTGCGGCTCCGTTCAGCGATCGCCTTCGAGGCTGCCGCGCCGGCTGATGTCCGCCGCCGATCGTCTCCCCCAGCGAATCGCTTTCGTTGTGTACGTGGACAAGCGGCATCGCACGGCCTCGCGGATTCTCGGCCGGCGCTCCGCTCATGCGGCCCGCCCGACCGGCGCATGATGAAACAGGTCCGACGCGGACGACGCAGCGCCGGCGGCCGGCGCGACACGCGTCCAGCGCCGCACGCCGAGCTTGCCGAGCCAGCGTTCGCGGCGGCCCGGCACAGGCGCGAGCGACTCGTAGCCGACGCGGATCCGCTCCCAGCTTGCGGCCGTCGCGCCGGCGCCGTGCGCCGCCGTCTGGCGCATGTACGCGTCGATCGCATCGACCGCCCACGCGGAATGCCCGGTCGATACGTTGTCGATCGTGTTGTGAAGATCGACGAACTCGGTGCTGAAGCCGTAGTGGCGCAGGAAACGGCGCGCACTCCGGTAGCTGCCGCCGACGCCCGACAATTCCATCGCAAGGTTCATCCCGAGAATCTCCGGCATGAACGTGCGCGGCAATTTGCCGAGACACAGCCAGTACACGGGCAGGCGGAACGACTCGTCGCGAAAGCGCCGATCGTGCGCGAACGCGCGGCTGCCGGTCGGCGGCAATTCGATGCCCATCTCGCGCAAACCGTCGCGATAGATCTTCGGGTGGTTCAGCGCGTGAAGACCGTTGCCGAGCTCGTCCCAGTAGGTCTGGAACAGCGCGAAGCCGACCTGCGACGCCGCGAGCCGCCAGTCGCTGAAACCCTGCAGCCAAGAACCGTCGATCAGCGTCAGCGGCGCGAGCTGCAGCGTCGAGTCGATCACTTCCTCGCGCGTCGGCAAGTTCGCCGGATCGCTCTGCTCGAATTCCAGCCCGTGCCGGTCGTGCTGCTCGAGCAACCACGCGCGCAATGCGCCCGCCCGCCAGCTTGCGGGCAGTCCGCGGTCGGCACGGTGCAGCGAGCGCTCGGCGCGCGCCAGCCAGTCACGCGCATAGCGCTCCGCGAGCTGCCGCGTGCGCGGCGCAAGCGCCCTGCCCTGCAGCACGAAATACAGTTCGCGCAGGCTCGACGGCGCGTTGCCGAGCGTCGGGTCGTCGACGGCGAGCGACAGCACGGGTTCCGGTGCGGTTGCGGGCATCGCCGCGCGCGGGGCGACGATCTGCGTGTCCGCCGCATCGGCAAGCGAATCGATCCAGCGGCGGATGATCGCGACATCGGCGTCGCTGAACACGCGGAACATCCGTCCGCCCGGGCCGATCAGCGTCGTCACGAGCGGGCTGCGTTCCGCGTGGCCGGGCACGACGAGGCGGCTTTTTGCGAGCGCGTCGACGAGCGGCTCCGGATCGCGCAGCGCATCCTTGAACCAGTCGGACAGCACGCGACCGCCGAGCTTGTATTCATGGTGATAAACCATCGCCTCGCGCGCGCGCTGCTGCATCAGGCGTGCCATCGCGAGTCGCGGCGATGCCGCACACGCGGCTGCGCGTTCGATGAATCCGTCCCACGCGCGCAGCGCGTCGAACGTCCATCCGAGCATGTGCTCGATGCGTTCGCGCGCCGCCGTGTCGTGCGCCGCATACTGCTCGGCCGCCCAACGCGACTGCGCACACGCGTCGAGCCCGTCCACGCGGCCGACCGCCGTGCGCAGATCGAGTGCGCGCACGTCGAATGCATGCGCCGGCACGTTCGCGAGCGCGTCCCAGCACGGCAACAGGCCGACCGAACGGAACGCCAGATCCACGGCCGCGAGTTCGGGGCCGAATGCGTCCGCACGGCGGCTCATTGCGAGCAGCAGCGCGGGCAGGCGGAACGCTTCGTCGTCGATCGGCGCGAGCGTCGACAGCTCGAACGGCTCGAGCGCGACGTCCGCGAGCGCGGCGTCGCGCAACAACGCCTTGAAGCGGTCGTAGCGCGACGCCTCGGGCCGGCCGACGCCGACTTCGCCCGCATGCAGCGCCATGATGCGCAGATGCGCGTCGTCCTCGAATACGCCTGGTGCGCTCATGCCTTGCAGCCATGCGCCGAGCACCGACGCGAGCGGCGCCGATTGCACGAGGATCGCGCCGGCGAACGCCGAGCCGCCGCCGGTGCGGTGCGCGTCGTTCGCGAGTCGTTGCCAATCGCCGCGGCGCGCGTCGCGCCACGCGGCAATCTCGCCGGCACGCGCAGGAATGTCCTGCGGACGCCGGCCGGGTTCGACGGCGCCCGGTTCCGCGAGTCGCGCGCGGATCGGCCGGTCGTCGAGAAAGGCTTCCGGATCGGTCGCCAGTCGATATGTGTCACGCCACATTTCGGGCCTCAGAAGGATGCAGCAATCCGGACGGCTGCCCGTGCAGCCGCCTGCTCGTCACGCGATGCGCGTGCCGGGATCAGAACATCGGGTAGATCGACGAATCGGCCTTTTTCTTTTTCTTGCCGAACAGTTGGCCGATCCGGGAGAAGAGTCGCTTGAACAGATTCATGGTCTGCTCCTTCAGATGACGTCGAGAATGAGCTTCGAAACGAAGTCATGCCCCTGGTCGGTGAAATGGATGCGATCGACGAACAGCCACTGGTCGGGCTTCAGCGCCTCCGCGATGAACGGCGTGATGTTGACGAATTTCACGCCGAGCTTCGACGCGCCGTCGCTCAATTTCGCCGCGTACGCGTTGCACACGTCGCGCGTGAGGATGTCGCCGTACACGTCGCTGAAGCGCCCTGCACGGTCCAGCTCCGCGAACAGCGCCTCCTCCTGTGCGCTGCCCTTCGGGCGGATCCATCCTGCGAGCGGCTGCAGCACGAAGGTCAGCTTCGCGCCGAGGTCCGCCGCCAGCGCACGCCACACGTCCAGATGACGCAACGTGAGATCTGCCGCGTAATCGATCTGCGCGTCGAGCGAAGGCGGCGGCTCGACCGCCTCTTCCACGTCGCCTCGACCGAACAGCGACAAGCCCCTGCGACGTCCGGCCGGTTCCGGACGGAACGCGTCGAAGAACTGGTTGCAGTTGAAGAACGCCCCGTGTTCGAGCCGGTTCTGGCTCGGCTGCCGCGCGAGCCCGAGGTTGTTGAAGCCGGAAAACAGCACGATCTCCTCGATCTTCGGCAACAGGTGGCGATACAGCGTGAACAGGATCAGTTCCTGCGTGGAGTTGAAGCTGCGCCCGCCGAAGTTCAGCCACGGCGCGCCGCGCCGGTCGTTCTCCGACAGCCGCGACGACAACGTCCAGCGATCGGCGCTCGCGCCGATGCCGAACACCGTCGAACTGCCGGCGAGCACACGGGCGGAATGGATGCCCGCGTGATCCGCGACCGAATAGCGGACGCCGCCGCGCTCCGAGTAGCGGAATCCGCTCGCATCGGTGTTGACGACCGGCGAGCGATGCTCCGCAGGGTGAAAATACATCAGATACGGCAACCAACGGACTTCTCCACTGTCCGTGAATTTCTTCTCGTAATCCGCCATTTGCGGCGTCAATTCCTCGCGAGCATTCATCAGCATCTCTCTAGATTGTTATTTCTTATTTATCAAGCACGGCCCATGATCCATTAAATCCAAATCGAATGCAAATGGATTTTTGGCGAATCGGTTTCAATCAATTAAATACAACGAAATTCACCGCGAATATATAAGACGCGAGCCCGGCGCCGATCGCCAATAGCGCGTTCCTGGACTTCCAGTAAATCAGCACCGACAGCGCGAGCGCCGCCAGGTCGGGCAGACAATATGGATAACGGGTCACGTCCTTGTCTTTCAGCGTATATAACACCAGCAGGATCATGACACCCGGCGGCATGCATTCGCCAAGATATCGGAGGTATCCGTTTTTTTCAAGACGCTTCATCAACAAAATCGGCGCATAACGCAAACCAATCGTGACAACAGAAATCGTGATTATTACGGAAAATGCGCGCAAATCATTCGTCACTTTCTTTTGCTCCGTAAATGTAAAGCAAAGTCAGTATCGCGAGATAAACCAGCAGCCCGGCGAACAGGAACGATTCGCGATACAGCCATTTCTCGCTGGCGAATGCCGCGGCGCTCGCGAGCGCTGCGGCGCCGATCAGCAGTGCGGTGCCCTTCGTGCGCACCGCGTCGACCGCGAGGATCACGAACATCGACGTCAGCGCAAAGCCGAAGCCCTTGATGCTGCTCGGAATCGCGAGGCCCGTCAGCGAGCCGAGCAGTGCGCCGCCGACCCACCACACGTGGCTGATGATCTGCAGCGCCGTGATCTGAAAGCCGTTCAGCTTCGCGCCTTCGCCCGCCGACGTGATCGCGTACGTCTCGTCGGTCAGTGCGAACACGCCGTACACGCGTTGGGCGAACGTGCGCAGCCGCGGATACGGAAACGACAGCCCGTAGAACACGTGACGGAAATTGACGATCAGCGCGGTCAGCGCAACCTGCGGCAGCGCCATTCCGGAGATCATCAGGCTCACCGCGAGGAACTCGATCGAGCCTGCGAAGATCATCAGTGCCGACAGCGGCGCCCAGTACCACGGCACTCCGCTCGTCACGAGGAACACGCCGAACGCGATCCCGAGCGGCACGTACGCCATCGCCACCGGGATCGACAGACGGAAGGATTGATAGAGCTGCTCCGACTTCGGCAGCACCATCACGAACGGCTTGGATTCGACACTCACGCTTTCCGGTTCTCCATCGTTCGACGGCGCCGCTGCGCGTTCGCCGTCATCGCCCCCTAAACAGCATGCGCAGCCGCGATCCTGTCTGCACACGCGCCGGCCGCTCCTCCGCGATCGCGATTTCGCTGCCGCCGATTCCGCTCACCCAGATCGTCGAATGCGGCGCGAGATCGAACCTGTCGTTCTCGCGCAGCCAGAAGTCCCTGAGCACGTCCGGCACCGTCACCCACACCATGCCGCGGCGCACGACGAGCGTCTGGCGCGTGTCGGCGTCCCAGCGCGTGGGCGTGCCGTCTTCTTCCAGTTGGAACAGCCGGATTTCCCGCATTTGGTCCTCCTTGCCGGTCGGCTCGACTGCCACCTTTCCGAATGCCTGCGGTGCCGATTATTCGGCTAGAATGCGACCGTTGGAATGAACACAACCGAACAATCACCCCCAAAGTGTTCGGTGGTTTTACTGAACACTTTGTCCGCCCTCACTCACGGTGGTGTCGAATGAAACTTGCGCTCGATACGACGGCCGGCGTCCCGCTGAACGAGCAGCTGGCCCGCCAGCTGGAACAGATGATTCGCTCGCGGCATTTGCGCAGCGGCGTGAAACTCCCGTCGATCCGCAAGATGGCGGCCGACCAGCAGATCAGCCGCTTCCCCGTCGTCGAGGCGTACGACATGCTGGCCGCGCGCGGGCTGATCCGGCCCCGTCATGGATCGGGGTTCTATGTGACCGACCGGTTCGACACGCATGCGCACGCCGGCGGCACGGATCCCCGGGTCGCGGAGGAGGAATCGAGTCACATCCTCGGTCAGTTCGCGGCGACGGACGATCGCGTCAAACTGTCGAGCGGCTTCATGCCGGCGGCATGGCGCGACGTCGACGGGATCGCGCAGGCGGTGCGCCACGTCGTGCGCAGCGACGCGGCGAACCTCGTCGACTATGCGCAGCCGCAGGGCGATCCGCTGCTGCGCGAGCATCTGAGCGGCCACGTCGCACCGCTCGGCATCAACGCGCAGCCGCAGCAGATCCTCGTCACGCACAGTGCGAGCCAGGCGCTCGATCTCGTCGTGCGGCTGATGCTGAAGCCGGGCGACACGGTGTTCGTCGAGGATCCCGGCTACTTCAACCTGTTCGGTCTGCTGAAGTTGCATGGCGTGAAGCTCGTCGGCGTGCCGCGCCGCGCGACCGGGCCCGACGTGGAAATGGCCGAGGCGCTGCTGCGCGAACATCGTCCGAAGCTGTTCTTCGTCAATACCGTGTTCCACAACCCGACTGCGACGAACATCGCGCCGCAGGTGATGTTCCGGCTGCTGCAGCTCGCGCATCAGCACGATTTCACGTTCGTCGAGGACGACGTCTACGCGGACTTCGAAGCGACGCCGTCGCAGCGGCTCGCGACGCTCGACCAGCTCGAACGCGTGATCTACCTTGGCGGGTTCTCGAAGGCGTTGTCGTCGTCGCTGCGGATCGGTTACCTGGCCGCCCGCCCCGATCTGATCAAGCCGCTGATCGAACTGAAGGCTCTGACCAGCATGGGCGGCGCGCGCATCGCAGAGAGCATCGTCGCGCTGCTGCTCGAGCGCGGCACGCACCGCAAGCATCTGGAGCGGCTGCGCAGGCGGCTCGCGCAAGCGTCCGCGAATGCGGTGACACGGTTACGGCAAGCGGGGTGGCAAGTGTTCGAACAGCCGAGCGGCGGCATGTTTCTGTGGGCGTGCGTTCCGGGCGTCGAGGATTCGGCGCTGCTGTGCGATGTCGCGCGCACGTTCGGGCTCGATCTCGCGCCCGGACGCGAATACCGGCCGAACGGCGACACGACGCCGTGGGTGCGCCTCAACGTGGCGGCGGCAAGCGACCCGCTGGCCGAGCCGTTCATCAACGCGGCAGGACGGCTCGCGCGGCGCAGCTGACAGGCGGGCGCACCGCTCGACCGCGGTCGAACGCCCTCGAACGACGGCGCCCGTGCGGATGCGACGACGACGTCATGCGTCGCGCCGGCGCCGCTGGCCCGCGACACGTTCGCTCGCAGCGGTGCGCGCGAACGCCGCCGCCGGCGGCGCCGTGTGCGACAGGAGCATGCGGCGCCGCGTCCGCCTGCCCGCCGCACACCCGCACGGCAAACTTGATTCCATTTTCCACGCCCGCACGTCCGGCTCCGCGCTGCGCCAGAGAACACGCTGAAACACCGGATCTCGCCCGCGGACGATCCGGTTTCGCGCATCGCTGCGTGCGAGGCCGATGACTTCTCATCGAATTTCCAGCGCCCCGCCCTGATTCTCGACGACGATCACGCTCGCCGCCGACGGAGCGCGCACAGGGGGTACGCGCCTTGCGCGCGGATCTCTTCGTTGCGGTCGCCGGTGCGGCCGCCATCTGGAGAGACCCGCCATGAGAGCCTTGCGTTGGCATGGAAAACACGACATCCGGTGCGACACGGTTCCGGACCCGATCATCGAGGATGGCCGCGACGCGATCATCCGCGTCTCGAGCTGCGCGATCTGCGGCTCGGATCTGCACTTGTTCGACGGTTTGATGCCGACCATGGAGCACGGCGACATCATGGGCCACGAATTCATGGGCGAAGTCGTCGAACTCGGCAAAGACAACACTGCGTTGAAAATCGGGCAGCGGGTGGTGGTGCCGTTCACGATTTTCTGCGGCGAATGCGACCAATGCCGCCGCGGCAATTTCTCGGTATGCGAGCGCAGCAATCGCAACCGGGACAAGGCGGCCAAAGCCTTCGGCCACACGACCGCCGGGCTGTTCGGCTATTCGCACCTGACCGGCGGCTATCCGGGCGGGCAGGCCGAGTACGTGCGCGTGCCGTTCGCGGACTGCACGCACATTCCCGTCCCCGACGGCATCAGCGACGAGCAGGTGCTGTTTCTCGGCGACATCCTGCCTACCGGCTGGCAGGCCGCCGTCAACTGCGAGATCGAGCCCGGTGACACGGTCGCGATCTGGGGCGCGGGGCCAGTCGGCCAAATGGCGGTCCGCAGTGCCGTGCTGCTTGGCGCAAGGCAGGTGATCGTCATCGACCGCGTACCGGAGCGCCTCGAAATGGCGCGCAACGGCGGCGCCATCGCGATCAATTTCGAGGACGAGAGCGTGATCGAGCGCCTGCAGGAGCTGACCGCCGACAAGGGTCCGGAGAAATGCATCGACGCGGTCGGCATGGAATCGCACGCGACGCGCTCGATCGACGCTGCGTACGACAGGGTCAAGCAGGCAGTCATGCTGGAGACGGATCGCCCGCATGTGCTGCGCGAGATGATCTATGTGTGCAGGCCAGCCGGCATCCTGTCGATTCCGGGCGTATACGGCGGCGTGCTCGACAAGATTCCGTTCGGCGCCGCAATGAACAAGGGACTCACATTCCGCATGGGGCAGACGCACGTCAACCGGTGGAGCGCCGACCTGCTCGACCGGATCGAGCGCGGCCAGATCGATCCATCGTTCGTCATCACGCACTCCGTACCGCTCGAACAGGGTCCGGAGATGTACGAGACGTTCCGCGACAAGCGCGACGGCTGCATCAAGGTCGTCATGAGGCCGTGACGCGGCGTCGACGCCGTCGGGCGGCGACTGGCGCCGTCCGACGTCACGACCGACAGCCGGACGATTCCGGTTCACGGCCGCGCGCGCCGCCTGCGCGGTGCAAAACGTGCGTTCCCGGCCGTTGAAGCGTGGATATGGACAAATCGAAAGCGTCGAGCTGCTAGAAATTCCGCGCCACGCCGACCATGAACATGTCCTGGTCCTTGTCGTTGCGCGTCGCGACGCGATTGAAGCGCAAGCTCGCCGCCCAATCATTCGTGACCTGATACGTCAACTGCGCACTGAGCAGCGCGTTGAGTCTCGTCCTGCCCGATGTCTCGTCACGGTCGTGCGACAGATACGGGCCCACGCCCGCCGACAGCGTCCACTTGCTCCTGATCGGCGCGACGTACCAGAACTGCGCTGCGACGCCCCGCCGGCCCGCAACACCGTTGTTGCCTTCGTAGACGAAGCTCGCCGAATAGGCCCATGCATTGCCGAGCGGGCGCTTGACCTCGACCATGTAGCCCTTTTCGATCGGCACCTGCGGCCGGTTCGTCTGCGACGTCCCGGCCCACACGCTTACCTGCGTCTTGCCGTCCGACAACGCCGGGCCGGGATCGCCGCCAAAATCGGAGCCGACGCCGAACAGCACCGCGTCGGAATTGAAGCCGCCGAACATCTGGACGTGGTTGTACTGCAACTTGAGAAAAAAGCGATTGGGCACGACGTAATACCGCACCGCGGCCGACGCACGCACACCCCAGCGCTTGTCATTGCGTGCCTCGTTGTCGACATGCGTGGTGTCCATGCTGAAATACGGCCCGGCGGACAATTCGAGCGCCACGCGATTGCCGACCGGCCAGCGAAACGAGCCGAGTGCGGCGAATCCGTCGCGGTGGTGATCCACCGGATGCCCCTCATTCACATACGCGAGGTAGACCGACAGGTAGTCGTTCAGGACGTCGCCGAAGCCGACCTCATACGCGCGCCAATGCATGTCGCCGCCCTCGGTCGAGCGTCCGTCGCCAAATACCGCGTACGCATTGAGCGTTCTTTCCGATGGCTTGAAGGCGATCGGTAAGCTCGGCGCATTGTCCTCGGCGCGCACGTGGCTCGGACCGGCAAGAATTGCCAGTACGGCAACCGAATTCGTGACGATGAAGCGTGAATAGATGCGACGGCACTGTCCCATTTGCCTACCCTCACCTTGATCACCGCGATTGCCCGGACAAGCTGATCGCGATTATAGGGGGCGAGGGATCACGAAACCAGCCCGCGTTCTCCCGCGGGTGCGCAGGCGTCACGGCGCGGCGATCAATGCCTGCACCAGATTGGCGGCCATCGGCCGGCCGAGACCGGTCACGTAGTCGTATCCGGCCGCCGCATTGCAGAGCGTGCCGCACACGCCGTTCGAGCCGCTGACGATATCGCGGAAGTTCGCCGCGTACGCGCTCGATGCGAGCCCGTACAGCACGGTCTGGAGCGCGCCCACCGCGTTCAGCGTCGTCTTGCCGCGCGCGATGCGCACGCCGTTCGCGATCGCGACCAGTGCGGACCATTGCGGCGCGCCCGCGCTCGTGCCACCGACGACGAACCAGCCGCGCTGCCCCGCATAGCCGTACGAATCGTAGACCGCGAAACCGGACGCGGGGTCCGCATCGTAGGCGACGTCGGGCACCCCACGCAGCCCGAGCGCGTCGGACGGGATCCCGAAGTTCGCCTGATACGCCGGCGCCGGCTCGACGGCGCTCTGTCCGCCGCCGCTGCCGGCCCACGCCGATTCGCCGGCATAGCCGCCGCTCGCATCGACCGCGATCGATGTGCCGCCGACGCTCAGTACATACGGCGACGCGGCCGGATAGTCGATGCCGTTGCCGCCATCGCCTGACGCGGCAACGAACGACACGCCGTTCGCACTCGCGAACTGGCCGTCGAATTGCGTTTCGGCGAGGAATTCGGCGCTGCCCCAACTGATCGACACGACCTTCGCACCCACGCCGCCCGGCGCCGTACTCGTCGCAAGTCCGACCGCGCTCATCAGGTCGTCGAGCGAACTCGATGCGGCTTCCACGAGCACGATCCGCGCGTTCGGTGCGATCGCGTGTGCCCACTGCACGTCGAGCGAACTCTCGAGCGCCCAAAGTGCGTCGGGCGGCGGCGGCCGCTTGTCGGGTGTTGCGTACACCTTCGTGAAGCAGCGCGGCGATGCGCACGGCGGCAGCCCGAACGTACTGCTGAACGATCGCAGATCGGCTTCGACATTCGGGTTGTCGTACGCATCGACGATCGCGATGACCTGATCGTCGCCGCCGTAGCCGCGCGCCGGCAACGGATCGAACCCATAGAAACGGCGGATCTGCTGCGGCGACAGGCCGACAGGGTTCCGTTTCGCGGCACCGTGCAGATGGAGCGGCGGCCGCGCGAAATCGTGGGGCGCGCGCGACGCCGACTGCGCGAACGCCATCCCGCACATGAGCGCGACGCTCGCCGATACGATGAACATGCGCATTGCATGCGCAAACGAAGCGCGCTTCATGGTGTTCCCCCCCGTTGAGCAAACCAGCCGGCGCGCGTCAGCGCACCTTCGCGCTCGTGAACGACAGCGCGTTGCCGGTGCCGGCGATGACGAGCCAGTTGACCGGATCCGTGCTCACGACCGTCGCGCGCCCGCTTTTCACGCTCGCCTATCGATACGTCCAATCTTCCCGGCGCGCGACAACGATCGTTTTCAGCCAATCGATCAAGCGAGCAACGTGCCAGTCGCGCGATGGCATTGCCGGCACGGCTACCGGCCCCGGCAAGCGCCGGGCACGCGAGAATCGCGCGGAAAACGTTACAGCGCCGATACGGCGCGACGGAGCGAATGGGATGCAGCGCGCGGAAACCGCCTCGCGGGGCGATGTGATGCCGTGTCGTACGGCGCGGCATCGCGTTCGACCACCGGTCGTTCGTCGCCGGCATGCGCCGGAGCGTGCGATACGGCGACGAAAAATGATTCTGACGTGTAACGCTCCAGTCTCGCGCCCCGATGGGCTCGCAGCCCGTTTGCCGACCCGGCGATGGCGAACGTAACGGGAACTGTCGGCCACGGGCCGGGGCGTAGGATCCCGGCCGACTTGCACGGGCGCGCGGCCCGCGGCTTGCTCACGTGAAGGATGCGCAACATCCGACGTTGCGATCAGGAGAGCAAGATGACCAGTCAACAGCAACAGCCCGGCAAACAGACCGATGAAAAGAAGCCCGCCGGGAAACCCGACGACCGGCAGTCGACGTTCGAAACCGACATCTCCGAAACCGGCGACGACGGCACCACCGTGCGCCAGGCGGAGGTTCGAGAGGACGACTTGTCCGAAGTGAAGCCGCCCTCCGGCCCAAGCCGTTGAGCAGCCGGGAGCGGGGCAGCGCGAGCGGCGCCCCGCTCTCCCGCGACGCTGTTTCTTTTCTGGTGGCGTTGCAAATTCCGCCTTCTGCCCGCATCGGGCACCGTCCGCGCCGTCGTGGGCGACGTTCGATGCGCGGCGGCCGGAGGCTGCGCGGCAACCGTCGAAGCGGCCGGCTCGTGCGGTGCGGCGATAGGGCGACGACGGCGGCATGATTGCGGAGCGCGTGCCGCGCGCCCTCGCCGACCGGCGGCGCGGGCGATAGGGTCAAAGCCAACATGCGGCCGCTTGCCGGGGCTTGACGGTGCGACGCACGCCGGCCCGCGTCGATGCCGGCAAAATTTCCGCGCACGGCCCCCTTGAAATTCGTTCGGCCCGTCCTATTTTATGTATCGCTCAAGGCAGTCGCGGTTTTCCCGCGCTGCGTGTTTCGATTTGTTTATCAGCGAGCCTGTCGCGGATCGACGAACTGGAGCGCGTAGTCCGGTTCGTCCTCCGCAGGACGCACAATCAGGAGCGAGTCATGAGCGATCCCTTCTTTTCCTCCGATCTGCTGGCCGAATTCGACCGCTTGCAGCGGCAGATGGCCGGCATGTTCACCGGCTTTCCGGCAAGCCTGCGTGCGCCGCGGCCCGGCGGGTTTCCACCGGTCAACATCGGCAGCACCGACGACACGATCGAGATCGTCGCATTCGCGCCGGGGCTCGATCCCGCGAAGATCGACATCTCCGTCGATCGCCGGCTGCTGACGATCAGCGGCGAGCGCGTGTCGCCGAACGACGACACGGCCGACGGCGAGCGGCGCGTCTATGCGAACGAGCGCTTCATGGGCACGTTCCGCCGCGTGATCGAGCTGCCGCAGCAGGCGAACTCCGACAAGATCGAGGCGCGCTATGCGAACGGCTGCCTGACGATCAGTATCGGCAAATCCGAAGCGTCGAAGCCGCGCGCGATCACCGTCCAGTAACCCGCACCACGTCACGAACGCATGACGGAGGACATCATGAGCGAAACCACCGATCTGACCAAGCGGCCGGCGGACACGCAAACGGCCGTGACCCGCGGCGAGCCGGCTCAGCGCGACACCGCGCATGCCCGCATTGCGCCGCCCGTCGACATCGTCGAGGACACGCACGGCATCACGTTGTATGCCGATCTGCCCGGCGTGCCGCGCGACAAGCTCGACGTGCGCGTGCATGACGGCAATCTCAGCATCGAAGCGGAAGCCGTCATTCCGATGCCGTCCGGGCTGCGTCTGCAGCACGGCGAAGTACGTCACCCGCACTTCGCGCGCGCGTTCACGCTCAGCGCTGATTTCGACGTGTCGCGCATCGACGCGCAACTGCGCGACGGTGTATTGACGCTGAAGATCCCGCGCCGCGAAGAAGCGAAGCCGCGACGGATCCAGGTAACGGCCGGGTGAACGGATGCGCTGGAAACGTCTCGTGCGTTCCGCGCGAAGCTGGCTTGCGCCGCATCGCAAGCCACGTGTTCGCGTTCGTCGGCGGCGCACGCGGTTCGCGCCGAACCTCGGTCGCGATCGCGGCGAGCGCGCTATCATGGCAAGTGCGCGTCGCGTTCGCTACACATCGCGTACGCGTAGCGTGGATGCCCGGCACGGCCGTCAGTATCCGCTACGCGCGGCGCTTCGCACGGGCGGCCACGTGGCGGCGAACGACGTCTCGCTGCACGACCGCAGCGACCGCGCCGCGCCGCGTGGCATGCGTGCGGTCGCTGGACGCCTGAAGCATCCGCGCCGACGGACGGCAACGCACACCCCGGTGCTGCATCACGTGTCGTTCTTCTGCACCACGGCGCCGCACACGGGTCGACCGCGGGCGGCAGACCGCAGTGACCGCCGCTCGCCGATGGCGGGCGAACGGCGGTCGGGCCGGCGTCGCATGACGGCAGGTTTGCGACTCGCCGCGTGATCGGCGGCGCACTCGCGCGGCATGTGCCGACGGCACGGTTCGCGTGCACGTGCCGGCCGCAAACCGAGCCGGGACGTGCGCGCCGCAACATTTCACAGCTCGTTGCAGGAGGTGCCAGATGCAAACGGACAAGGTCATTGAACATCGCGGATACGAGGTCCGTGCGGTTGTCACCGACACGGAAACCGGCCGCTATTCGGCGGCGGCGATCGTGACCGATCGCGACGGCGAAACGCGCACGCTCGGCGTCGACGGGGATTTTGCCGATACCGGCGAAGCGTACGACCAGGCGCTGGAGCTGGCGCTCGCATGGATCCAGCAGCGCGCCGTCGTATCGGATCGCTACGTCAAACGGAATTGAACCGCGTCACGTCGGCGCCCTGCTCGGCCGCAACGGCGAGCGGGCGCCGCACGTCGGCAGATGCCCGCTCCTTGCGGCGAGCCGGCCCGGGCGTACACGTGGAGCAGTCCACGTGCACGACGATGCCGCGCGGCAGCCATCCGCATCGTCATACGACACGACGGCGGCCCGAAGCCGACGTGCGACCTCGGGCCACGCATGCCGGGAAAGCACGGTCGTCACTGCATGCCCGCCGCTTCCCCATCCGTCAATGCTGGTCGGCGTACGTCAGAACTGGTAACCCGCGCCGACCACCGCACCGAAGTCCGACCGCGTATTGCCGGTCACCGACGCCTTGACGACCCAGCGGTTGTTCTCCGTCACGTACGAATAACCGGCTGCGAACCCCTGCTGGCCATGATAGTTGGACGTTGCCGCCGACACCACCGAGCGCCCCGCACCCGTCGGCTGCGGCAAGCCGGCCACCGCCATCGCCGACGCGACGCCGCCGTACATGTCCTTCTTCAGGTCGTTGAACGAGTTGTACACCTGCCCGATGCGCTGGTCGGTGTAACCCTTCGCCTGTGCCGACGCCGCGCCGATGTTGTCGTTCAGCTGCTGCACGTTGACCGCGTCGGTCGGCGCCGTGCCGGCCGCGACGTTCGTGATCTGCCGCTCGCCGCCCTTCGCGCCGACCGAGAACGAATTGTCGCGATCCGCCACCGAACCCTGGCCGACCGCCACCGCGTTCTTGCCGGTCGCGGTCGCCGTCGAACCGATCGACCCCGCGTCGGCACGCGCGATCCACGTCGCGTTCGCATCGGTAGCCGCCGCGCGCACCTTGTCGTTCGCCGCCGCCGTCTTCAGCGCATCGTTGAACTGCGCCATGTTGACCGCGTCGTTGGCATTCACGCCCGCCGCCACCCCGGTCAGCACGCGGTCGCCGGATGTGCCGGAGAAGTTCACGCTGGTGCCGCCGGCATCCTTGCCGACCGTGATCGCGCCGTTCGCGTCCTGCTGCTGCACGAGCCCCGCCTTGCCGTTCGCGATGTTGGTCACGTTGCTCTGCAGATTCGCGATATCGGTCGTGTTCTTCGATACCTGCTGGTTCGTCGCGTACAGTTGCGAGCCGTTCACGGCATCCGTGCTGGTCGCGCTGAGCGTGCCGGCCTTCACGTTGGTGATGCGCGTGCCGCCTGCGCCGCCGAGCGTGATCGAGCCCTTCGACGCATCGTCGTACTGCACCGCGAGCGCGCCGAGCTGATCGAGGTTCGACTGCACCGACTTCAGCTGCTTCACGTTGACCGCATCCGTGTCGTCGGCGCCGGCCGCGACGTTCTTCAGCGCGACCGCCGCGTTCGGGTTGCCGCCGCTCAGCGATACCGAATTCAGCCGGTTGCCGTTGCCGTCGACGTCGTACTTGACGACGTTCTTCACGGCCTCGCCCGTCTGGTTCGACACTTGCGTGATCTGCTGCTCCAGATCCGACTTCACGCCGTACAGCTGGCCGCCGTTCACCGCGTCCGTGCTGCCGGCCGCGACGTTGCCGTCCGCGACGTTGCTCACCTTCGTCGGCACGCCGCCGCGCGCGGCGCTGTATGCGCCGAGCGTCGGGTCGAACTGCAGCGCATCCTTCTGCAAACCGGCGATCGCGGACGTATTGACGGCGATATTGGTTTCGGCGTCGCCGATGCGCGTTTCGTGGTTCTGGAGCGTCGTCGTGTTGCTGCCGACGCGGCCGTCGAGGTTCGTCAGCGCGTCGCCGACGTTGTTGAACGAATCGCCGCCGATCTTGTACGACGGTGCGGTGATCGATCCGTCGGTGTTCGCGGTCGCGCCGCCGCCCAGCGCGGCGGCCGTCCCGCCGATCGCACGCCGCAATTGCGCGCCGTTCACCGCGTCCGTGCTGCCGGCCGCGACGTTGCCGTCCGCGACGTTGGTCACGCGCACCGGCACCCCGCCGTTGCCCGCGCCGAGCGACACCTGGCGCTGACTCGCATCGTCGTACTTCACCGCAAGCGCGTCGAGCTGGCTGGTGCCATCGTGAATCGCCGCCTTCAGCTGGTCGACGTTGACCGCGTCGGTGCCGTTCTGGCCTGCCGCGACATTGCCGATGCGTTGCGCGCCGTTGCCGCCGTGGCTCGCGTCGTAGGCGCCGAGGTTCGCATTCCATTGCAACGCGTCCTGCTGCAGCGCTGCGATGTTGCCGGTATTCGTCGTCACCTGGTCGCCGAGCTTCGTCACGCTGTTGCCGACGTTCGCGATCGACTGGTTCAGCGTGTCGGTCGCCTTGCCGAGCTGGCCGACGTTCACCGCGTCGTTCGCGGCGACGCCGTCTGCGACGTTGTGCACGCCGACCGGCGCCGCTGCGCCCGGGCCGCCGAGCGTGACGCCGCCGTGCGTATCGTCGTCGTACTGCACCGCGTTCTTCGTCGCATCGCCGATCTGGGTCGCTATCGACGTGCTCAGGTTGCCGATCGTCGTGTTGACGCTATTGGTCACGCTCGTGCTGAGCGACGCGAGGCCGCTGCCCAGTTGACCGACGTTCACCGCATCGTGCGCGGCGACGCCGTCAGCGACGTTGTGCAGCGTCGTGCCGTTCGGGCCGGCGAACGTGACCGAGTCGAAGCCGCTCGGGCCGTCGTATTTCACGTTGCGCGCGTCGGCCGCCTGCAGGCCGTCGATGTTCGACACGGCCGTGCTCAACGACGCGTGGATGCCTGTCACGTTGTCTTGCAGATTCGTGATGTTCGCGGTAGCCGTCGACAGCGACGTCTGCAGCGGTGCGACGCTGCCTTTCAACTGCCCGACGTTGACCGCGTCCGTGTCGGCGACGCCGGCCGCCACGCCGCCGATCGTCGTGCCGCCCGCGCCGTCGAGCGCGATCGCGGCATGTGCGTCGTCGGTGTATTTGACGACGTTCTGCGTCGCCGTCACGATGCTCGTGCTGAGGCTGTTGCCGACGTTCGTCACGCGCTGGTCGACGTTCGCGATCGACGTCGACAGCGTGTTGCCGACCGACGTCACGTGTGCGTCGACGTTCGCGATGCCGGTGCTCAGTGCGCCATTCACGTTCTTCAGCTGCTGGACGTTGACCGCGTCGGTATCGGCCGCACCGGCCGCAACGTTCTTGATCTGCCGCTCGTTGCCGATCGAGCCGAACGAGACTGCACCGCCGACGGGCGCCGCCGTGCCGCCGAACACAGGCGTGCCGCCGTTGTTTGCGCCGACGCTGCCCGAGCCGATCGCGACCTGGTTGTTGTCATTCGTCTGCGCACCGGCGCCGATCGCGACGGACTGCGTGCCGCCGGCGCGCGTCTGCGTCGCCGCGTCATACGATGCGCCGTTCGATACGCCGTCGCTCGTCGTCGGATTCGCGCCGCCGATCGCGATCGAGCGGTCGCCGCTTGCAAGCGCCGAGTGGCCCAAAGCGATCGAGCTGGTGCCATGGGCGTCCGCGACGTTGCCGAGCGCCATCGAGAAATCGCCGATCGCGGCCGACTGGCGGCCCATCGCAAGCGCCGTATTGCCTTGCGCTAGCGCGACGGTGCCGATCGCCGTTGCCGAGTTCGCCAGTGCCTGCGCGCCGACACCGATCGCGATCCCGCCGCCGCTGCTGCTGCCGCTCTTGCTGCCCGCGTTCGACTGATCGCCGATCGCAATGCCGCTCGAACCGGCCTTCGCATTCGTGCCCGACGTGAAGTTCGTCGTGCTGGCCGCGACGAACGTCCCGTTTTTCGTCGCGATACAGGCCGGATTGGTGCCGTCGATGCACTGCCCGTTCAGCGCGTTGTCCGGGTTGCCACGATCGACGAAGTTGTCGGCGTGCGCGGCCCCCGCGACCAGCACACCCGCACCTGCGAACATCGCGGCGACGAGCGCCGAAATCTGGTTCCTCTTCATTTTCTTCTGCTCCGTTTTTTGCGTTCTGGTTGAATACGGACTACTTACGTTTACCCACAGCTTCAGCTTCGACCCCCCGGCGAAACCGGCCACATCCCGCGCTCCGCCGCCGTCACGCCGATGGCGAAGCAAGAGCGCCGCGCATGTCGACAGGACGCACGCGTCCCGCGGGCAACCTGCATCATTGCCGGCCCGTTCCGATCATTCGATCGACACATTAGGAATACATATTGACCGGCAAAGACGAATTCGCCCCCGGGTCGAATCTCGCGATTCAATCCGTCAATATGAACATTCCGATTTCGACGTCGCGCTGACCGCGACCAACCCCGTCTTTCTTATTTCACCGTTTGCCGCCGAATCGACCGATTTGCGACAGCGCATCTTTCATTTTGCCTGCGCCGCCATCTCTGCAATCTTTTGCGTCGCAAATCCGATCGCTCGCGCATCAATTGATGCGGGGAACTCGAATCGCGCAACGTCTTTCATGGCAAGCCCACCGATGCGACCGCCTGATCCATCCGGCATCCAAAGTTCGGACGAATTATGAGATACGCATCGAAGTTAGAGAAGGCGGCATTCTTTATAGATTGTAAATTCCAATGTTTTCAATCAGTTACCGCACAATTAACGCGCTCGCAAACGATTTACTATATTTTCACTTAATAAAAATGTTTTCCGGACCGGCCAAACACTTTGCCGCAGCGGACTGCGTTTTTGTCGGTTTTAGAATATTTATAAAATGACCCAGCACGACCCGGCATTCGGCGCGTAACGGCCGAAAAATTCACACCGACCGTAAAAATATAAACTGCAAGAATGGCGGATCGTGATATGGCGTGATTCGAAATATCGCCCTACAATTCCGCTCGCATCGATTCCGCCCGCGGCATTCATTCGCGTCCGTATCGGCCGGCGATCGGAACGACAAGCACCGGGTATTGCGCCGCACCTGCCTGCTGCACAGGCCGGCGACGTCCGCTTGTCGACGCGAGCGCGCCACGCGCTTTCGCGAAGTCGCAGCGCGGTTTCCGACGCCGTTACCGAACCGGAATCGCGTTCGCATTGGAACGCTTCCCGCAGCCTTTCTCGAACAGGTGCACGATGTCTCCTCCGAGCTCCGCGTTGACCGACGCCCATATCCTGATCGTCGACGATCAGCCCGACCCGCTGCGCCTGTTGGCCGATATCCTGCGCACGACGGGCTGCCGGATCAGCGTCGCGTTCGACGGTGTGCAGGCGTGCGAGCGCGCGCAGGCGCTCGTGCCCGACCTGATCCTGATGGACGTGCGCATGCCGCGCATGGACGGATTCACCGCGTGCCGGAGGCTGGCCGCCGATCCGCTGACGAATGCGATTCCGGTGATTTTCCTGACAGTAGCCGGCGAACTGCACGAGCGCGTCGACGGGCTCGATATCGGCGGCGTCGACTATATCGTGAAGCCGTTCGAGCCGGCCGAGGTCGTCGCGCGCATTCGCGTGCAGTTGCGCGGGAGATGTCCGCCGCCGGCGGTTGCCGAACACAGACGCACGCGGTTTGCGGCCGGCAACGCCGACGACATCATCGTGCGCGCGGCGCTGCGCCATCTGTCGCGTTCGCTGAGCGATCCGCCGACGGTCGAGCAGCTGGCGCGCGCGGTCGGCACGCACGAGAAGCGGCTGTCGCGCGCGTTTCGTGACAACCTCGGGCAAACGGTGTTCGAGTACTTGCGACACGAGCGCCTGCGAATCGCACAGGATCTGCTGGATTCGACGTCGCTCAGCATGGCAAGCATCGCAAAGGAAATCGGCTTTTCCACGGCCGCGAATTTCGCCACCGCGTTCCGCGAACGATTCGGCGTCACGCCGACCGAATGGCGGCGCGAGCGGCTGGCCGCCACGCGCCCGGCCGCCGGCAAACCGCCGCGCGATGCGTAGTCATGCGCGGCGGGAACGCGCGGCTTGGCCTACCAGTTGTATTTCGCGCTCGCGAGCACGGTCCGCTCGTTGCCGAACACGCATACCGTGTACGACGTGCAGCCGCTGACGTAGCGCCGGTCGAACACGTTCGCGACGTTCAGCGCGAACCGCCAGTGACGCACGTCGTAGTGCATCGCCAGATCGTACAGCGTGACGCTCGGCACGGTCAGCCCGTTGTCCGGCGCGCCGGCCAGTGCGCTCTGGTAACGCACGCCCACTCCGATTCCGGCGCCCGACAGCGCACCGGTGTGCCAGGTCCAGTCCGTCCATAGCGACGCCATCTGCCGCGGCAGCGGCACGGCCACCGGCCAGTTGTTCAGCGACGCATCGTTCGCCTGCACGTTCTTGACGTCCTGATAGACGTACGACGCAACGATCGACAGTTCGCGCGTCATGTTCCCGACCGCGCTCAGTTCGATGCCGCGCGAGCGCACCTTGCCGGTCTGCACCGACGACGTGCCGGTCGGGTCGAGATTCGACGGCGCCGGCGTCACGACGCTGGTTTGATCGATCCGGTACACGGCCGCGGTCAGCATCAGGTTGCGGCCCGGCGGCTGCCAGCGCAGCCCGGCCTCGATCTGCTTGCCGCGAGTCGGCTGCGGCAGGCCGCCGCCGTACATGCGCACGCCGATCACCGGATCGAACGACGTCGAGTAGCTCACGTACGGCGATACCCCCCCATCGCCCTGATAAGTGAGCCCGATGCGGCCGGAGAACGCGTCGACATCCTGACGCGTGCCGGTGCCGGCGGCGCGGTCGTCGTAGCGCGCGTTCACGCGATCCTCGCGGCCGCCGAGCGTCAGCGTCCAGCGCTTCCAACGGACCTGATCCTGCGCGTACACGCCGAACGTATTCATCGCCGTGTACTGATCGACGTGCCCGAGCGACGTCGCCCCCGAAAAGATCGCGGTCGTCACCGGTCGATAGACCGGGCGATACAGGTTCAGCGACGGCGCGAGTGCGAGCCACACGCTGTTGGTCGTCGTCTGCCGGTCGAACTGCAGGCCGAACAGCAACGTGTGTTCGACAGGACCGGTGGCGAAGCGGGCCTGCGCGCGATTGTCGATGTCGAGCCGGCTGTAGTTCAGCTGGAACAGCCCGGCGGTGCGCTGCATGTTCGTCGTGCTGCCGGGTGCGAACCCGTTGCCGAACACCGTCGCGTCGTCGAGCGACAGGTGCGACCAGCGCACGTCCTGGTGCAGCGTCCAGATCGAATTCACGCGCTGGTCGAGCGCATAGCCGAGCGACCACTGCTTCTTCAGGTAGTCGTTGAACGCCGGGTCGCCCATGTAGATGTCCTGCGACAGACGTCCGTTCCGATTCGGCAACACCGTGCCCGACGCCGGCAGGTAGTTCGACGAGATGTCGCCGTGATCCTGCAGGAACGACGCGGCCACCGTCAGCGACGTGTCGGCCGTCGGCCGCCACCGGAACGACGGCGCGAGCGCGACACGCCGATCGGCGTTCGGGCCGGTCCATGCGTTGCCGTCGCGCGCGACGCCGACGAAGCGGTACGCATACTTGCCGCCCGGATCGAGCGCATCGCCGATGTCGAGCAGCGTCTCCTTGCGCGCGTAATTGCCGATCTGCACCCCGGCTTCGCGAACACGCTCGCCGTTCGCGAGCTTCGTATGCGCATCGACGATCGCTCCCGGCTCGCCCGCGCCGTACAGCACCGACGTCGGGCCGCGCAGTACCGCAATCGAGTCGATCGTGTACGGATCGACGCGCCAGTTCGCGATGACGGCCGCATTCGGCGCCGGCACGCCGTCGACATACAGCGTCGGCGTGAAGCCGCGCAACGCCGCATACCAGTCGGTGCGGCTGTCGGCCCCGAACGTCGCGAAGCCCGGCACGTAACGCAACGCCTGGTTCAGATCGGTCGCCCCGGTCATCTCGATCTGCTGCGCGGTCACGATGTTGGTCGTCTGCGGGATTTCGGCGATCGGCGTGTCGGTCTTCGTCGCGGCCGCACTGCGCAATCCGACGAGGCCGACCGACGCACCGCTCGCATGGCCCGTCACGTCGATCTTCGGCAGCAGCGTCGCCGCGTCTGCCGGCGGCGCCGACGTCGCATTTGCGGCCTGCGTCTGCGCATGCGCGCCGCCGGCGGCCGCCGCGCACAACGCTCCCCCGGCCGCGAGCGCGATTGCGCGCCGCACCGAACCTGTCGTCATCTCCATCGTTTCGATATTCTCAGTCGTGCTGCGTTCGGGCCGCGCGCCCGGTCTTGCTTCATTGCCGGGTTCGGCGGTCTTGCGGATCTGTCGCGTGCGAATGCCGTGCGCGTGGATCGATTGCCTCGTTTGCGCGCGCGTGAATGATATCGGCGAAACGCCGCGCGGTCATTACAACGGCAAGCGTGCGCCGGGATCCGCCCACGCGGTCAGGTGTTGTCCGCGCGCCAGCGGCGCGGATTGACACCGGTCACGCGCGTGAACGTGCGCGAGAAATGACTCTGATCGGCGAAGCCGCACGCGAGCGCGATCATGCTCAACGGCAGCTCGGGATTGCGCATCCATTCCTTCGCGCGTTCGACGCGCTGCACGATAAGCCAGCGATGCGGCGGCAGCCCGGTAGTCTGATGAAACGCCTTCACGAAATAGCCGCGAGAGAGCCCGCACGCACTCGCGACGTCGGCCAGCCCGATGTTCCCGTCGAGATGTTCGAGCAGCAGTTCCTTCGCGCGACGCGCCTGCGACGGCGTGAGCTTGCCCGGCTCCGGTCGCCGCCGCTCGCCGATGCCGCCGTACCGCTGCGCGACGTGCGCCTGGAACGCGAGCCCGACATGGTCGATGAACATCTGCGACGCCCGGTCCGGGCGGGCGAGTGCAGGCAGCAACGACTGTCCGAGCGCGTGGATGACCGAGTCGTGGGTACTCAGATGAGGCGGCAGATACAACTGAGGCCGTCGCCCGCCGCCAAGCTCATCGGCCGTTTCCTCGAGCGTGTGCCGCGGCAGATGGAAATGGAGGCAATCGAACGTCCCCTTCAGATCGGCCACCCAGTTCCGGTCTAGATCGTGGATCGTGACGGTGCCCGCGCTGTACGGCACGAACGGTGCGCGACGGCCGTCAAGCCACAGGTCCTGCTCGCCGAACGGTCGCAGCTGCAACACGATGAGGTCGGAGTTCTCGAGCTCGTACGGCGCGGTCAGCCCCATGTTCCTGCGCAGCGTCTTCAGGCGGACGATGCCGATTTGCCCCTTTGGCAATGCCTGCGCGACGACGGTCTGCCTGACGTCGGCCGGGATGAAATCCGAGGATGGCGTGTCTGACTGACGGGCGGTCATGGTGACGTTGAGGCGGCGCGGCAAGTGACGACGCTCGCGAGTCTAGCAAATCGCGATGACGCGCCCCCGTGCTTCGCGCGCACTGATATGATGCGCGAGCCGCCCTCTATCTGAACTCGCGATGAAGCTGTCATTCGAAGCGCTCGAAGCGCTGGATGCGATCGACCGGACCGGAACGTTCGCCGAAGCCGCGGAACTGCTGCACCGCGTGCCGTCCGCACTCACCTATCTCGTTCAAAAACTGGAAAGCGATCTCGGCGTGATGCTGTTCGATCGCAGCGGACGGCGCGCGAAGCTCACGCATGCCGGCCGCATCGTCGTCGAGGAGGGCCGGCGCTTGCTGCGCGCGGCCGAACAACTCGAGGTGAAGGCGCAGCGCGCGCAGGAAGGCTGGGAAACCGAGGTACGCATCTGTATCGACGAGATTCTGCCGTTCGATGCGTTGTGGCCGTTCGTACACCGCTTCTATGCACTCGAGATGGGCACGCGGCTGCGGCTGTCGACCGAAGTGCTCGGCGGCACGTGGGATGCGCTGATCTCGCGCCGTGCGGATCTCGTCGTCGGTGCCGCAGGCGAGCCGCCGGAACTGCCGAACATCATCGCGCGACCGATCGGCTCGCTGAAGCACATCTTCGCGGTCGCGCCGAGCCATCCGCTCGCAGCGCTACCCGAGCCGCTTTCGAGGACGTCGGTCGTCCAGTATCGCGGCGCGGTGATCAGCGACACGTCGCGCGAGCTGCAGCCGCAGTCGGTCGCGATCGATGCGGGCCAGCCGTATCTCGCGGTGCCGACGCTTGCGGCCAAGCTGGACGCGCAATGCGAAGGGCTAGCGGTCGGCACGCTGCCGGAATGCATTGCCGCACGCGCGATCGCCGACGGCAAGCTCGTCGCTCGCCGCGTGACCGGCATGCGCGATACCACGCACTGCTATCTCGCATGGCGCAGCGACGAGGCCGGCCGCGCACTCCACTGGTGGGTCGAGCAGCTCGACCGCCCCGATCTCGTCGATTGCTTCACGAAGCCCGCCTGAACGCTCCGCGCGCACACCCGCGTGCGCGCCGCAAAACCCTCACCCGCGAATCTCCGAAGCGTGCCGGCCCGCGCGCGCCGTATGGGCGACTACGGAGCCCGGTCGGCATGCACCTTGCAGATCGTTCAAGCCGCTTGGGACTTGGGCTCGTGCGTGCCTTGCCGTAGCGATACGACGCCGACACGCAACAGCGAGCCGGCACGGGTGCACACCCTGCCCCGCCGTGCCATACCGACCGCGCCATCGAGCAGCCGCGCCCCGGCACGCGCATGTGACGAAATCGGCCAGCACGATCGGCGCACCGCAGCGTGCCGGGTCTGGAAGTGTCGACATATCGGCACGAAAGCGAAGGCGGCGTGACGGCCGGGCCGTCGCTACGGGGACGGAATCGTGCGCGCCGCCGACGCACTATCCGCGCCGGCGAACGATGCTCGGCAGCGCATAGCGGCCCGCGCCGGCGATCGCGACGGTGCCGAACAGGATCAGCAGCATCCACGCGAACTGTGCGTCGCGCAACGACCAGTCGGGATGGACGAACACCAGCGCAACGAGCGTGACGATCATCACCGGGAGTGCGGCGAGCCTCGGGTACAGGCCGATGATCATGAAGACCGGGCACACGACTTCCGCGAAGATCGCGAAGAGGATCGACAGCGTGCGGCCGAGATGAAACGGATCCTCGATCGCGGCGGCTTCGGACGTGTAATGGAGGATCTTCGGCAGGCCGTGAACCACGATCAGCAGCACGCTGGCGGCAACACGCAGGAACAGCAGGCCGAGGTCGGTCGCGTGGCTGGAAAGGTCGGAACGGGCAGGATTCATGCGGCAGTTCGTCGGTTGAGCGGGATGCGCGGTGACGCGCGCGCCGGGCGTCGTGCCGCGCCGGCATTCAGCAGGGCGCGCGATGTCGGCTGGTGCACCAGCGCGCAAGCACGCGTGCCGGCACCATCCGTTCCGGAAATCTACGCGCGCCGCGCGCGCGTGTCCTGTATCCGCGCTGAAACGTTCTGAAGCCCGAAATGCATGGCGGCCGTCCGCCGTCAGGTGTCGCCCGCGGGCAGCCCCGCTTCGGCCGCATCGAATCCGAGCGCGTGCACTTCCGACCATGCGTCGTGCGCGGCCTGCGTCGGCCCGGTCGTGTGCGCGAGCGCAGCAGCATACGCGGCGAGCAGTCGCACGCGCGCATCGGTCGACGCCGCCGGTGCGTGCGCGTCGGCCTCCGCATCGCGCATCGCATCGAGCGCCACGCGTGCGCGTTCGCGGCATTCGTCGACGAGCGACAGGTCGAACAGGCACGGCACCGCGACGGCCGCGAGCGCAATGCCGAGCGCCGCGTCGCCGTGCGGCGAGAATGCCCAATCGAGGGCGGCGCGCAGGTTGCCGAGTTCGCACCGGACCGCGTCGAGCCGCGTTGCGCCACCGGGCTCGCTGCCGGGTTTGCGACGACCGCGGGGCGCGCGCCGGAACAACGTGAGGAAATAGTTTGCGTGCGCACGTGCGGCAGCCGCGCTCTCGCCGTGCGCGTCGAGTTGCTGCCGCGCGTACGCGCGCGTGGTGGTCAGCAGCCGGTAGCGCGGTGCGCCTTGCGCGGTCTCGAGAATCACCAGCGACTTCGCGACGAGGCCCGCGATCGTGTCGAGCAGCTCGGCGCCCGCCAGGCCGTTCGTGCCGACGACTTCGCGTACGGCCTCGACCGAGAAACCGTCGCGGAACACGCCGAGCCAGCGCAACAGCAAACGCTCGGCATCGCCGAGCAACCGGTAGCTCCAGTCGTACATCGCCTGCAGCGTCTGATGGCGCGGAAGCGCGGTGCGAAAGCCGCCGGTCAGCAGCCTGAAGTGATCGTCGAGATGGGCGGCCAGCACGTCGATGCCGAGCACGGCGGCACGGGCCGCCGCCAGTTCGATCGCGAGCGGCAGGCCGTCGAGGCGGCGGCACACCGACGCCATCAACGACAGGCTGCGCGCATCGAGCGGAAAGCGCGGATCGGCCGCGCGAGCGCGCGCGGCGAACAGTTGCACGGCGCTCGCGCTCATCGCATCGCAATCTGCGGCGCCGTCGTCCGGCACGTCGAGCGGCGGCACCGGACACACGCGCTCGCCGTGGATGCGCAGCGATTCGCGGCTCGTCGCGAGCACGCACAGCCCGTCGTCCGCATCCGTGAGCGCGCTCGCGATTTGCGCGGCGGCGTCGAGCAGGTGTTCGCAATTGTCGAGCACGAGCAGCATCCGGCGCCGCGCGACACTCGCGAGCACCGCTTCGAGCGTCAGCGAGCCCGTCGGCTGCGCGATCCCGAACGCGCCGGCCAATGCGTCCGGAACGAAGCGCGGGCACGCGACCGTCGCAAGCGACACGAACACCGTGCCCTCCGGAAAGCGCGCGTCCGCGCGAGCGGCCGCTTCGATCGCGACGCGCGTCTTGCCGATGCCGCCCGCTCCGACCAGCGTCACGACGCGCGCGCTCTGCAACGCGGCGAGCACGTCGTCGACCGTCTGTTCGCGGCCGAACAGCGCACCCGGCGCAACGGCAGGCCGCGACATCGCGGGACGCACGGGCACGTCGTCTTGGTGTTGGCCGGCCACGAGCCGATAGCCACGCCCCGGCACCGTCACGATCAGATTGCGATCGCCGGCCAACGCCTTGCGCAGCGAAGCGATATGCACCTGCAGGTTGTTCTCTTCCACCACGGTGTGCGGCCACACGCGCTGCATGATTTCGTCTTTCGATACCAGCGCACCGTTCGCCCGAATCAACAGCTCGAGAATTTCGAATGCGCGGCTGCCGATGCGCAGCAGCTTGCCGTTCGAACGAATTTCACGTCTGTCGAGAAAAACGTGAAGTGTTCCAATCCGGATCATGGGAATTTCTAGTTGATGACATTCAACGGCGCACCGTCGAATCGACGCGCCGGTTTCGCTCAATGCTACGGTATTTGCATGGTCGAATGATTCAAATTATCAGAATGAAACGCTCGAATTTTTTGAAATGACGAAAAACGGTGCAGCGCGGCGCAGGCAGCCACCTGGCTTATGCACTGAAAAACGGCACGCATTCACGAGCCATACATAAATGGTGCATTCGCATCTGAATGCGCATTTGATATATCGGACGAATAGGGTGAAACGCCGTGCCACGTGTAATGCTCGACGCCATTTTCCGATTCGGAAGAATCGGTGAATGAATCGCCGGCTCGTTCGACAGCATCGATTTCGCGCGCGCGCCGCCCCGGTTGCGGGCGCTTCATCATCGTCGGGCGTGCCGCGCGATACCTCACACGGCGGACTGGCGGCCGGCGAACCGCTGCAGCGCGTCCGCCAGAATCATTTCGCGGCAGTTGGCCGGACGCTTCGCGCCGCGCCACTGCGGCTTGTAAATCGAGTCGCCGGCGCGGATCCGCTGCCCGGTGAGCGCGCAGCGTCCCGGGCCGCGCGCCTTCGCGTTGATCCAGCGCTGCTCGTCGTAGCGGCAACGCGTCGCATCGCTCCACGACACCAGCATCGACGAATCGGTTTGTCGCTCCACGGCGACGATCGCGCTGCGTCGGCGCGCGTCGCCGCTCGATGGCGTCGGCGCATCGTCCGGATGCGCGCGGCGCGGGCCGTCGGCCGCGCGCTCGCGCGGCATCGGCATCATCCGGAGGCTCGCGGCGGGCGACGGCCCGAGCGACGTGATCATGTGCTCCCAACGATTGAAGGCGTCCATGGCGGCATATCCAGGCAAGTGACGGGCGGTGCGGGTCGTCGGATCAGTACGCAGTACGCGTCGCGCGAACCGTTTTGCGAGTGACCCGATGCTGACGATAGCCGCCGTTCGCTGAAGCGTCCCCGTCGCGTGCTGAATTTTTCTGCAGCGCGGCAAGCGCGCGCGTACGGCGCGACCGCGTTCAAGAAAATTCAGCCGGATTTCAGTACGACGCGTACCGCGCCGCGATACGCTCCCGACGGCATTCGCTCGTCCGCGCCGCACGACCGCGCGCGACGGCGCAAGCGGACCGGCTGCCGGCGGGATGGCCGCAGCCGGTCGCCACCGATCCATCATCCCGCGCGGCCGTGTTGCGCCGCCCATTTCAGGAGTCCAGATGCATTCCGAACCCACCGACGCCGTGTCGTCGGCCCGCCGCCGCGACATGTTGCTCGCGGGTGCGACGGCCGTCGCGGCAGCCGCCCTGCCCGCGATGGCCGCCGCGGCCGGCACGCCTTCGCGCAGCGCCTCTTCAGCCCACCCAGGAGCCCACACGATGAACACGATCACCACGAAAGACGGCACGCAGATCTACTTCAAGGACTGGGGTAGCGGCCGCCCGGTCGTGTTCTCGCACGGCTGGCCGCTGTGCGCGGATGCATGGGACGCGCAGATGCTGTTCCTCGTGCAGCACGGCTATCGCGTGATCGCGCACGACCGCCGCGGCCACGGCCGTTCGAGCCAGCCGTCGCACGGCAACGACATGAACACGTACGCGGACGATCTCGCCGCGCTGCTCGACGCACTCGACGTGCGCGACGCGACCCTCGTCGGCCACTCGACCGGCGGCGGCGAAGTCGCGCGCTACATCGGCCGCCACGGCACGAAGCGCGTGTCGAAGGCCGTGCTGATCGGCGCGGTGCCGCCGCAGATGGTGAAGTCGCCGACCAATCCCGGCGGCCTGCCGATGGACGTGTTCGACGGCATCCGCAAGAACGTTGCCGAGAACCGTTCGCAGTTCTACAAGGATCTCGCGGTGCCGTTCTTCGGTTTCAACCGGCCGAACGCGAAGCCGTCGCAGGGTACGATCGACGCGTTCTGGTCGCAGGGGATGATGGGCGGCATCCACGGGCAGTATCTGTGCGTGAAGGAGTTTTCCGAAGTCGATTACACGGACGATCTGAAGAAGATCGACGTGCCGACGCTCGTGCTGCACGGCGACGACGACCAGATCGTGCCGATCGACGATTCGGCACGGCTGTCGTCGAAGATCGTCAAGCACGCGGTGCTGAAGGTGATCGAAGGCGGCTCGCACGGGATGTGCGTGGTGAACGCCGATCGCATCAACGCCGAGCTGCTCGCGTTCCTGCAGGCGTAAGCGCGCCGTCTGCCGCCGCGGCGAACATGCCGCCGCGGCAGGCGTGCGCTTCAGGATTTTTCAGAAAATTTCAGCTGCGCCGGGGTATGCTCACGACGGGCGCACCGGCCGCAGCATGACGCCGATCAGTGCGCCGGCGATCGCGAACGCCATCGCGACGCGGAAGTTGTCGGCCAGCGCGAGCGTGGTCGCCTGCACGCGCACCGCACGGTCGACGAGCGCGTAAGCGGCCTGGTCACCGGTCGCCAGCGTGGCGCCATGCGCGACCAGCGACGCCGCGCCGGCACGCAGCCGCTCGAGCGTTTCGGGATCCGACAGCGACACATGCAGACCGACGAGATTCGAATGGGTACCCTCCCTGATCCGCTGAACCACCGCGATCGCCGTCGTGCCGAGCTGCCCGCTCAGCAAGCGCGTCGTCTGCACGACGGCGCCGAACGTCAGCGCATGTTCGGCCGTGACGTGCTTGCCGAAGAAGAAGATCACGGACGTCAGCGCCATCGTCTGGCCGAGCGCCTGCAGCAGTTGCGACGGAATGAAGTCGGGTTCGGCCCATGCGGAGGTCAGATGCGATCCGAGCGCGAACGCGATCGCCACCATCACGAAGCCGGCCACGATCAACCGGCGCGGATCGAAGCGCTGCAGCAGCAGCGCGACGCACGGCGCGAACAGCAGCTGCGGTATTGCGATCCAGCGCAGCGTGTCGCCGATCTGCAGCGGCCGAAGGCCGTACGTGCTGGCGAGAAACAACGACGGGATGAAGCTCGTGTTGAGCACCGTGAAGCGCACAAGACCGACGAGCACGATCAGGAGCGCGATGTTCGGCCGCACGAGATAGCCGAGATCGAGGCCCGCGCGCGGCGACGCGAGCTCGTGAATCAGGAACGCGGCAATCATCAGGATGCCGGCCGCGAGCAGCACGACGATCAGCGGCGACTGCAACCAGAACAGCCGCTCGCCCTGGTCGAATGCGATGCACAGGCACGCGAAGCCGCCCGCGCCGAGCAGCATGCCGCGTGCGTCGATGCCGGACGCGAGGCGCTTGATCGGCTCGTCGGCGAGCGACAGCATCAGGCATGCGATGAACGGGACGGTCAGCACTGCGTTCTGCCAGAACAGCCAGCGCCAGCTCAAGTGTTCGCTGTACCACCCTTCAAGCGTGGCCGACAGGTTCAGCGACATCTCGAGATTCATTGCATATGCGGCGATGCCGAACGGAATGAGCCGCGGCGGCAGCGTGCGAACGACGAAGCCGACCGTCAACGGCACGAACACGCCGGATGCAAGCCCCGCGATCGCCTGCAACACGATGAACGCGCCGAATTGCGTGCACAGCAGCAGCATGCTTTCGGCGCAGAGAAACACGACGGCGCCCGCGACGAGCACGCGGCGTGTGCCGAACACGAACGCCGCGGCGATCGCGAGCGGCCCGACGAACATCTGCGATGCGGTAAATGCGGTGTTGATCCACGCGCCTTCGTCGACGCCGATGCCGAGCGCGCCGCGCACGTCGGCCAGCCCGAGCGACGTGATCCGCGACGTCAGCGTCGCGATGACCGCGCCGAGCAGCAC